>DXBJ01000052.1 GCA_019116585.1 Candidatus Faecalibacterium gallistercoris | reverse complement strand
TCCGGGTCCACCTGCAGCTCGCCGGCGTGGGCGGTGATGTACTGGACCGCCCGCACCAGGTCCTGGTAGTTGGCGTTGTCCTTCAGCTCCCGGCCCACCCGGTAGTTCAGGATGAACGCCGCATACCCCATTTCATGCAGCTGGGCCACGGCGCTGCACCCCTCCTTGATCCGGGCGGTGCGCTCCATCATATTGCCGGACAGGACCAGGGCGTACCGGGCCCCCGGCTGTTTTGCCGGGAAATAATACAGCTCGGCCGAGGCCCGGGTGGGGTCGGCGGCGATCTCCTCCGCCATGTAGAGGGGGTAGGTCACCTGCACCCCCTGGTTGTAGTTGTCGATGACCAGGTTCAGGGCGGCGACGGCGTCGTCCACCGGCGCGCCGATGTACCGGCGCAGGCTCCACCGGGGGTACTCCCAGGGCTGTTCCGGCAGCAGGGTGCCGCGGTCCCAGCTGTCAAAGCCGGAGCCCACGATCCCTTCGTTGCCGTGCAGTTCGGCCACGGTGGAGTCCGGGGTCAGATGGGGCGCGGCCGCCTGGGCCGGCGCGGCCAGCAGGGCCGCCAGCATCGCCCCCGCCGCAGCGGTGCAGAGGGTCTGTTTGATCTTGGACGTCATGGGTCTTTCCTTTCCCTGCCGTAAAAGCAGAACCGGCCGCGAGGCCAGTTTTTTCTATTGTACCCTGTCCGGCCCTTCTTGTCAAAAACTTTTGCGGTTCGACGCCGCCATTGTGCTTTCGGCAAAAATCTGCTATACTGAAGTCCACCGAACGAAACAAACCGAGCTTTTCTGCAACCTGAAAAGGAGGTCTGCTCTATGTGGACGCGCGCCCTGCTGAAAGCCAACGCCAAAGACATCCTGCGGCGCAGTTACTGGCGGGTCTTTCTGGCCTGCCTGATCGTCTCCCTGCTGTGCGGGGGCGACTTCAACCTGAACTATCGTTTTGGCGCCGACAGCGCCCCGTCCGGCCTGCCGGAGGGCGCTGCTTCCATCGCCGGCAGCGCCGGGTTCCCCTTCTCCGCGCTGGTGCCGCTGCTGCTGCCCATCATCCTGGGCGTCGGCGTCTTTGCCCTGCTGCTCCTTTTGGCCGCCGTGCTGTGCTGGGGCATCCTGGTCACGCCGGTGATCCAGGTGGGCCAGGCCCGCTACCTGACCGAGAACCGGTCCGGCCCCGCCTCGCTGGGCGTCCTCTTCTCGGGCTTTACCCGCGGCTACTGGAACACGGTGGGGGTCATGTTTTTCATGAACCTGAAGGTCTTTTTGTGGAGCCTGCTGCTCATCATCCCCGGCATCGTCAAGAGCTACCAGTACCGCTTCATCCCTTTCCTTCTGGCCGAGAACCCCGACCTGACCGCCGACCGCGCCTTTGAGATCTGCACCATGATGACCGACGGCGAAAAGTGGAACATCTTTGTGCTGGACCTGTCCTTTTTTGGATGGAACCTGCTGGGCCTGCTGCTGTTCGGCGTCGGCGTGGTGTTCGTCGACCCCTATGTCAAGACCACCGAGGCCGAGCTGTACGCAGCGATGCGGGCCAAGGTGATCGCCTCCGGCTACGTCACCGAAGCAGAGCTGACGGGCCAATCTTGATACGAAAGAATTGACGATCCAATGGAAGAAGAATGTATGCTGATCCGCCCCATGGAGCCCGCCGACTGGCCCGCGGTGGCCGAGATCTACCGGGAGGGCATCGCCACCGAGCACGCCACCTTCCAGACGGCCTGCCCGCCCTACCGCGCCTGGGACGCCTCCCACATTCGGGAGTGCCGGCTGGTGATCCTGGCCCCGGACGGGGCCATCGCCGGGTGGGCGGTGCTGTCCCGGGTGAACATGCGGTGGTGTTACCGGGGCGTGGCGGAAGTGAGCATCTATGTGGGCGAGCGCTACCGGGGCCGTGGCTACGGCTGCCACCTGCTGAGCGCCCTGTGCGCCGCCGCCGAGCAGGCCGGCTACTGGACGCTGCAGTCCACCGTCCTGCAGGACAACGAGGCCAGCTACCGGCTGCACCGCAAATGCGGCTTCCGGGAGGTGGGCCGCCGGGAGCGGATCGCCCGGGACTGCCACGGCCGCTGGCTGGACACCTGGCTGATGGAGCGCCGCTGCGCCGCCGACGAGCCTCCCGGCTACAAAAAACTGTAAAAAAGCCCCCCGCTTTTCCCATGAGAGAAGCGGGGGCTTGCCATTTAACACAAAACAAAAAGAAATAACCGCCCAGCTTCCCAACTTGTGCGGTTACTTCTTTAACCAAACACGGGGAACTACCGTTTGTCCGGCAGCACCCTTCTCTGTATTTAGTATAGCGCAAGCTGCGCTTTTTGTCAACGTTCTGGCACCAAACAGACTGTCAAAAAAGTCCCATCTAGCCGACATGTGCGGATGGATGGGACACATACAGGGAAATTTAGCGCAGAGAGTGTGCGAGCCGCCTTGCGGCGAGTGCGCGGTTCTGCGCTAAATTTTGTCCCCAGGGGGATATTAGGGGGAAGGAATTTCTGACCCGCGTATGCGGGCAGAAATGGGTTCCCCCTAAAGCGTGGCGCTTTTGCGACACGCTGTTAGGCGCAGATGGCTTTCTGCCGGTTGCGGTACACCGCCTCGAGGACGGCGCAGTATTTGTCGGCGATGCAGACGATCACCGCCTCCCGGCTGGAAGGGGCGTGGAACAGCGTCAGCGGCCACATATGGCTGCGGATGATGTTGCCCACCTTGGGGCTGAGGGCGAAGCACCGCTCCGCGTTCTCCCGGGCCAGCAGCGGGTGGATGAACCCGTGCATTTTGAACAGGGTGCGCAGCCCCCGGCAATGCTGGAAACGGCCGGCGCAGTGCCAGTCATACAGATAAAAATCGTGCAGCAGGGCGCCCACGGCCAGGGCGGTCTCGTCCGCCCCCACGTGAAAGCGCCGGTTGATCCAGAAGCTCACCCGCGCCACATTCCGGCAGTGCTGATAGGTGGTCACGCAGCCGTGCTGGATGTATTGGTCCATTTCCAGCACCCGGGGGTCCTCCTCGTACTGCTGCAGAATGCAGCGGAGATGTTCGCGTTCTGTTTCCGACAGGCCCATTGGCTTTCCTCCTGAGTGATGCGTCCCGGCGGGCATCCGCCGCGCCGGTTTTGTCCGGTGGAATGTGTTCTCTACCCCATAGTATATAAGAAGAGTTTGTCTATGTCAACCGTTTTGCACAAATTTTTCATCGCATTTACGCATTTCCCAAGTTCCAGTCGAACACCTCGGCCAGCCATTCGGCCGCCAGGGCAAACCAGCGCCCGGCGTGGGGCTGCGGGGTGTTCACCTCGGCGGTGCACACGCTCAGCCCATGCACCCCGTGGGGGAACAGATGCGCCTCGCAGGGCACCCCCGCCTTCTGCAGCGCGCCCAGCAGCATCAGGCTGTTTTCCACCGGCACGGTCTCGTCGTCCATGGTGTGCCAGAGGAACACCGGCGGGGTGTCCGGGCCGATCTTGTCCTCCAGCCCAAAGGCCAGGTGGGCGGCCGGGTCATGGGCGCCGCTCAGGGCCTCGAAGCTGCCCCGGTGGGCATAGGGCCCCGCCGTCACCACCGGATAGGACAGGATCAGGGCGTTGGGGCGCTGCCGCCCGGCCCAGGACGTCTGGCCGGGCAGGGGCAGCACCGCCGAGGCCAGGGCCAGGTGCCCCCCGGCCGAAAAGCCGCAGGCCGCGATCTTGTCCGGCCGGATGCCCCATTCGGCGGCGCGCTCCCGCAGCAGGGCCAGGGCCCCGTCGATCTGCCGGAAGGGCCGGTAGTCCCGGGCCTGCTCCCCTACGCCGTATTCCAGCACCGCCGCGTGGTACCCCGCCGCCAGAAAACGGACCGCCACCGGGTCCGCCTCCCGGGCGCTGACGTGTTCGTAGCCGCCGCCCGGCACCACCAGCACCAGCGGCCGGGTCGCGGCCAGGGGCATGGCCTCGGCCGGCTGCCGCAGATAGACGGTCAGGACCGCGCCCTCCACCGCCACTTGTTCGATCTTCATAGTTTCTACCTCCCAGAACAGTTTGCTGCTGTGTCTATTGTACCGCAGGCCGGGCCGCCGGAAAAGGGGATTTTTAAACTTTTTATGAAGGCTGGCCCCCGCCTCTTGATTTTTTGCCCGAAACGGTGTATATTAGCACTCGGAATATTTGAGTGCTAACGCTCTCTGTGAAGAAAAGAGGTTTTTGCTATGGCAATGCAGCCGTTCCAGGCCGAAAGCAAAAAGCTGATGGACCTGATGATCAACTCGATCTATACCAACAAGGAGATCTTCCTGCGGGAGCTGATCTCCAACGCCTCCGACGCCATCGACAAGCTCTATTTCAAGAGCCTGACCGACACCTCGGTGGGGATGAACCGGGACGATTTCCGCATCCTGCTGACCCTGGACAAGGACAACCGGATGCTCACCGTCTCGGACAACGGCATCGGCATGACCCGGGCCGAGCTGGAGCAGAACCTGGGCACCATCGCCCACTCGGGCAGCCAGGACTTCAAGGCCGAAAACACCGACGAGAACATCGACATCATCGGCCAGTTCGGCGTGGGCTTCTACTCCGCCTTCATGGTGGCCGACCATGTCACCGTCATCTCCAAAGCCTACGGCAGCAGCGAGGCCTGGCAGTGGGAGTCCAGCGGCGTGGAGGGCTATGAGATCACCCCCGCCGAAAAGGAGACCGCCGGCACCGACATCATCCTGCACATCAAGCCCGGCACCGATACCGAGAACTACGACAACTACGTCTCGGAGTACGGCGTGGCCGCCATCGTCAAAAAGTACAGCGACTACATCCGCTACCCCATCCAGATGGAGCGGACCAAGAGCCGCCAGAAGCCGGAACCCGACCCCAAGCCCGAGGACTACAAGCCCGAGTGGGAGGAATACACCGAGCTGGAAACCCTGAACAGCATGGTGCCCATCTGGAAAAAGCAGAAGAGCGAGGTCACCGACGAGGAGTACAACGAGTTCTACAAGAACCACTTCAGCGACTACGCCGACCCCGCCCGGGTCATCGTCAGCCGCACCGAGGGCACCGCCAACTACAACGCCCTGCTCTTTGTGCCGGCCCACCGCCCCTACGACTTCTACACCAAGGAGTACGAAAAGGGCCTGGCCCTCTACGCCTCCGGCGTCCTCATCATGGAAAAGTGCGCCGACCTGCTGCCCGATTACTTCAGCTTTGTCAAGGGCATCGTGGACAGCCAGGACCTGAGCCTGAACATCAGCCGCGAGACCCTCCAGAAGGACAGCCAGCTCAAGCTGATCCACAATGCCCTGGAAAAGAAGATCAAGAACGAGCTGAACGCCATGCTGGTCAACGACCGGGAGAAGTACGAGAGCTTCTGGAAGGAGTTCGGCCGCCAGATCAAGTTCGGCGTCTATTCCGACTACGGGATGCACACCGAGCTGCTGCGGGGCCTGCTGCTGTTCTACTCCGCCAAAGAGAAAAAGATGGTCACCCTGGAAGAGTACGTCGAGAAGATGCCCGCCGAACAGAAGTACATCTACTTCGCCGCCGGCGACTCTGCCGACCGGCTGGCCAAGCTGCCCACCGCCTCCCTGGTGCTGGACAAGGGCTATGACCTGCTGCTGCTGACCGAGGACGTGGACGAGTTCTGCTTCCAGATCATGCACAGCTTCCCCCGCAAGGACGCCGAGGGCAAGGACGGCACCGTTGAGTTCAAGAACATCAACGGCAGCGACCTGGGCCTGGAGTCCGACGACGAGAAGAAAGCCGCCGAGGAGGCCACCGCCGAGAACAAGGCCCTGTTTGACGCCATGAAGGCCGCCCTGGAGGGCAAGATCAAGGAGGTCAAGGTCTCCACCCGCCTGAAGGACCACCCCGTCTGCCTGTCGGCGGAGGGCCCCCTGTCCATCGAGATGGAAAAGGTGCTGTCCCGCCAGCCCGGCAGCGAGGACGTGAAGAGCGACAAGGTGCTGGAGATCAACGCCGGCCACCCCGTCTTTGCCGTCCTGAAGGCCGCCCAGGAGGCCGGCGATACCGACAAGGTGAACCAGTACAGCCAGATCCTCTACGCCCAGGCCCAGCTGATCGAGGGCCTGCCGGTGGACGACCCCGTCGCCTACGCCGACGCCGTCTGCGCCCTCATGAAATAACGGGCCGGACAGGCTTGAAATTTCCAGTCTCTTATAAGAAAGCCTTAACAAACGGGCCGCGCTCTGCTACAATAAAGGGGAGCGCGGCCCGTTTTTTTGATCTGCCGCCGCGCCGGGAGGGTATCATGCAAACAGAACACAAACATTATTTTGCCCGCATCCCCATCATCGCCCTGCTGATCCTGCTGGGCCTCGCGCCCTGGCTGGCGGTGCTGCTGTTCATCCTGCGGGCCATCGATAAGGACGCCGAAAAACGGGAGCAGCGGGCTTTTGAAGCAAACAGGCGCTATGCCGCCGATTTCCGCCCCGAGGACACCCGTCCCGGCGCAGACAGGCAGGCCGGGCCGGGCGCCCCCTACGACTACGGCGCCCGCTACCAGGCCCACGACCGGCCCACCGCCGAGCAGCAGAAAGCCAAAAACCGCCGCCAGCGCCTCATCAGCTGGTGCACCGTGCTGGGCGGCATCCTGCTGTTCGTGGGGGTGGTCAGCCTGCCGGAGAGCATCTCCACCCTGACAACGGCCGCCCATTATGCCGGCGGCTGGGTGGGCTGGGCCTTTGAGGACCTGGTCGCCAACATCGCCCAGATCGTGGGCGGCGGCGGCGCGCTGGCCCTCAGCCTGCTGCTCAAGCGGGGCCTGCGGGCCGAGCGCCGGCTGGACAAGGTGGTGGGCGGCCGGGACAACATCCCCCTGGACGAGCTGTTCGCGGCGGCGGGCCTGACCGAAAAAGAGGGCCGCAAAGCGCTGGAAAACGCCATCGACCACGGCTATTTCGGGGCGGACGCCTACATCGACAACCGCACCGGCTTTCTGGTGGTGCGGGGCGACGCCCCCATCCCCGCCCCGCCCGCCCAGGAGGAGGCCCCCCAGCCCGACCCCGCCGGGGAGACCCAGCACCAGCGGCTGCTGCGGCAGCTGCACGAGGCGGGCGCGGCCCTCTCCGACCCCGCCCTGCAGGACAAGGCCGCCCGCCTGGAAACGGTCAGCGCACGCATCTTTGCCCTGGCCGAGGCCGACCCGGGCAAGGAGGACCAGCTGCGCAAGTTTACCAGCTACTACCTGCCCACCGCCCTCAAACTGCTGCACACCTACGCCCAGCTGGACGGCCAGGGGGTGGACGGCGAAAACATCACCAAAACCAAGCAGAGCATCGAGCGCTCGCTGAACCTGCTGGTCACCGCCTTTGAAAACCAGCTGGACAAGCTGTTCCAGTCCGACGCGCTGGACGTCTCGGCGGACATCGCCGCCCTGGAGGGGATGCTGAACCTGGACGGCCTTTCGGGCGCAAACGACTTTACACCGCAGTAAGGAGGCCCTATGCCCAACATCATCGAGATCACCGACCTTTCGCTCCCGGCCCTGGACGTCTTTGCCCGGCTGACCGAAGCCCAGCTGCGCAGCCGCCTGGAGCCGGAAAAGGGGGTCTTTATCGCCGAAAGCCCCAAGGTCATCCAGCGGGCGCTGGACGCGGGGGCCCTGCCCCTGGCCCTCCTGATGGAGCGGCGGAAGATCGACGGCCCCGCCCGTGACATCCTGGCCCGGTGCGGCGGCGCCCCCGTCTACACGGCGGACCGGGAGATGCTGGCCCAGCTGACCGGCTACCAGCTCACCCGCGGGGTGCTGGCGGCCTTCCGCCGGCCCGCCCTGCCCCCGGTGGAGGCCCTGTGCCAGGACGCCCGCCGGGTGGCGGTGCTGGAAAACATCGTGGACTCCACCAACATCGGGGCCATCTTCCGCTCGGCGGCGGCGCTGCACATCGACGCGGTGCTGGTCACCCCCTCCTGCTGCGACCCCCTGTGCCGCCGGGCGGTGCGGGTCAGCATGGGGACGGTGTTCCAGGTGCCCTGGACCCAGATCGGCTCCTCCCCCGCCGACTGGCCCGCGGCCGGCCTTGCGCGGCTGGCCGCCCTGGGCTTCAAGACCGCGGCCCTGGCCCTGACCGACCGCTCGGTCCCCATCGACGACCCCGCCCTGATGGCTGAGCCCCGCCTCGCCCTCATCCTGGGCACCGAGGGGGACGGCCTGGCCCCCGAGACCATCGCCCGCTGCGACTACACCGCCAAGATCCCCATGTCCCACGGGGTGGACAGCCTGAACGTGGCCGCCGCCAGCGCGGTGGCCTTCTGGCAGCTCCGGGCCCGGAACGAAAGGTGAGATTTATGAATAAAATCAAACTTTTTGAGCCCTTCTTTTTTATTTTCTTTGGTCTGTTCCACCTGCACCGTATCTGGGGTTTGGTGGACAGGGTATCCTACGCACAGTTCTGGCTTTCCGTTATGGAGGAAAAAGGCTGGTTTTACTTTGCTCTGATGGGCATTCTGGCCTTCCTTTGCCTGCTTGGGATTGTAACCTTTTTTCAGAACCTTCATCATAACAGCTGGTGGCGCTGGATCTATCTTATGGGCGGATCATACGTTCTGTTTGATTTGTTCGCTATTGCAACCGGCCTGTCTTTTTGGCACCAACTCCTGTTGTTCCTGTTCGATGTCCATTCTCCCTATTGGAACTTGATTTGGTCTGCTTTTATTTTCCTTGGCGCCTTTTCGCTGTTGCTGGGTATCTGGCTTCTGGTAAAGCGCGTCAAAGCCACTCATACCTAAAAAGGAGGTTTTCCTATGGAGATCGTCATCCTCATTGCCGCCGCGGCCGCGGTGTGCGCCGCCATGCTGCTGCGGGGCAAAGCCTGGCAGGACTTTGCAGACCGCCACACCCGCCGCAAAGAGGACAAAAAATAAAAGCCGCCGCACGGTGCGGCAGCCTGTGTTTTGTCCCCCTCATGGAGGTAAAGGTATGAAAAACCTCGGCAGCATCCTCTATTTCATCGCGGGCTTCCTGTTTCTGCTCGCCGCCTGGTCGGGCAGCGGGCCGGCCTTTTACGCCATCGGGGCCTGTTTTTTCGCCCTGGGCATCGCGTCCTGGCCCAAAAACAGCCCATAAAAACGCGGCCCGAAAGCCGCACCAGACTGTCAAAAAAGTCCCGTCCAGCCGACATGTGCGGATGGACGGGACACATACAGGGAAATTGAGCGCTGAGAGTGTGCGAGCCGCCTTGCGGCGAGTGCGCGGTTCAGCGCTCAATTTTGTCCCCAGGGGGCAGCTGCGCCAAGCGCGTCCAGTGGACGAAGCAGCGAAGGCGCGGCTGGCGCAGCGCTCCGGTT
>DXBJ01000051.1 GCA_019116585.1 Candidatus Faecalibacterium gallistercoris | reverse complement strand
CACGCTCCAGGGGGGACCCATTTCTGCCTGCTGCGCAGGACAGAAATTCCTTCCCCCTGGTATCCCCCTGGGGACAAAATTTGGCGCTGAACCGCGCACTCGGCCTTGCGGCCTCGCACACTCTCAGCGCCAAATTTCCCTGTATGTGTCCCGTCCATCCGCACATGTCGGCTGGACGGGACTTTTTTGGCAGGGTTTTTGCTTTGGCATTTTGTGGGATAAGCAGGACGGAAAAAAGGACTTACAGGATGTTCTGTTCAAAAAGTACAAAAATTTGAGCGAAAAATTGGCAAAATGAAAGGGTGCAAAATTCTCCTGCAGGGTTTATAATAATGGTATCGAAACGTGTGTATCACTTGTCTGCACATGGATTGAGGAGCAGCTGCGCTGCCGCCAAGTTTATGCGAATGTAAGGAGAAATGATCTATGAAGGAATTCCAGTATACCATTAAGGATGCCTGCGGCATCCATGCCCGCCCCGCTGGCCTGCTGGTCAAGGTCGTCAAGGGCCACGCCAGCACCGCGACCATCGAGAAGGACGGCAAGAGCTGCGATATGCGCAAGCTGATGGCCCTCATGGGCATGGGCGTCAAGCAGGGCGATACCGTTACCATCAAGGTCGTGGGTGACGATGAGGACGCTGCTGCCGAAGCCATCCAGAAGTTCATGACCGAGAACCTCTGAGAACCGTCCCCCGGACGGATCGGAAAAGTCCCGACACGCTGAAACATTTGCCCCGACAGGCCGGATGCAGGGTGCATGAGCGCGGCGCCTCCCTGCGGGATGCAGGCGGGCGCGGCAGAGGCTGTTTGCCGGCGGTATGGAAGGCGTAACAGGCGTTTTTCGGATTACACCCTGAGCCCTCGCGGTGATCTGCGGGGGCTTTTTTGAAGGAGAGCCGCCGGGCCCTGCCCCGGCAGGAGAATGCGGCGGAGAAAGGACGAGAAGATATGCAGGTAGGCACCGGGAAAAGCGTATTGAACGGCATTGCCATCGGCAAGCTGAAGATCTACAAGAAGAAGGATACCACCATTTCCACCACGCCCGTGACCGATACCGGCGCGGAGCTGCTCCGCTTCGAGGACGCCCAGCAGAAGGCGATCCAGCAGCAGACCGCCCTTTACGAAAAAGCGCTGGCCGAAGCCGGCGAGGACATCGCCGAGGTGTTCAACATCCACGCCATGATGCTGGAGGACGACGACTTTGTGGACGCCATCCGGGAGATCATCACCAAGCAGAAGATGTGCGCCGAGTATGCCGTCAAGACCGCCGGCACCAACCAGGCCGCCGTCTTTGCCGCCATGGACGACCCCTACCTCCAGGCCCGCAGCGCCGACGTGATGGACATCGCCCAGGCCATGCTGGACATCCTGCAGGGGACCGATGTGGACAGCATGCAGGGCACCGAGCCCTCCATCCTGGTGGCCGAGGACCTGGCCCCCTCCGAGACGGTGCGCCTGGACAAGAGCCTGCTGCTGGGCTTCGTCACCCGGGAGGGCAGCGCCAACAGCCACACCGCCATCCTGGCCCGCAGCATGAACATCCCCGCCCTGATCCAGTGCAAGGAGATCAGCGACGACTGGGACGGCAAGATGGCGGTCATCGACGGCTACAACGCCTGCGTCTATGTGGAGCCCACCCCCGACCTGCTCAAGACCCTGCAAAAGCGCCAGCAGGAGGACAAGAAGAAGCTGGCCCTGCTCCAGGAGCTGAAAGGCAAGCCCAACACCACCCTGGACGGCACCACCATCAACGTCTACGCCAACATCGGCGGCATCGGGGACGTGGGCGCGGTCCAGCAGAACGACGCCGGCGGCGTGGGCCTGTTCCGCTCCGAGTTCGTCTATCTGAACAGCAAGGACTACCCCACCGAGGAGTACCAGTTCGAGGCCTACAAGCAGGTGGTCGAGACCCTGGCGCCCAAAAAGGTCATCATCCGCACCTGCGACATCGGCGCGGACAAGACGGTGGATTATATGAAGCTGGACCACGAGGAGAACCCTGCTCTGGGCTACCGCGCCATCCGCATCTGCCTGACCCGCAAGGACTTCTTCAAGACCCAGCTGCGGGCCCTGCTGCGGGCTTCGGCCTACGGCAACCTGGGCATCATGTTCCCCATGATCACCAGCCTGCGGGAGCTCCACGACGCCAAGAACATCCTGGACGAGTGCCGGGTGGAGCTGGCCGCCGAGGGCAAGAAGATGGGCGAGGTGGAGGTCGGCACCATGATCGAGACCCCCGCCGCCGTCCTGGTGGCCGACGACCTGGCCGAAGAGTGCGATTTCTTCTCCATCGGCACCAACGACCTGACCCAGTACACCTGCGCGCTGGACCGCCAGAACGCCAAGCTGGAGCCCTTTGCCAACCCCCATCACCCCGCCGTGCTGCGCGAGATCAAGATGACCATCGACGCCGGCCACCGGCATGGCATCTGGGTGGGCATCTGCGGCGAGCTGGGCGCTGACGAATCGCTGGTCGAGACCTTCCTGCGGATGGGTGTGGACGAGCTGTCGGTCAACCCCAAGAGCGTCCTGCCTCTGCGCAAGAAGATCCGCAGCCTGGATCTGTCCAAGCCGGCCGCCGCCGTGGAGGGCGATGAGCCGGATGCTTCCAAGGCAAAGGCGGAGGACAAAGCCAAAGCCAAGAAAGCGGATAAGACCGAGAAGGCCAAGGCATAACACACAGCCCTCGGAGGATGCACCCCCGGGGGCTTTTTGGAAACAAGGAGGATGCAAACTATGGGACTGCCTGAAAATTTCCTGTGGGGCGGCGCGACCGCGGCCAACCAGTGCGAGGGCGCGTACGATGAGGGCGGGCGTGGCCTGTCCACCGTGGACGTGATCCCCTACGGGCCCGACCGGTTCCCGGTCATGCGGGGCGAGATGAAGATGCTGGACTGCGACAGCGCCCACGCCTACCCTTCGCACCAGGCCATCGACCTGTACCACCACTACAAGGAGGACATCCGGCTGTTTGCCGAGATGGGCTTCAAGTGCTACCGGCTGTCCATCGCCTGGACCCGGATCCTGCCCAACGGGGACGACGACACCCCCAACGAGGAGGGCCTGGCCTTTTACGACAGCCTGTTTGACGAGTGCCGCAAGTACGGCATCGAGCCGCTGGTCACCATCTGCCACTTTGACACCCCCATCGCCCTGATCAAGAAATACGGCGGCTGGAAAGACCGCCGGATGATCGACGCCTACCTGAAATACTGCGCCGCCATCTTTGCACGCTACAAGGACAAGGTGAAATACTGGCTGACCTTCAACGAGATCAATATGCTGCTGCACCTGCCCTTCATGGGCGCGGGCATCCTCTTTGAAGAGGGCGAGGACCCCACCGAAGTCAAATACCGCGCCGCCCACTACGAGATCGTGGCCAGCGCCAAAGCGGTGCGCCTGGCCCACGAGATGATGCCGGGGGCCATGGTGGGCTGCATGCTGGCCGCCGGCCAGTTCTACCCCCGCACCTGCAGCCCCGACGACGTCTGGGCGGCGCTGGAGGCGGACCGGGACAACTACTTCTTCATCGACGCCCAGGCCCGGGGCGCCTACCCCGTCTGGGCCAAAAAGCGGATGGAGAAGGCCGGCGTCCATCTGGACTGCACCCCCGAGGACGAGGCCGACATGCAGGCGGGCACGGTGGACTTTATCTCCTTCAGCTACTATTCCAGCCGCTGCGTGACCACCGACAAGGAGCTGCTGGCCAAGGAGGGCGCCCAGGGCAACGCCGTCTTTGACAGCGTCCAGAACCCCTACCTCAAGACCAGCGACTGGGGCTGGGCCATCGACCCCCAGGGCCTGCGCACCACCATGAACACCCTCTACGACCGCTACCAGAAGCCCCTCTTCATTGTGGAGAACGGCCTGGGCGCCAACGACACCGTGGAGCCCGACGGCAGCGTCCACGACGGCTACCGCATCGAGTATATGCGGGCCCACATCCGCGAGCTCATCAAGGCGGTGGACGAGGACGGCCTGCCGGTGCTGGGCTACACCATGTGGGGCCCCATCGACCTGGTGTCGGCTTCCACCGGCGAGATGAAAAAGCGCTACGGTTTCATCTACGTGGACAAGGACAACGACGGCAACGGTACCCTGGCCCGCAGCCGCAAGGACAGCTTCTACTGGTACAAGCAGGTCATCGCCTCGAACGGCGCCGACCTGGGCGACTGAGCACAGCATCCTCTGGAAAATACAGCGCGAAAAGGCGCCCGGCTTTTGGCCGGGCGCCTTTTATGCTGCGTATCGGGGGTCAGGCGTCTGCCTCGCGGTAGATGCCGAAGGTGTTGTCCGGGTCGGGCATATCCACCCGGGAGGCCCGGCGGTCGACCGCCAGCACGGCGGCCCCCATCAGGGCGAACACCAGGGCCACCACCAGCCACTTGAGCCAATTGGGGATACGGTTCATGGCCGCGCCCTCCTTTCTTTATTCCGGACGGCAGAGCCGCCGGGCGCGGGCCAGCAGCTCGCCGGCCTGGGCGGCGGTCAGGCTGCGGGAGAGGGGGCCGGTGCGGCCCTCGGCGCCGGGGCCGGTGTTGCCCTCCTCCAGGAAAAGGGCTTTGTCCCAGTCGGTCCGGTTGTTCCAGGGCGAAAAGCCCGCCGGGGCGATGTGGGCCCCCAGGCGGCATTCCAGGACGGCAGTCTTGCCGCAGGGCCGCCAGGGCCGGCCCAAATAGACCGAACCCGCCGGGCAGTCCGAGACAAAGTCGCAGTCCCAAAAGACGAAGCCCAGGCCCTCGGGCGGGGTGCAGGGGGCGGCCACGTAGCCCCGGGCCTCGCCGTGGGCGGGGGGATTGTCCGCCGAGCGGAGGACGCACTGCTCAAACAGGGCGTCCGCACCGCCAAAGATGAAGTCGATGTCCCCGGTGATCTGGCAGCCCTGGTAATACTGGGCGCTGGCCCGCCGGGGGACGAACACCCGCGGGCCCAGGAAGCCGTCTTTCTCCCGTTCTTTTTCGGGCAGGGGGGCGCAGAACAGGGTGTCCTGGCTGCCCAGCAGCCGCACCCGGCGGAACACCGCCCGCCGGCTGTCCACATAGGCGGCGATGCCCTGGCCCACCCGGGCGCCGGGGCCGACGTCGTTCTCGATGGTCATGTCCTCCACCGTCAGCCGTTCGCCGCTGAAAAAGGCGGTCCAGCTGCGGAAAGTGTGGGTGGGCCGCCCGTCGGGGTGGGGCAGCTTGCCGCCGTCGTTCCACACCAGGCGGGTCTCGGTCATGCCGGCCCCCTGCAGGGTGATGTCCTGCTTTTCGCAGAAAAGTTTTTCCCGGTAGGTGCCGGGGCCGATGAGGATCCGTGCGGGGGTATCGTAGGGGACAGCCTGCACCGCCTCGCCAATGGTGGCAAAGTGGCCGCTGCCGTCCTGTGCAACTGTGATGGTGAGCATAAAGGCCTCCATGTTGGGATTCGGATTTATTCTTCGGTGGGCGGAGCTTTCATGGTGAACCAGAACACCGAGCCCTTGCCGGGGGTGCTCTGGACGCCAAAGCGGAACCCGTGCTGCTGGAAGATGGCCTTGGTGATGGACAGCCCCAGCCCGGTGCCCGCCTTGCCGGCGTCGGAACGGGAGCGGTAGTACCGCTCGAAGATATAGGGCAGGTCCTCGGCGGAGATGCCGGGGCCGTGGTCCTCCACTTCCACCCGCACCCCCTCGCCGCAGGGCTCGGCCCGCAGGATGAACACCCCGTCGGGCCCGATGTGGTGCATGGCGTTGCCCAGCAGGTTGTGCAGGGCCCGCTCGATCATGGCGGGGTCGGCGTAGACTTCCAGGGGCGCGTCGGGGATCTCCAGCTTCAGGGTCCAGCCGTTCTGGGCGCAGACGGCGTCGTACCGCTCGCTGACCTCATCGCACAGCTGGCCCATGTCGAAGCGCACCGGCTCGCACTTGTCGGCCCCGCTGGTCACCTTGCTCAGCTCCATCACGCTGGAGACCAGAGCGGTCAGCCGGTCGGCCTCGTCCACGATGATGTTCAGCTGTTCGTCCCGGTGGGCCTTGTCGTCCCCGGTGATGTCCCGCACCGTCTCGGCGTAGCCCTTGATGAGGGTGAGGGGGGTGCGCAGGTCGTGAGAGACGTTGGCCAGCAGGTCCCGCTGCATCTGGGCCGAGCGCTGGACCTCGGTGGCCATCTGGTTGAAGTCCTCGGCCAGGGCGCCCAGCTCATCCCGGCGGTTGGCGTCCACCTGCACGGCGTAGTTGCCCCGGGCCATCTGGCGGGCGGCCGCGGACATGGCCCGCAGCGGCCGGGTGAACCACTGGCTGAACAGCCAGGCCGCCGCCAGGGCAAAGGCGAACACCAGCACCGCCGCCATGGGCAGCATATCGCTCAGCACCTGGCCGGCCTCGGCCACGTGGACCAGGCTGGTGGACACCAGGACCGAATAATCCCCGCCCCGGCTCATGCGGCCCACCACCACCTGGGAAGAGCCGCCGCTGGTGTTCAGCACCTGCATCCAGCTGCCGCTGGCGCGGCAGGCCCGGCGCATCTCGATGACGGTGGACTTGTCCCAGGAGAACCCGGTGTCCGACCGGGCGGACAGGGTGCTGTTGTGCAGCAGGCAGGGGTAGAGGTTTTCGATGGTGATGATGCTGCGCAGGGTGGAGTCGGAGATGTCCACGCAGAAGTTGGTCAGCTGGGTGTTGGCCGCAAGGCTCTCGTACAATTTGGTGCGGAAGGAGCTGTCCACGACCAGGACGCCGAAGTCCCAGCTGGAGATGATGGTGCCCTCGTCCTGGGTCTGGGCGATGAGGTCCACGATCTCGTCGGCCTGGCCGGCCAGCTGCGCCTCGATGCGCTGGTTGTACAGGGGCTCCAGCAGCTGGGTGGACAAAAACCAGTACATCCCCAGCAGCAAAAGGCAGATGAAGGACAAAAACAGCATCAGCTGGGCGCGGATGCCCGGCGAAGGCCGGCGTTGCTGCTTCATACCGCGCCCCCGTTACCGGCGGGCGTCGGGGTCGAACTTGTAGCCGATGCCCCACACCGTGACGATGTAGCTGCGGCAGGCCCCCAGATGGCCCCGCAGCATCTTGACGTGGGTGTCCACCGTGCGGTCCTCGCCGAAATAGTCGTAGTTCCACACCTTTTGCAGGATCTTCTCCCGGGAGAGGGCAATGCCCTTGTTGGACGCCAGAAAGACCAGCAGGTCGAACTCCTTGGGGGTGAGGCTGACTTCCTCGCCGCTGACCCGGACGGTGTGGCTGGCCGTGTCGATGGCCAGCTCCCCAAAGGTCATGACGGAGGCGGCGGTGTCGGTGTGGGCAAGGGTGCGGTTGAGCACCGCCCGCACCCGGGCCACCAGCTCCCGGGGGGAGAAGGGCTTGACCACATAGTCGTCGGCGCCGGCCTCCAGGCCGGCCAGTTTGTCGTATTCTTCGCCGCGGGCGGTCAGGATGATGACGGGGGTGTTGATGTGGCGGCCGCGCATCTCCCGCAGGCAGGTCATCCCATCCATAAAGGGCATCATCAGGTCCAGGATGACCAGGTCGAAGCTGGAACTGGTCACCTGAGCCAGGGCCGCCGAGCCGTCGGCGGCCTCCTCGCAGGTGTAGCCCGCATATTGCAGGTGCTCCCGGATCAATTCCCGGATGCGGGGTTCGTCATCGACGATCAGAATTTTAGCCATAGGGCGGGGGTCCTCCATTTCTTATAATCAAACGGCTGCCGTGCAGCCATACTGCCACATATACATGATACCTCTATAATAATACGGAAAATGTGAAGAAGTGTGAACAATGGGTGAATCCTTTGGAAAAGATACCTCCATCTTGCATCCCGACCCCGGTATGCTGTATACTGGGGATGCCCCGAACGAGATACGGAAAACAGAAAGGATATCTGCCCATGCGCTTGGGATTGACTGAATTGTTGCTGATCCTCCTCATCGCCCTGCTGGCCTTTGGGCCGGGGGTGTCCCGGTGGATGAACCGCTGGTCCCGGCAGGCCCAGGCGGCCCACGCCGAAGAGGCCCGCCGCCGGGCTGCCCGGGAGGCCCAGCGCCAGGCCCGGCGGGCCTACATCCTGCACCGGTTCCAGATCGTGGCGGCAGTGTTTGCCGCGGCCACGGCAGTGGGGCTGGTCTACACCCTGGGCCTGCGCCCCATCGAGGCCGAGCCCCGCAGCTACACCCTCCCCGCCGCGGCGGAACAGGCCGCAGCCCACACCGTCACCGAGACGGCGGCCCTGCCGCTGGAAGGCTATCTAACCCCGGACGGGGTGGCCGTCCGGGACGGCTGGCTGTATATGGCCGCCCGACCCGCCGCCGGCAGCGGCAGCGCCCTGCTGCGGATGCGGGAGGACGGCAGCGCCCAGATGGCGGTGCTGACCGAAGAGGGGATCATCACCTCCTTTGCCTTTGACCCGGCGGGAGATATTTGGTACACGCTGCTGACCGGGACGGGCGGAGCCCTGTGCCGCGCCTCCCACGACGATTGGGGGGCGTCGGTGCAGCAGGTGGTCACCCAGATCGACGGGCGGCCCCTGGCCTACCCGGCGGCGGTGGCGGCCGGCCCCGACGGCAGGATCTACTTTACCGAGGCGGCAGACTTCACCCCCCGGGCCGGCAGCCTGGAGGACGCCCTGCGGGCCGAGCTGATGGGCCACACCGCCACCGGCTGGGTCTATGTATACGACCCGGCGGACCGCAGCGTCCAGCGGGTGCTGGGCGGCCTGGCGGGTGCGGCGGGGCTGGCAGTCTCGCCGGACGGCGGCACCCTCTACGCCGCCGACCTGGGCAGCCGCTGCATCTGGGCGGTGGATACCGGGGCCCGGGAGCTGACCGCCGGGGGCCGGGGCTGCGCCCTCTTTGCGGGGCAGCTGCCCGGCTATCCCGGCGCCCTGGCGGCCGGCCCCGACGGGACGGTCTATGTGGGCTACCGCTGGACCCGGGCGGACTGGCTGGAGAGCCGGGCCGCCGAACCCGGCCTGCGCGGCATTGCCGCCAGGCTGCCCCGCAGCGTCCAGCGCAGGCTGTTCCATGCCGCCAGCCCCCTGGCCCAGAGCTACGCCCCCGACGGCGTATTGGAAGAGGACTATGTCTCCGACGGGGCGGAGGGCTGGGCCCTGGCCCCCAGCGGCAACCGGCTGTACCTGCCCGGCGCCGGGGAGGGCATGACATATTTCAGATTTTAAGAATCGAGGCGTATCGTGATATGACCGAAGAAGAAAAGAAACAGATCACCCGGCAGGCCCGGCAGGCAGCGGTGGAGCTGCTGGCGGTGGCCGGCCTGCAGAAAGGGGACGTGTTCGTGGTAGGGTGCTCCTCCAGCGAGATCGTGGGCGGGCAGATCGGCCACGACAGCAGCCTGGAGGCCGCGCAGGCGGTGTACGAGGGGATCGCGCCGGTGCTGGCCGAGCGGGGCGTCTGGCTGGCGGCCCAGTGCTGCGAGCACCTGAACCGCGCCCTGATCCTGGAGCGGGAGGCCGCCCGGGCCTACGGCTGGGAGGAAGTGTGCGTGGTGCCCCGGCCCCACGCCGGGGGCAGCTGGGCCACCACCTGCTGGAAGCGCTTTGCCCACCCGGTGGCGGTGGAAGAGATCCGGGCCCACGCCGGCCTGGACATCGGCGGCACCCTGATCGGGATGCACCTGCGCCGGGTGGCGGTGCCGGTGCGGCTGTCGCTGGACCACATCGGGCAGGCCGCCCTGCTGTGCGCCCGCACCCGCCCCAAACTGATCGGCGGCGAGCGGGCAAAATACACGGAGGAGGATTGAGGATACCTATGCCGGAACGGAATCTGGAACAAATGGCCCAGGCGGTGGCGGAGATCCGCCGCAAAATGGACGACGCGGCCCGTGAGGCCGGGCGGGACCCGGCCGGGGTCCAGCTGTGCGCTGCCTGCAAGACCCATACCCCTGCGACCATTGCCCTGAGCGCGCAGCTGCCCATCGACCTGTTTGGGGAGAACCACGTCCAGGAGCTGTGCGCCAACTGGGACGCCGGGGCCTACTGCGGCAAGCCGGTGCATTTCATCGGCCATTTGCAGACCAATAAGATCAAAAAGGTGCTGGGCAAGGCCAGCCTGATCCAGAGCGTGGACAGCCCGCGCCTGCTGGTCGCCCTGGAAAAAGAAGCCTCCCGGATGGAGATCGTCCAGGATATTTTACTGGAAGTGAACATCGGCGGCGAGGCCAGCAAGACCGGCGTCTCCCCCGAGGAGCTGTGGGCCCTGCTGGATACCGCCGCGGCCCAGCCCCACCTGCGGGTCAAGGGGCTGATGGCCATCCCGCCGGTGAACGACGACGACCGGGAGAACCGCGCCCTGCTGGGGCAGGTGTACAAACTGTTCGTCCAGGCGGGGGAGCGGGGCTACGAAAACGTCCGGATGGAGACCCTTTCCATGGGGATGAGCGGCGACTTTGAAAACGCCATCCGGGAGGGGGCCACCCTGGTCCGCATCGGCACCGCCATCTACGGCGCCCGGGACTACGGCCCCAAAGCCTGAACATAATGTAGAAAACAGGAGAAAAACAACATGGTGGATTTGAACGACGTGGAAAAACCGAAGTACGGCGACCCCAACCGGCGCCACACTTCGGCGGCGCAGCTGCTGCGGCGGTTTTGGCCCTACGAAAAGAAGTATTGGCGGACCATGGTCCTGGATCTGTTCTGCGCGGCCCTGACCTGCCTGTGCGACCTGGTGCTGCCGCTGATCCTGCGCTACATCACCAACACCGCCGTGGATAACCTGGCGGCCCTGACGGTGGGGGTCGTGCTCAAGCTGGGGCTGCTGTATTTCGTGCTGCGGATCATCGACGGCGCGGCGGCCTACTATATGTCCGATATGGGCCACGTCATGGGCGTGTACATCGAGACGGATATGCGCCGGGACGCCTTTGCCCACCTGCAGCGGCTGAGCGTAGCCTACTACTCCAACAACAAGATCGGCCAGATCATGGGCCGGATCACCAACGACCTGTTCGACGTGACCGAGTTTGCCCACCACTGCCCGGAAGAATTTTTCATCGCGGGGGTCAAGATCCTGGCCAGCTTCCTGATCCTGAGCCGGTACAGCCTGGGGCTGACCGCCCTGCTGTTCCTCTGCGTGCCCCTGATGGGGGTGGTGTCGGTCAGGCTGAACACCAGACTGCGGGCCACCCAGCGGGCCCAGCGGGTCCAGGTGGGCGAGCTGAACGCCCAGATCGAGGAGAGCCTGCTGGGCGAGCGGGTGGTCAAGGCCTTCTGCGCCGAAAAGACCGAGAACGAAAAGTTCGAGGCCGGCAACGGCACCTTCCAGCGGCTGAAAAAGAACAGCTACAAGGTGATGGCGGCCTTCCAGACCTCCACCCGGCTGTTCGACGGCCTGATGTACCTGGTCACCATCCTGGGGGGCGGCATCTTCGTGGTCAAGGGGTGGATCACCCCCGGCGACCTGGTGGCCTACTCGCTGTATGTGTCCACCCTGATCGCCACCATCCGCCGCATCGTGGAGTTTGCCGAGCAGTTCCAGCGGGGCATGACCGGCATCGAGCGCTTTTTTGAGATCCTGGACACCCCCATCGACATCCAGGACGCCCCCGGCGCGGTGCCCCTGCAGCCGGGGCCCGGGGCCATCCGGTTCGACCATGTCAGCTTTGAGTACCCGGACGACCACAACAAGGTGCTGCGGAACGTCAGCATCGACATCCCCGCAGGCCAGCGCCTGGCTCTGGTGGGGCCCTCCGGGGGCGGCAAGACCACCCTGTGCAACCTGATCCCCCGCTTTTACGATGTGACGGCGGGCCGGATCTTCATCGACGGGCAGGACATCCGCAAGGTCACCCTGGAAAGCCTGCGGGCCGCCATCGGGGTGGTCCAGCAGGATGTGTACCTGTTCAGCGGCACGGTGGCCGAGAACATCGCCTACGGCCGCCCGGGCGCCACCCGGGAGGAGATCGCCGCCGCCGCCCGCCTGGCCGGGGCGGAAAAGTTCATCCTGGCCCTGAAGGACGGCTACGACACCTACGTGGGCGAGCGGGGGGTCAAGCTGTCCGGCGGCCAGAAGCAGCGGCTGAGCATCGCGCGGGTCTTTTTGAAAAACCCGCCCATCCTGATCCTGGACGAGGCCACCAGCGCCCTGGACAACGAGAGCGAGATCCTGGTGGGCCAGAGCCTGGAAAAACTGGCCCACGGCCGCACCACCCTGACCATCGCCCACCGCCTGACCACCATCAAGGACTACGACCGTATCCTGGTCCTGGGAGAGGAGGGCATCCTGGAGGACGGCACCCACGACCAGCTGCTGGCAAAGCAGGGGGTCTACTACCGCCTGTGGAACCAGCTGCCCAGCCTGGACCTGATGCTGTGACAGGGTAGCAAACGCATCCCCCCTGCATAAGATGGAGTGACAACCATCTCTTGTGCAAGGGGGAACTTTTATGTTTTGTGAAAAGATCGCTTCGCTGGCCCTGTGCGCTGTGACAGCGGCCAGCTGCTGCCTGTGTCCCTGGCCGTGGCCCTCCTGGCCCGGCGGCTCGGGCAGCTCCAGCAGTTCCAGCAGCTCCAGCAGCGCGCCGGACATCGACTACTCCGCCATCCTGGAAGGGGACCTGCCCGACGGAGCCAAAAAGGACTTTATCACCTTTGAGGACAACAGCGCCGACGAGTCCGCCCTCCAGAATGCCCTGGGCAGCCTTTCGGCCCAGGCCACCGGCTCGGTGCAGGAGGGGCAGATCACCCCCATCTACAACACGTCGCCGGGCTATGGGCAGACGGTGGAGGACTTTGTCAAAGCCTGCGGCATCAAGAACACCACCCTCAAGCGGGGCAACAGCCCGGACGGGATGTACTATTATTTCGTCAACAATCCCAGCCTGGACGCCGCCCAGCAGACCCGCTGCGCCGTCCTCTACGCCGCGCCGGGCTCGCTGGGGCTGGAAGAAGCCCTGCAGAAGGTGGCCGACCAGATGGACCCGGTGCTGGAAAAGCTGCCCGCCACCAACGCGCCGGGCACGCCGGCCTATAACTACCGGTATGTGGTCTCCACCAGCGCGGCGGGCCGCAGCCTGCCCGGGCCGGACGGGGCCGGCGTCCCGGTCTACTACATCGCCGTGACGGTCACGCGCATCCCCACCCCGGCGTAACAAGTAGGGCCCTGCTTCTCTTTGCAGAAGCAGGGCCTTTCAGCGTGTCGCAAAAGCGCCACGCTCCAGGGGGAACCCATTTCTGCCTGCTGCGCAGGACAGAAATTCCTTCCCCCTGGCTCTCTTGCGCTTAGCCGATTTTCGCAGCGCGCCACAGTGGGCGCTTGCGAAAAACGGAGCGCTGCGCCAGCCGCGCCTTCGCTGCTTCGTCCACTGGACGCGCTTGGCGCGGCTGCCCCCTGGGGACAAAATT
>DXBJ01000050.1 GCA_019116585.1 Candidatus Faecalibacterium gallistercoris | reverse complement strand
AACCGGAGCGCTGCGCCAGCCGCGCCTTCGCTGCTTCGTCCACTGGACGCGCTTGGCGCAGCTGCCCCCTGGGGACAAAATTGAGCGCTGAACCGCGCACTCGCCGCAAGGCGGCTCGCACACTCTCAGCGTTCAATTTCCCTGTATGTGTCCCGTCCATCCGCACATGTCGGCTGGACGGGACTTTTTTGATAGTCTGCGACGTCCTGTATTACAAGTATACTTTCAGAAAAAAGTTTTTTCTCCCTGTGTCCTGTCTTTGTTTTGTTTTTTCGTATGAACGGCGTAAAATCTTTCCCATTTTTTAGCGAACCTGCCCAAGATATTTTCTTTTATCCGCTCAAAAAGTCAGATTTTGACTGTTTGGGTCTTGTTTTAGGCCGGTTTTTGTGCTATTGTTATGGTGATGGTGCAGCGGGGTCGTGGCATCCCGCCGCACAGGGTAAAAACCACATTCCTGTCAATAGAATGAGGAGGACGTTTCGATGAAAAGCTATATTTCGCGCCGTAATTTCCTGAAAGCGGCCGGCGCTTTGACCGGCGCAGCCGCCGCCCTGGGCATTACCGCCGCCCCCGTCAGTGCGGACGGCCTGTTCTATCCCCCGATCGCGCCTGAAAAACACCCCATCACCATCCTGTACACCAACGACGTACACACCTACATCGACAACGAGGCTCCGGAGCTGACCTACGCCTCCATCGAGGCCCTCAAGAAGAGCTACGAGGACGCCGGCATGGACGTCCTGCTGCTGGACGCCGGCGACCACATCCAGGGCACCGCCTATGGCGCCATGGACAAGGGCGCCTCCATCATCAAGCTGATGAACTCCGCCGGCTATGACCTGGCCACTCTGGGCAACCATGAGTTCGACTACGGCATGGACCGCATCCTGGAGATCGTCAACGAAGAGGCCAACTTCCCCTACATCAGCTGCAACTTCAAGGACCTGCGCACCGGCAAAAAGGTGCTGCCCGCCATCAAGTACTTCTTCCGCGGCGGCCGCATCCTGGCCTTCATCGGTGTGACCACCCCCGAGACCATCACCAAATCCACCCCCGCCTACTTCATGGACGCCGGCCAGAACGAGTACATCTACGGCATCGACGGCGGCGACGACGGCCAGGAGCTCTACGACGCCGTCCAGAAGGCCATCGACGAGGCATGGCTGTACGCCGACTTTGTCATCGGCCTGGGCCACCTGGGCGTGGACGGCTCCTCCTCGCCCTGGACCAGCCGTGAGGTCATCCAGCACACCGTCGGCTTCAATGCGTTCATCGACGGCCACTCCCACACCGAGATGCCC
This sequence comes from Candidatus Faecalibacterium gallistercoris, assembly GCA_019116585.1. Lineage (GTDB taxonomy): Bacteria > Bacillota > Clostridia > Oscillospirales > Ruminococcaceae > Faecalibacterium > Faecalibacterium gallistercoris. Next base: position 53,505 of record DXBJ01000050.1, on the reverse strand, counting down.
GGCGAGACCGTCCGCGACGCCGAGGGCAACCCCGTCGTCCTGACCCAGACCGGCTGCTATCTGGGCAACGTGGGCCGCATGACCATCGACACCGACCGCAACTTCACCACCGAGCTGATCTCCTCCAGCAACGTCAACCCCTTCAACGAGACCCTGATCCTCCAGACCGACTGGATCAACGCGGTGGACAACATGCTGGGCGAGAAGATCGCCGAGAGCCCCATCAACTTCTACATCAACGACCCCGTCACCGGCGACCGCCTCATCCGCTCGCAGGAGACCAACATGGGCGACCTGGTGGCCGACGGCATCTACGCCTACTTCAACGAGATCGAGCAGCTCAGCTGTGACATCGCCATCATGAACGGCGGCGGCATCCGCTCCGACATCCCCGCCGGCGACTGGACCTATATGTCCTGCAAGACGGTCAGCCCCTTCGGCAACGTGGCCTGCCTGATGTCGGTCACCGGCGCCCAGATCCAGAACGCTCTGGAGTTCGGCGCACGGTATGCCGGTTCCGGCCAGGAGAACGGCGGCTTCCTGCAGGTGGCCGGCGCGACCTATGAGATCCACACCGACATCCCCAACACCGTCCAGACCGACGACCAGGGCGTCTGGAGCGGCCCCGCCACCGGCACGCCCCGCGTCCAGAACGTCAAGATCTACAACAAGGCCACCGGCGCTTACGAGCCCCTTGACCCCAACCGTACCTACAACATGGCCGGCATGAACTACACCCTGCGCAGCCTGGGCGACGGCTTTGCCATGTTCGACGGCGCCACCCTGGTCAAGGACTACGTGTCCGAGGACTACCTGGTCCTGTCCAGCTACGCCATGCTGTTCGACGGCGCCGTCATGACCAGCGCCAACAGCCCCCTGGCCGACTACCCCGGCTACCTGCTGGACTACGAGAACCCCTACGGCGCAGGCCGCATCACCCTCTTCTGATGAAGCAGCGCCCTCCCCTACCGGTTTTCTAAGACGATAACAAATCCCATCCGGCGGATGCCTGCCGGATGGGATTTGTTGTTTTATAAAAGGTGCCGGGGAACCCGGCCCTGCCCGGAGCAGATCACAGGGTGAACTGCACCGCGCAGTAGGCCGCGTAAAGGGCCAGCAGGGTCACGCCCTGCCAGCGGTAGAGCCGGCCTTTCCACAAGGGCGGCGCCACCAGCAGGACCATCACCAGAAACGCCACCGGCAGGTCCAGCACCAGCGAGGCGTTGTAGCCGGCCAGGGTGGAGCCCTCCGGCAGGCCGAAAGGGGCCAGCGCCACCGAGACGCCGTTCACCAGCACCAGATTGAACAGGTTGGCGCCGATGACGTTGCCCAGGGACAGGGCCCCATGGCCCTTGACCAGGGAGGTGATGGCGGTGACCAGCTCGGGCAGCGAGGTGCCCAGGGCCACCACCGTAAGGGCGATGACCGATTCCGGCACGCCCAGCCCTGCGGCGATGACCACGCCGTTGTCCACCATCAGGTTGGCGCCCAGAGCGATGAGGGCGGCGGACAGGACCAGCCGCACCAGCTCCACCGCCAGGCTTCCGCCGGCGCTCTCCTCTGCCGCCTCACCGGACGCGGGGGCCGCCGGGGCGCGCCGGGCGGCGGCGACCTGCGCCGCCATATAGGCCGCGAACATCGCCAGCAGGACGATGCCCACCCACCGGCTGAACATCCCGGTGGTGTACGCCACCGCCGCGTAAAAGACCGCCGCCACAAAGAAGAAGCCCACCGGCAGCCGCAGGGCGGCGGCGTCCGCCTTACCGGGCCGGACCGCAATGGTGACCGCCGCCACCAGCGCCGCATTGCAGATGATGGAGCCGATGGCGTTGCCATAGGCGATCTCCCCATGGCCGCCCACGGCCGAGGCCGCCGAGATCATCACCTCGGGCAGGGTGGTGCCCACCGACACCACCGTGGCCCCAATCAGCAGGTCGGGCAGGCGGAACCGCCGGGCGATCCCCACCGCTCCATCCACGAACCAGTCGCCGCCCTTGACCAGGCAGAGCAGCCCTACACAGAATAATAAAACAGCCGTCAGCATTGCGTCGCCTCCTTGTGTCTCATGGCCGGCGCAGCCCGGCCCGTTCTCTTACGTTTTCTTTGCGTTGGGGTAGATCCGGGCCATCCGCTCGTCGGGGAAGTGGTCGTCCAGGAACACGTCCAGCGCGTTGGCCGGCGGCTCGCCCTCCGAGCGGGCGTCGCTGCGGATCAGGGCCAGCCCCGACACCGCCATGTTCACCACCATGAATACCCCGACCAGCACGGTCAGCCAGTGGCCGGTGTGCCGGCGGATGAACTCGATGCCCCGGGATACATGGGGGAAGCACAGTTTGACCCACGCCACCGCGGCAAAGCCCCAGAAAAAGCAGTACAGCAGGTTGATGCGCCCGCCCAGGTTGAAGGGGATCTTGCTGTAGTCCCAGAAGATCACCCCGAACACCAGCTCGCCCAGGGCGCTGCAGATATATTCGTAGGCGCCGCCCATAAAGGTGCCCATCACGAACAGCTCGCTGGACGTGCGCTCGCTGCCGTCCCTTTTGCGGGGCAGCAGCACCGACGCCATCACCAGGGCAGCCCCCCACACGATGCTGAAGGGCCCCCACACCAGGCTGGAGCGGCTCATCCAGACCCCCATGGTCATCCGGCAGAACAGCGTCTCGACCAGGTCCCCCACCAGCGACCCGATGGTGAACAGCCAGACCACATCCGCCAGGCTCACCCCCGGCTCCAGGGCGGCGGGCTTTTCCACCGCATGGGGGTAGGCACCTTCGATCCGGCGCTCGATCCGCAGGGCGATGCGGTCGTACAGGGTGCGGGCCTGGCGCTCCAGGGCGCGGTTCAGCCCCTCCAGCGGGGTGGACCGGCGGCGCAGCAGGGCGGCGCTGCCCAGCTGGTCCAGCAGGGCCAGGATCCCCAGCACCCACGCCAGGGTGCGGAACAGCCACACCGGCATCAGGTGGAACAGCGCCCGCAGCAGGTCGTTGCCCCACAGCACCGAGAGGCAGCCCAGCACGCCCCACAGCAGAGAGTAGGGCAGGCAGACATAACCGTCGATGTTGAAGCGGTGGCCCGAGTAATCCCACCAGGTGCGGTGGTGCAGCCGCTCCAGGATCTTGGCGGCAAACCATTCCACCACAGTAGCCACCGTCACACAGCCCAGGAACAGATAGCCCAGAGAACCCCGCAGGTCGTCAAAGCCGACGGCCATGATCACCGCGGCAAAGCCGTAAACGTAACAAAAGGGCCCTGCGGCAAAGCCGCGGTCCACAAAGCCCCTGCCCCGGGCCGCCGAGACCACCGTCTCGGCCACCCAGCCCAAAAACGAATAGACCACGTACAACAGCACGAGGTCGTAATACCACGCATATTCCATGATCTTCTCCTTTGATTTGGTACAGAGCCGTTCGTTTCAACCCGTGAAAAGTATGATTTATCCTACCAGATTTTGACCGGGAATACAAGTGTCTCTGCGTAAACAATCTGTAAACAGTATGCGCGCCGGCGCGGCGCAAAAAACGCCGCGCGGGGGCTTTGCTTCTCCCGCACGGCACAGGGCCTATTTTTTCCCTTTTCCAAAATCGCCAAGGCCCGGCAGGGCAAACAGCAGCGACACCGCCACGATGGCCTTGTCGGTGGCCGCCACCGAGGGCATCCAGTGGTCCACCACCCCGAGGCCCGCGGCGGTGACCAGGGTGTCCAGGACCAGATAGAGGATGACGCCCTCCGCACGGTTCACCTTGCCCATCGCATACAATACCTTGGGCAGGGCGCTGAACACCTCGCCAAACACGGCGGACAGCACCGACGCCGCGACAAAATACAGCACCAGGCTGCCCACCGAGTCGTAGGTGAAGCCGAACAGCTTCATAAACCCGCCGGCCACCAGGCTCAGCCCCGCCAGCAGGGCCAGGATCAGCCCCACCCCCAGCAGGACGGTCACACGGTCAAATTTTTTCATGACATTTTACCGTTTCCACCAGCTTTTCTTTTTCTCCCCCACCGACACCACATCGTTGAACAGGCACCGCACCTTGGGCGAGAGCTGGGTGTCCCGGTGGTAGCAGCCAAACAGCCACTTGTCATAAGTCATTTTCTCCACCAGCTTGTCGAAATAGCCATGGAGGCGGTTACCCGCGCCCGAGGGCAGGATGGTAAAATCGAGGAACCTGCTTGGGGCGTCGTGGGTCAGCACATACTCTACTTTGAAGCCGTGGGCCTCTACGTTGGCGTCGCAAAAGGCGTATTCCTCGTCCGAGGGCATCTCCCGGGGCCACCAGTTGACGCCGGGGTCCCGCTCTTCCTTGTCGGGGCTCTCGCCGCCCCCAAAGCAGAGGAAGCTCATCCCCTCCAGCTCCAGGATGCTGCCCCGGCAGACGTGGTAGACGTTGCCGCCCACCGGCTGCACCCGCCCGCCAAACTTTTCCTCCAGCGGCAAAGCGTCCAGCATCTCGAAGTTTTCGTGGGTGCCGTCCAGGAACAGGATGGTGTAGGGGCGCTTGGCCAGCCAGTCCAGGCGCTTGCGCTCCTCTTTGCCGCCGTCCCACAAAAAGCCGAAGTCCCCCAGCACGAAAAGGACGTCGTTTTTGCCCAGGCGGCGCAGCTCTTTGCCCTTGAAGCGGTCCAGCTCCCCGTGGGTATCCCCAGTGATATAGATCATGCGTGTCTCCCTCTTTTGGTTTGTGAAAGTGATGTGCCAAACCCTTGCCACCCACCTGCAAACCTGCTATATTATTAGAGTAAGACCGGACCACGCGCCCGGTCCTGTTTGACTGTTCCGCATCCAATGCGGTTTTTTGATAGAAATCGACGCTCTTATTGTAACGCGTTCTGAGGGAATTGTCTACATGAAACGACTTTTTGCACTGCTTTTGACCCTGGCGCTGGCCGTGGGCTGCCTGGCCATGCCGGCAGGCGCCATCTTTGACCCCAGCCCGGTCTACGACGTCAAGGCCCAAAGCGCCTACATCGTCAACACCGACACCAACATCATCGTCTATGACAAGGACAGTACCGCCCAGGTGTCCGCCGGGGGCCTGACCAAGCTGATGTGCGCCGCCCTGGTCCTGACCAATTACGGCGACGAGCTGGACACCCGCACCTTCCAGATGCCTTTTGCCATTTCGGACTATGTCTATGGCACCGACAACGCCGATATGCGCTCGGGCGAGACCTTCACCCTGCGGGAGGCCCTCTATGCCATGCTGCTGCGCAACGCCAACGACGCCGCCATGGGCATGGCCTACCAGCTGTCGGGCAACGACCTGGCCGGCTGGGTCAGCCAGATGAACAGCCTGTCCCAGCAGATCGGCACCACCGCCAGCACCTGGACCGACGCCTGCGGCCTCGACCCCGGCAATGTGACAAACGCCGTGGATATGTACCTGATCCTGCGGTATCTGATGGGCTTTGACGCCTTTGTGGAGATCGCCGGGTCGGCCACCTTCCAGATGCCCGCCAAGGAGAAGCACTCCAAGCCCTTTATCCTCACCAACCAGAACATGGCCCTGAACCAGAGCAGCGGGGGCAAATTCTACCGCTCGGCCATGAAGGGGGGCATGTGCGACGTGGTGGCCTACAAAAACGACACCGGCACCCAGAGCTATGTCTCCTGGGCCTCCCAGGACGGCGAGACCTATATCTTCTGCGTCATGGGGGTGCCCGACACTGCCGACGCCTACGGCTACGCCAACCGCCGCCCCGCCCTTTACGAGACCACCCAGCTGATGGACTGGGTCTACAGCAGCTTTTCGGTCCAGGCCGCCCTCGACCCCGACCAGGCCCTGGCCGAGATCCCGGTCAAGTATTCCTCCGAAACCGACACCCTCCTGCTCTACCCCGACGACCAGATGATGACCATCCTGCCCTCCTCCTCGGACAACTCGGTGACCCAGAAGTTTTTCCACCTGCCCGAGTCGGCGGCCGCGCCGGTCAAGCAGGGGGACATCATCGGCACGGTGGAGATCCGCCTCGCCGGCGAGACCATCGGCGTGGTCAACTTGGTCGCAGGCCAGGACGTCAACCGGAACCCGGTGCTCTATGGCATCGCCCAGTTCCAGGCCTTTCTGGGCAGCCTTTATTTAAAGGTGGTGCTGGCCCTCAGCGCCATCGCCCTGGCCCTGTACGGGCTCTGGTGGGTCCAGAACGCCATCCGGGAACAGCGCAGCTGGGGCAGCAAGCACATCAAACGGCGCTGACGCCCCGCCGGACCCCGGACCACCTGGACATCCTGCAAAGAACGGCCGCCGTGCAATGCTGCATGGCGGCCGTTTTCGTCGTTTATTTCAGGTCCAGTTCGGGCGGCACATCCAATTCCTCCGGGACATACTTGCCGTTTTTCTTTCGCTGGCGCACGCATTCGGTCAGCAGATATTCGATCTGTCCGTTCACCGACCGGAAGTCGTCCTCCGCCCAGGCGGCGATGGCGTCGTACAACTTCGCGGACAGGCGCAGCGGCACCTGCTTTTTGGGCTCAGCCATCAGTACAGGCTGCCGGAATTGACCACAGGCTGGGCGTCATGGTTGCCGCAAAGCACAACCAGCAGGTTCGAGACCATGGCCGCCTTCCGCTCGTCGTCCAGCTCCACCACATTGTTTTCGCTCAGGCGCTCCAGAGCCATTTCCACCATGCCCACGGCGCCGTCCACGATCATCTTGCGGGCGTCGATGATGGCCGACGCCTGCTGCCGCTGCAGCATCACCGCGGCGATCTCGGGGGCGTAGGCCAGGTAGGTGATGCGGGCCTCCAGAACTTCGAGGCCGGCTTCCTCCACCTTGTCCTGGATCTCGGCCCGGATGCGCTCGGCCACCACTTCGCTGGAGCCCCGCAGGCTGCCGTCGTCGGGCTGGCCGTCGCCGGTGGTGTCGATGCCGGGGGCCACGTCATAGGGGTAGATGCGCACCACATTGCGCAGGGCGCTGTCGCACTGGAGGGAGAGGTATTCCTTGTAGTTGTCCACATTGAACACCGCCTTGGCGGTGTCCTTGACCTGCCAGATCACCGCGATGCCGATCTCCACCGGATTGCCCAGGCAATCGTTGATCTTCTGGCGGGCGTTGTTCAGGGTCATCCGCTTGAGGGAGATCTTTTTGCCGCTGTTGGCGGCTGCCGCGGCCTGGTTGGCCGCCTCCTTGCCCAGCACCGCGGCCAGCCCGGTGGCGTCGCCGTTCTGGACGTCCCCGCTCTGGCTCAGGCGGGTGCCGGCGGCGGGGTTGACCGCCGTGCAGAAGGGGTTGACCCAGTAAAAGCCCTCCCCTTTCAGGGTGCCGATGTAGTTGCCGAACAAAGTCAGCACCAGAGCCTCCTGGGGCTTGAGAACCTTGAGCCCGCACAGCAGGATCCAGGCCAGGACCATGTACACAATGGCGATGCCCATCACCACGTTGCCCAGGACGCCCGGCACCCCGGCCATCCCGACCGCGACCGCCGCCGCAATGGCGACGACGTAGCCCAGCAGCACCAGCAGCAATACGGGCATCCCGTTCTTTTTCGTCTGCAAAATCTTTTCCGTCATATACATCATCCTCCTGACAATGGTTTGAGAAGCATCGTTTCGATATCAAAATCATATCACATTGCATTCGCTTTGTCAAGATTATCCTTTTCGGCGGCACCCCTGCCCAGCAAAAAAGCCTGTGAGGCGTGCCAACGCACACTTCACAGGCTTTGCAATGCCGCCGACGGGGGTCGAACCCGTACTCTGTCTCCAGAAAGGGATTTTAAGTCCCTCGTGTCTGCCAATTTCACCACAGCGGCCCGCAGCCGCCGCACCCCGGGGGCGCGGCGGCGGGCAGATACTATAATACAATAGCGCCGGGCATTTGTCAACCGTTCACATCCGGCCGCCGTGATACTCGGCGTACATCTTTTCGCGGCACTCGGCCACGGCGGGGGTCATGTTGACATAGTGCTTGTGAGGGCACTCCATCCGCAGCTCGCTCTCCCACACCTCACTGGTCAGCTGGCGGGCCACATACGCCCGCCGCTCGCTGATGGAGGGCAGCTCGATGACCAGCTGGCCGTCCAGGATATAGGGCACCAGCAGGGGCTTGACCGCCGTGGGGGTAAAGGTGATGACCCGCTCCACCGCGTCGGGGTCCAGGTTGACCATGGTGATGGGCTTGCCCGCCTCGATCACCTCGCCGTCCATGGCGATCAGGTCGCACTGGGCCTGGCCGTTGGCGTCGTACAGACGCCAGGGCATCTTTTTGCCGGGGATGATGGCCTTGCTGACGCTGTCCGAAATCTTCATCTTGGGCTGGTAGCTGCCGTCGGCCTGCTTGACCGCCACCAGTTTGTAAACGCCGCCGAACACCGGGTCGGAAGCCGAGGTGATCAGGTTCTCGCCCACGCCGTAGGAGTCGAAGTGGGCGTGCTCGTACAGCTCCATGTTGGCGATTTTCTTTTCGTCCAGGGCGTTGGAGGCCACCAGCTTGATATAAGTCTTGCCGGCCGCGTCCAGGGCCTTGCGCAGCCGCTTGGAGCCGCGGGCCAGGTCGCCCGAGTCGATGCGGGCGGACTTGACCCGCTTGTTGGGGTCGTCGGGGTATTTCTCGATCAGGTAATCGTCCAGCTTGATGAGGTTGGGCAGGCCGCTCTCCATGATGTTGTAGGTGTCCAGCAGCAGGCTGACCGACTCGGGGTAGGTGTCCGCAAAGGCCTTGAACGCCTCGAACTCGGTGGGGAAAAACTCGATGAAGCTGTGGGCCACCGTGCCCACCGCCTTGACCTCTGCGCCGAACTTCATTTCGGCCAGGCAGTTGGCGGTGCCCACGCAGCCGCCCAGCACCGCCGCATAGGCGCCGTCGTTGCCGGCGCTCTCGCCCTGGGCCCGCCGGGTGCCGAACTCCATCACGCTGCGGGGGGTGTGGGTGTTCAGGCCCACGATCCGGGTGGCCTTGGTGGCGATCAGGCTGTGGAAGTTGATGGTCTGCAAAAGGTACGTCTCGATCAGGATCGCGCCCACCATGTCGCACTCGATCCGCACCATCTGGACGTTGGGGTAGCACACCGTCCCCTCGGGCAGGGCGTACATATCCCCTTTCCACTGGTAGGTGCGCAGGTATTCGCAGAACTCCTCGCTCATGCCCTTGGTGCGCAGCCACCAGATGTCCTGGGCGTTGAAGTGGTAGTTCAGCAAAAAGCGGGTCAGCTTGCGCTGGCCGGCGCTGATGGAATAGCCCTGGTCGTCCGGGTTCTTGCGGAAGAACATATCAAAGACCAGCTTTGTGTCCTTGTAGCCGTGCAGAAACAGGCAGTTGGCCATGGTGAACTCGTAAAAGTCCACCACCATGGCAGGGTTGTCATAGTCCTCGTCGGGAATATACGGGATCACTTCGATCTTATTTTCCATAGAGCTTTCCCCTCTTGTTCTCTCATGTAGCGGCCGGCCCTGACCCGGGGCCGGCACTTGTATATTAACGATATGATAGCATCATTTGGGGCGCGGCGCAAGTTCTTTTTGCAAAATTCCGGTCAAATTCCGGTGCAATGTCGCGTCAGCTGTCAAGTCTGCCACTTATCCCGGATGCAGAAAAGCCCCGGCTTGCGCCGGGGCCCGAAAGGCAGAAATTTACCCGTTCATGATGTTGGGGGTGGAGTTTTTGAGCAGGACGTCGTGGCTGCCGCCCTCCACGATGGAGGTGGAAGAAACGACGGTCAGCTTGGCCTTCTGCTGCAGCTCGGGGATGGTCAGCGCGCCGCAGTTGCACATGGTGCTCTTGACCTTGTACAGGGTGGTTTGGACGCCCTCGGCCAGGGGGCCGGCGTAGGGCACGTAGCTGTCCACGCCCTCCTCAAAGGAGAGCTTGGTCGCGCCGCCCAGGTCGTACCGCTGCCAGTTGCGGGCGCGGTTGGAGCCCTCGCCCCAGTACTCCTTCATGTACTGGCCGTTGACGCGGACCCGGTTGGTGGGGCTCTCGTCGAAGCGGGCGAAGTAGCGGCCCAGCATCACGAAGTCTGCGCCCATGGCCAGGGCCAGGGTGATGTGGTAGTCGTGGACGATGCCGCCGTCCGAGCAGATGGGGATGTAGATGCCGGTCTCCTGGAAGTACTCGTCGCGGGCCTTGGCCACCTCGATGACGGCGGTCGCCTGGCCGCGGCCGATGCCCTTGGTCTCGCGGGTGATGCAGATGGAGCCGCCGCCGATGCCGATCTTGACAAAGTCGGCCCCGGCCTTGGCCAGGAAGAGGAAGCCCTCCCGGTCCACCACGTTGCCTGCGCCCACCTTGACCTTGTCGCCGTAGTGCTCGCGGATCCAGCTCAGGGTGCGGCTCTGCCACTCCGAGAAACCCTCGGAAGAGTCGATGCACAAAACATCCACCCCGGCGTCCACCAGGGCGGGCACCCGCTCGGCGTAGTCGCGGGTGTTGATGCCTGCGCCGACCACATAGCTCTTGCGGGCGTCCAGCAGCTCGTTGGCGTTCTCCTTGTGGGAGTTGTAGTCCTTGCGGAAGACGAAGTATTTCAGGCGGCCTTCCTCGTCCACCAGGGGCAGGGTGTTGATCTTGTTGTCCCAGATGATGTTGTTGCAGTCGTGCAGGGAGGTGTTCTCGGGGGCGGTGACCAGCTTGCTCATGGGGGTCATGAAGGTGGTCACCGGCGCGTCGTCGGGGGTGTGGTTGATCCGGTAGTCGCGGGAGGCCACGATGCCCATCAGCTTGCCGCTGGCGGTGCCGTCGTCGGTGATGGCGATGGTGGAATGGCCGGTCCGGGCTTTCAGCTCCAGCACGTCGTGCAGGGTGGCATTGGGGCCCAGGTTCGAGTCGGACACCACGTAGCCGGCCTTGTAGGTCTTGACCCGGCGGACCATGGCGGCCTCATCCTCGATGCTCTGGGAGCCGTAGATGAAGGACACGCCGCCCTGACGGGCCAGCGCGATGGCCAGGTTTTCGCCCGAGACCGACTGCATGATGGCGCTGACCATGGGGATGTTCATTTCCAGGGGGCATTTTTCTTCCCCTTTGCGGTACTTGACAAGGGGGGTCTTGAGGCTCACTGCGGCGGGCACATTCTCCGCGGAGGAATAGCCGGGGACCAGCAGGTATTCGCCAAAAGTACGGGAGGGTTCTTCATAAAAGTATGCCATGATAATCTCCTTTTCATGCCAACCTGTGCGAAACCTCGGACGCCTGCGCGCCGCGCGGCGCCGGGGACAAATACTTGGCTATAATAATACCACATTTGAGGCCAGAATACAAAACCTTCCGGCGACAAACTTTTCCAAATTCCGCTCGCAAAAAACAGTCACTTTGCATAGGGTGTATCTGAAAACTCCTCAACACTGCTCCGTGCGCCGGCCCGCGCCAGACCCGCCGCCCCCAGGCGCGGGCAGACAAACAAAAAAGCCCGCCTTGAAAGACGGACTTTTTTGCACACGAAGCGGGATATCGCCTGTGTGGCGCCGGCCTAACAGCTGAGAAGGAGAACAGCCGGAGGAGGGGCAGGCGGCGCCCGATATCCCAAAAGCAAGAAGAAAAAGATTTCACAGTCGCCGGGTTGGCTCGCTGCTGTAACTATATTGTAACTCTTTTGTCTCCAATTTGCAATACCTTTTTGTCACTTTTTTGTAATTTCTTTTGTGAAAATTTGTTGTGCCCCTCCCCTGCCCCCTTAAAACCGGCAGAACAGCTCGAAGGCAGCCTTGTCCTCCCGGCGGCCGGCGACGTACCAGCCGGGGCCGTCCTCGCTTTCGGCGGGGCCGTAGAACAGTTCCATCTCCTCCCCCAGGGGCACCTGGCGGTGGTACTTGACGGCGGCATAGCGCATGGGCCCCTGTTCCACCACTTCCAGGGGCAGGGCGTCGCAGGCCACGTCCAGATAGGCCGCGTTGTTGATGTGGCGGTTGGTGTCGCAGAGGGAGTAAGCCGCCCGCCGGAGGCCGGCGCTGGTCAGCGCGGACGCTTTGGGCACCTGCAGGGGCAGCTCCCACTCCACCGTGTCGCTCCAGTAGCGCTCCATGTCCTCGGGGATGTGCCGGATGATCTTGCTGGCGGTGGTATCCACCAGGGTCCAGCGGGTGTCCACCCGGGCCATCTCTTCCCCGTCCAGGCTGCGCACCACCAGCACCCGCTTGTTGGCGCCGCGGCGGGTCTTTTCGGGGTAGGTGGTCAGGGTGACGGTCTCCCGCATGGCGGGCACCCGCAGGAACTGGAACGCCTGCCGCCCCACCAGATAGACCATCTGCCGCGCGCTGTAAAAGGCTTTGTCCATCCCCAGCTCCCAGGCGTGGGCGGTGGCCATGTGCTCGGCACAGCGCAGCAGGGCCGAAGGCCGCATCAGGCCGCGGTAATCCACATCCCCTTCGTCCAGGGTGATCCGTTCGGTATAGCTGCTGTGGTCTTCCATCGGTATGTCTCCTTTCCGGCCCTCTTTCCGGGGCCGCACGTCAATACATGTTACGCATCTTTCTGCGCATCTTGCGCCAGATGTTGAAGCAGGCCAGCAGGATCATCGCCAGCAGAAGCAGCAAAAACAGATAGCCGCTGCCGCCCTCGTCGTAGCTCTTCATCTCGCTCCACTTGACGTCCAGCTCGCTGTTCACTTCCTCGCTCAGAGCGGTAAACACCTGCTCTTTGGCGGCCACCTCCTCCGAGGGGTAGGCGATCTCGCTGTACTTCAGCTCCTCGTCCAGCTGTTCCCAGACGGCGGAGCTGGGGGTGGTGTAGCCAATGTACTCGGCGTTGGCGACGCCCACGTCCACCTCGCACATGAAGTTGATGAACATCTCGGCGGCCTCCTGGTTCTGGCTGGCGGCGGGGATGCACATGCAGTCCACCGAGAGGACGCTGCCCTCCTCGGGGAACACCCAGGCCAGGTCGGGGTTGTCGTCGATCATGGTGATGGCGTCCCCCGAATAGTACACTCCCACGGCCGCCTCGCCGCCGATCATCTTGTCAAAGATCTCGTCCATGACGTAGGCCTGGACCAGGGGCTTCTGGGCCTTGAGCTGCTCCATCACCTCGTCCACCTCGGCGGTGGTGGGGGGATTGACGCTCTTGCCCTCCTTGAAAGCCGCGATGGCGTAGGCGTCCCGGCTGTTGTTGAACATCAGGATATTGCCGGCGTACTGCTCGTCCCACAAGTCGGCCCAGGCGGCGGGGGCCTGGTCCACCATGGTGGTGTTGTAGATGATGCCGGTGGTGCAGAGCATATAGGGGACGCTGTAGGCGTTCTGCGGGTCGTAGTCGGGGTTGCGGTAGCCCTCGTCGATCAGGGCAAAGTTGGGGATGTTGTCGAAGTTCAGGGGCAGCAGCATCCCCTCGTCGATCATCTTGGCCACCATATAGTCGGAGGGGATGATGACGTCGTAGCTGGCCGCGCCCGATTTGAGCTTGGCATACATCGACTCGTTGGAGTCGAAGGTGGTGTAGTTGACGCTGATGCCGGTGAGTCGCTCAAAGGCGTCCACCACGTCGATGCTGCCGTCCGAGCCGTTGGAGATGTATTCGCCCCAGTTGTAGACGTTCAGGGTCACGTTCTGGCCGGCAAAACGGGTCCAGTCGTAATCCCCCGACACGCGGATGCCCTCCACCACCTGGATGGGCTGGGCGGCCCAGGCGGTCACGGCGCAGGCGGCCGTCACCGCCAGGGCGGACAGAAATGCAAACAAACGCTTCATGGCTTTCCCTCCCTCACATCTGGGCCTGCTGCTGGGCGGTCAGGTCCCGCCGGTAGCGGCGGCCCTCGGCCGCGTTCGAGATCAGGATCACCGCCAGGATGGCCGCGAACATGATGGTGGACAGCGCATAGATCTCCGGGCTGACCTTGCGGCGGGTCATGGAGTAGATGGCGATGGGCAGCGTCTCGACGGTGCCGCAGTTGAAGTAGGAGATCATGAAATCGTCAATGGAGTAGGTCAGGCAGATCAAAAAGGAGGAGAGGATGGCCGGGCTGATCTCGGGCAGGATGACCTTGAAGAAGGCCTGCCGGGGGTCGCAGCCCAGGTCCAGGGCCGCCTCGTACAGGTGGACGTCCAGCTGGCGGAGCTTGGGGCTGACGTTGAAGATGACGTAGGGCACATTGAAAGCCACATGGGCGATCAGGAGGGTGGGCATCCCCATGATGGTGTCGGGCAGCCAGGGCACGCCGGCGGCAAAGCGCTGGTAGGCCACGAACAGCAGCATCAGGGAGATGCCGGTGATGATCTCCGGGTTGACCACCGGGATGTAGGTCACGTTGGTGATGACCAGGCGGCTGGTCCGCTTCATGCCGGCAATGCCGAGGGAGGCCGCCGTGCCCAGGATGGTGGCCACCACCGCCGAGACCAGCGCCACCTCCACCGAGACGGCCAGGGCCCGCAGGATGGAGGAATTGTGCAGCAGGCTCTCGTACCATTTCAGGGTGAAGCCGGTGAACAGGGCGTAGCCCTTGCTCTCGTTGAAGCTGAACAGGATCATGTACGCGATGGGCAGATACATGAACCCGAAAAACAGGATGATATAGGTCCGCTGCATCAGGCGGAGATGCTTTGTTTTCATCAGGACACCCCCTCCATTTCGTCTTCGTCAAAGCTGGACGTGAAGCTCATGCACAGCAGGACGATGATCATCAGGACCAGGCTCATGGCCGAGCCCACGTTCAGGTTATAGCTGTTGCCCAGAAACTGCATCTCGATCAGGTCGCCGATCAGCAGGTTGGCGCCGCCGCCCAGCATCCGGCTGATGACAAAGGTGGACACCGCCGGGACGAACACCATGGTGATGCCGGTGCAGATGCCCGGCACGCTCATGGGGATCAGCACCCGGAACAGGGTCTTGGTGGTGTTGGCACCCAGGTCCTGGGCGGCCTCGATGATGCTCTGGTCGATCTTGACCATGCTGGTGTAAAGGGGCAGGATCATATAGGGCACGTAGTTGTACACCATGCCCAGCACCACCGCCCCGGCGGTGTTCAGCATATTGAAGGGCCCCAGGCCGAACACCCCCAGCAGGGTGTTGATGGGTCCGTTGATGCTCAAAAGGCCCATCCAGGCGTAGGTCCGCAGCAGAAAATTCATCCACATGGGTAGCATCACCAGCATCTGCATGATCCGCTGCTTGTTCACCCGCAGCCGGGACAGGAAGTACCCCACCGGGAAGGCGATGACCAGGCAGATGACGGTGGCGATGAGGGCCAGCAGCAAACTGCGGGCAAAGACCGACCCGTACCCGCTGACCGAGACCAGGTTGGCCAGGGTGAAACGCCCCTCGCTGTCGGTCAGGGCGTAGTAGCAGACGATCAGCAGGGGGATCACGGTGAAAAGCGCCATCCAGACCAGATACGGGGAGGCGAGCCGCTTGTCATACACTTTCATCCCGCATCACCCCTCGCTCCGCGCCATGATGTGGATCTCGTTGGGGCCGATCCGCATCCCGATCCGCTCGCCGGGGGTGCAGGCGCGGGTGGAGTGGATCAGCCACTCCCGCCCGTCGCAATCCACGTGCATCTCAAAGTGGACCCCCTTGAAGATCACTTCGTTGACCTCGCCGGTCAGCTGGCCCTCCATGGGCGAGACCACCTCGATGTCCTCGGGGCGGACCACCACCTGGACGCTCTGCTCGGGCTTGAAGCCCCGGTCCACACAGGGGAACTGCACCCCCGCGAAGGAGACCAGGAAGTCCCGGTGCATCACCCCGTCGATGATGTTGGAGTCGCCGATGAAGTCGGCCACAAAGGCGTTCCGGGGCTCGTTGTAGATCTCTTCGGGGGTGCCCACCTGCTGGATCACGCCGCCGTTCATGACCACGACGGTGTCCGACATGGTCAGGGCTTCTTCCTGGTCGTGGGTGACATAGATAAAGGTGATGTTCATCTCCCGCTGCAGCCGTTTGAGCTCCAGCTGCATCTCCTTGCGCAGCTTGAGGTCCAAAGCGCCCAGGGGCTCGTCCAGCAGCAGGATCTCCGGCTCGTTGACCAGGCTGCGGGCGATGGCCACACGCTGCTGCTGGCCGCCCGACATCTGGGAGATGCTGCGCCGCTCGAAACCTTTCAGGCCCACCACCTCCAGCATATCCCGCACCTTGGTGCGGATGGTGTCCTCGTCCATGTGCTTGAGCCGCAGGCCGAAGGCCACGTTTTCAAACACGTTCAGATGCGGGAACAGCGCGTATTTCTGGAACACGGTGTTCACCGGCCGCTTGTAGGGCGGCACCCCGGTAATGTCCTTGCCGTGCAGGCTGACCGTGCCTGCGTTCGGCTCCAGAAAGCCGGCGATCAGCCGGAGGGTAGTGGTCTTGCCGCAGCCGGACGAGCCCAGCAGGGTCACGAATTCCTTGTCGTGGATGTCCAGGTTCAGCCCGTTCAGGATGCGCTGGCCGTCAAAGTCCACCACAATATCCCGCAGGGATACGATCACAGAATTGTCCATTTTCCAAAAGAGTCCTCCCCTTATCCTATTGCCTCATCCCGGCGGCAGGCATGCAGCCGGTATACAAGGACTATCTTAAACAATCCCGCGGAAAATGTCAATTCAGAAACGAATCTTTTTCGGCGCGGCCGCCCTGCCGCGCCGGCCCCCGCCGCCCCGGGGCACAAAAACAGGCGCAGGGCCGCGCATCCGGCGGGGAGGGGGCAGACTGTCAAAAAAGTCCCGTCCAGCCGACATGTGCGGATGGACGGGACACATACAGGGAAATTGAGCGCTGAGAGTGTGCGAGGCCCCAAGGCCGAGTGCGCGGTTCAGCGCTCAATTTTGTCCCCAGGGGGATACCAGGGGGAAGGAATTTCTGTCCTGCGCAGCAGGCAGAAATGGGTTCCCCCTGGAGCGTGGCGCTTTTGCGACACGCTGCCTGCTCCCCCGCATCCGGCGGGGAGAGGGCTCAGCTTTTCAGTTCTTCCGCCGGGACAAAGGCGGCGGCCGCCGTCCCGTCCACCGTGTAGACCGAGCCGTCCCCTTCCACCCTCAGGTAATAGCCGTCGGCGCCGGAGGCGTAGGCGAGGGCATAGCTCTTCTCCCCGTCCGAGACCGAGACGGCGGCCAGCGGCTGGTCAAAACCGTAGGCAGAGGGGTCCGCCCCGGTGATCTGGCCGGTCACGTAGCCCCCCAGCGCCGACAGCAGGGCGTCTACCGCCTCCTGGTCCAGAGGGGCGTCGGGATCGTCCGCCAGGCGCCAGACGGTGGTGTAGGCGGCGCTGTCCCCTTCGGTCTCTTCCGCCGGCACCGACACCGCCTGCAGGCGGACCGTCTCCCCCTCCGGGAGGGTGTACTCGATGCGCTCCAGCCGGCTGGCGGTGATGCCCGCCGGGTTGAAAGGCTCGAAGAGCTCCGCCTTGCCGTACTCGAAGCAGCCCGCCTTGGCTGCCGCCGCGGTGTAGACGGCGCCGTCCCCCGCCTTTTGGAGGTAGATGTCCCCGGTGACGGTGTTGGTGTCCCCAAAGGTGAAGGTGCTGGTCTGGTCCGCCGCCGTCACCGTGACGGTGAGCAGAGGCGCGGCGAAGCCGTAGTCCTCCCCTGCCGGGGCTTCCAGCCGGCGCTTGGCCTTCAGGTCGGCCAGGGCCGCGGCCATGGTGTCGCATTTGGTCTGGTCCAGATGGTAGTCCGGGTCGTCCGCCAGGGTCCAGACCCCCTCTTCATAGGCCAGGGACACCGTCTGCCCCTGCCAGGTGTATTGGATGGCGGTCAGGTCCTCCACCGCAAAGCTGGAAAGGGGGATGGTCCCCGCCTCGGCGGCGCTGGCGGCCTCTTCTTCCCGGCGGTTGGCCAGGGTCAGCAGGGCCAGGGCCGCCCCGGCCAGCACGATCAGCCCCAGCAGGACCAGCAGGGTGCGCTGTTTTGCCCGCATGGTGCTCCCCCTTACCTTCTGCGGCGGCGGATGGTGACCACCGCCCCCGTCACAAGCAGCCCTGCCGGCACCAGGGCCAGAAACACCAGCCCCACGGCCGCCGCCGTCCGGGCCGGGATCACCAGCTGGTCGGCTTCCAGGGCCTTGGATTCGATCAGGATGCCGCTGGACTGCCCGGTCAGGGAGGCGGCGCACCCCACCAGGAAATCGCAGTTGCCGGGGATGCTCTGGTAAAGCAGGTCGTCGTCCATATTGGAGCAGCCGATCCAGATCACCTGGGCCCCGGTGCTGTCCGACTCGGCCCAGACCGCCAGGTCAAAGGGGCCGTCCAGGTCCCCCTCCTCCCGGTCGGCGGTGGTCATGTCGTAGCCCGCCGCCTTGCTGTAGGCCGCGTCCGAGGTGGTCAGCAGCGGCCCGGCGGTGATGCCGTCGGTGGGGGTGATGGCGATGCCCTGGGCCATCTGCAGCAGCACCGGAGCGGTGAGGTCCAGCCCGTCCAGGGCGGTGCTGCCGCTGGAAGCTGCGTAGTCGGGCAGCAGGTAATAGCTGTAGCCGTACAGGCTATGGCCGGCGTCCCCTTCCACCACCAGCCCGTCCACCCGGGCCAGGCCGAACCCGGCCATCACGGCGTCCAGGCGGGGGGTGCTGTAGTAGGCGTCGGTGGTCAGCAGCACCTTGCCGCCCCCGTCCAGATAGGCCTGCAGAAAGCCGATCTCATCCACCGCCCCCTCCGGCCCGGCAAAGTCGGTGGCGGGGCAGTGGATGATGAGCAGCGCACAGTCCTCCGGCACCGGGCCGGACAGCAGGCTGAGGGGCTCGGTCTCGATGTTCTGGGTGGCCAGGGCGTCCACCAGGGTGGAGGAGAGGGATTTTTCCCCGTGGCCGGTGGTGTAGTAGGCCCGGCTGGCCTCGTCGCTGGTCAGCCGGTAGAGGGCCGAGGTGATCTGCTGCTCGCCGTCGAAGCGGACGCTGTAGGTATAATAATCGGTATAGTCGTAAACGTAGAAATCCGCGGCGTCCAGGACGGCGCTGCGCTCCCCGGCGTCCAGGATCAGGCTGCCGGTGGAGACCGTCTCGGCCCCGTACCGGGCGGCAAAAGTGGGATAGACCGCCGGGTCGATCTGCTGCCAGCGGATGTGGCTGCCGGCTGCCGCGTACTGGTCCAGCAGGCCGGTGATGATGGCGTCCTCGCTGCCCGTCTCGCAGAGATAGTAGATGGTCACATCCTGTTCCAGGCTGCCGGCCAGCTGGGCCGACGTGCTGCCCAGGGTGTACAGGCCCCCTTCGGAGAGGTCGAACTCGGTGTAGCGGACCGGGATCGCCTGCACCACCAGGTTGACAAGGACCGCCAGCACCACGGCGGCGGCCAGGATGGCGGTGGAATATACCCCGCTGCGGAAGATGCGCCCTCCGTCGGGGCGCCCGGCTTTTTTCTTTTGTTTCATTCCCTGCACCCCCTGTCAGACCCAGCGGCGCTTTTCGAGCCCCTGCGCCGCAAAGAACAGGAACAGCCCCGCCGCGCTGAGGTAATAGACCACCGCCTGCACCGAAAAACTGCCGTTGACGAACCGCTCAAAGGGCGCAAACAGGCACAGCGCCTCCAGCACCGCGCTGAAAGCCCCGGTCAGCCACCCGCTGCGGAACAGGAACAGCGCCGAGATCCCCGCCGCCAGCACCGCAAACAGGACGCAGCCCAGCGTCAGGCTGCGGCTGCGCAGCCCGGCCAGGACGGATGCGCCCGCCGCCAGCAGGGTAAAAATCACCAGGGCCGCGGCGCTGCCGGCGCTGAACAGGCTGCGCAGGCTGGGCATCAGGAAGGCCAGCAGCAGGGCCGCAAAGCCCAGCACCGCCGCCACGATCTGGTTTTCGGTCAGGCCCGAGATCCACTCGCACAGGGCGATGGCGGCGCAGCCCAGCAGGTAATAGCCCAGCAGGCTGGCGAAATTGGATGCCAGCGCCGTGCCGGTGGAGCCCAGCAGCCGCAGCGCCAGGATCATGGCCGCATCCGCCAGGCAGGGCAGGGCAAACACCGCGCACATGGCCAGGTATTTGCCCAGCACGATGCCCCAGGCCGGCACCGGGCTGGTCAGCAGCAGCTGGTCGGTGCGGGCGTGCCGCTCCCCTGCCAGGCTGCGCATGGCCAGCACCGGCACATACACCAGCAGGACAAAAGAGGTCTGGTACAATGTGTAGTAGCCGAAGTCGGTCAGGCCAAAACCCAGGTTGTTGGCCATAAAGTACAGGCCGGACGCCGCCACCAGAAAGGCGGTCAGCAGCCAGCCCATCATCCCGGAAAAGGCGCTGCGCACCTCCCGCACAAAAATCGCCGTCATGTCGCATCCTCCTCCCCTGTGCCGGTGATGGACTCTTCCTCACTTTCGCCGCCGGTCAGCTCCAGGAAGCGTTCTTCCAGGCTGCCGCCGGCGGTCAGGCTGGCCAGGTCGCCGCTGGCCGCCAGCTGCCCGTGGGACAGGATCAGCACCCGGGTGCAGACGGCCTGCACCTCGCTGAGGATGTGGCTGGACAGGATAACGGTGTGGCTTTTGCCCAGCTGCTGGATCAGGCGGCGGATCTCAATCACCTGGGCCGGGTCAAGGCCCACGGTGGGCTCATCCAGGATGATGATGGAGGGGCTGCCCAGCAGGGCCTGGGCGATGCCCACCCGCTGGCGGTACCCCTTGGACAGGTTGCGGATCAGCCGCGGCATCACCCCCGCCAGCCCGGTGCGGCGGGCGGCCTGCTCCACCTGGGCCGCCCGCTCGCCCCGCCGCACCCCTTTCAGGGCTGCGGCAAACCGGAGGTATTCCTCCACCGTCATCTCGGGGTAGAGGGGCGGCGTCTCGGGCAGGTAGCCGATACAGGCCCGGGCGGCGGCCGCCTCCTCGGGCAGCGGGTGGCCGCAGACCGTCACCGTCCCGCTGGTGGCGGCCAGATAGCCCGCCAGGATGTTCATAATGGTGGACTTGCCCGCGCCGTTGGGCCCCAGCAGGCCGTAGATCTGCCCGTCCTCCACCGTGAAAGACAGGTCTTTCACCGCCGCCCGCACGCCGTACATCCGCGTCAAATGGGAAACTTCGATCACTGGCAAAAACTCCTTTCGTCTCAGAGGGGCCGCACGGCTTTGCCGCCGCGCCCCAGGGGATCACTGGTAAGTGTAGGGCCCAAATGTGTTCAAAATAAGGCAGAAGGATGAACGCAGGCAAAAATTAAGGTTCCCGTCCCCGCGCGCAGAAATGCAGAAAAGGTCCAGACCGGACGAATCCGCACGGTCTGGACCTGGCCCTGTACATCAAAACGCCGCCCCCCGAAACGGAGAGCGGCGATAGTGCGCGTTGATGCAATTACTTGCGGCCAAAGCGGCGATTGAAGCGGTCCACACGTCCGCCGGTATCGACTAGCTTCTGCTTGCCAGTGTAGAAAGGATGGCACTTGGAGCAGATTTCAACGTGGATCTCGGGCTTGGTGGAGCGGGTCTTGATCACGTTGCCGCACGCGCAGGTGATGGTGCAGTCAACGTAGTTGGGATGGATACCCTGTTTCATAGCTTTTCACCTCATTTCTGGTTCTGACGAATAGGGGCCATATTCAATGTATGCGCCCATCACAACCTTCAATTTCGGCTACCCCGTCGAGCGGCCTTGGGAACGATTGCTGTAATAGTATAGCACGAATTCAAAAAAATGCAAGAGGAAAATGACCGGAGCGGGATTTTTTCTTTTCTGCGCCGGCGCGGCGGGCGTTTTTTCACATATTTGTAACAGCTTACAAATTCCGGCCCGCATTTCGGGCAATGGTTACAATCCGATCGCATTTTGCTTTTTGCACTACCCATTTTGAAACGCCCGTGCTATAATGAGCGTAAAGAGGGCGGACCGATCCGCCCTTCTCAACAGAAAGGAGAATGTACCATGAAAAAACTGTCCCGCGCACTGGCAGCTGTGCTGTCGGCGGGCATGCTGCTGTCCCTGGCGGGCTGCGGCGGCTCGTCCTCCAGCACCGCCAGTTCGGCAGCGCCCAGCAGCAGCGCGCCGGCCTCCACCGTTGACCCCGCGTCGGTCAGCGGCAGCTTCGAGGGCACCGCACCCAGCTACGACCGCGACCTGACCGTCACCGTCACCTTTGACGCCGGCAAGATCACCGACATCGAGCTGGGCGACAACCACGACACTTCCGCCATCATCAGCCGGGCTTTCCCCGTGATCGAGGAGCGGATCGTCGAGGCCAACAGCCCGGTGGTCGATTCCGTATCGGGGGCCACCTTCACCAGCTTCGGCGTCAAGGCAGCCGTGGCCAACGCCATGGCGGCCGCCGGGCTGGAAGCCCCTGAGATCACCTTTGCCACCAACGCCGGCATCGAGTACGCGCCCACCACCCTCGAGAACGCAGAGTGCGACATCGTGGTGATCGGCGGCGGCCCCGCCGGCCTGTCCGCCGCCGTGGTGGCCAAGCAGACCAACCCGGACCTGAACGTCATCGTGGTGGAGAAGCTGGATATTTTGGGCGGCAACGGCAAGCTGGATATGAACTTCTTCGATCTGTACGGCTCCCAGGCCATGGAGGAAGCCGGCATTGAGTACACCTTGGACGACTTCCTGCGCGACTACGCCGACTCCGGCGAGACCGCCGAGCGGGTGCAGGTCTGGGGTGAAGAAGAGTTCACCACCGACGCCTGGCTGCGCGATATGGGCACCGAGCTGAACTATACCTACGGCCTGGGCAACCACATGGTGGATGCCGACACCTACGCCGGCGAGACCATCATGGACAACATGGAAAAGCTGGCCTATGAGCTGGGTGTGGACATCCGCACCGGCACCGCCGGCGTGGACTTTGTCTGGGACGGCGACCGCGTGGCGGGCGTCTCGGTCCAGACCAATCACAATGAGAGCTACGACATCCTGGCCAAAAAGACCATTGTAGCCACCGGCGGCTTCTGCGCCAACAAGGAATTGTTGGCGGAATACGCTCCCGGCTACGAGGTGCTCAACACCTCCAACCAGATGAGCAATACCGGCGACTTTGTCAAAGTCTTTGAGGAAAACGGCATGATGCTCCAGAACATGGACCGGATGAGCGTTTTCTCCTACATCCTGAAGCCCCGCCGCGACCTGACCTCTTCCGGACAGAACTTTGTTCTGGTCAACGGCAGCGGCGAGCGGTTCATGGGTGAAAAGACCCTCAGCGGTCTGGATCTGGGCACCACTCTGCTGGAGCAGGACACCACCTGGATGGTGATCGACTCCAAGGGTCTGGAGACCGACGGCCGCCTGCGTAAGCAGACCCGTCTGGGCTACTGGCTGGAAGCCGATACCATTGAGGAACTGGCCGAGCAGATGGGTGTCCCCGCGGATGCGCTGCAGGCTTCCATTGACACCTATAACGCCGCTGCAAACGGCACCGCCGATCCTCTGGGCGCTGAACCCACCGACACCATCGACCTGGCTCCCTTCTTTGCCGTGCAGGTGGAGTCCGCCGACCACATGACCAAGGGCGGCTTGGGCTGCAATGAGTTTGCACAGGCTCTGTATGAGGACGGCAGCGTGGTCCCCGACCTGTACGGCGCAGGCGAGGTCACCTGGCAGTCGGGCGGTTACTCGCAGTCGGTCTGCTTTGGCAAGATCGCCGGCCGCAACGCCGCCAACGCCATCGCGGAAGAATCGGCTGCCGCATAACTCTATCCATCCCGCCGCTGGCCGGCGGCAAAGCCAACCGAGAGGGACAGGCTCCAAAGCCTGTCCCTCAGTTTGTCAAAAAACTGGTGCAATATCCCCCGTTTCCTGTATAATAAAAGAAACGGGGGTGCTTTTATGGAGAAATGGAAAAAAGACGCGCGGAAAGAGGCAATGGTGGTAGACATCGATATGCTGGTGCCAAAGGCGCATCTGCTGCGAAAAATCGAGAAAGTCATGGACTACGACTGGCTGTACGAGAATGAGCCCTTCCCCAAAAACGGACACAAAACAGGAGGAAAAAGCTGAATAAAATGTAGAGAGATAAGGTGTACTGCAATCAGGCGGCGGAAGCGGCAAGTTCAGCTTCAAAACTCGCAGGCGAACGCCAGCCGAGGGCAGAATGGGGACGGATGGTGTTGTAAAAGGCTTCGAGATAGGCAAAGACATCGTCCTGTGCAGCTGCCCTTGTAGGATAGTGCTTGAGGTGGACTAGTTCACATTAGAGGAGAGATACCGCTGCGTCCAGACGCTCAAGCGTCAGGGAGCCTCTGTGGAACAGGCATGCCGGGTATTGGAGGTATCCCGCAGCGGGTATTACGGCTGGAAGGCAGAGAAGACCTGCAGGCGCAGGCTGCAAAACCAGGCGATTCGGCGCCGGCTGATCGAACTGCATGAGAAGTATCCGGCCCTGGGGCTGGACAGCCTGTACCGGCTGCTGAAGCCGGAATTTGGCTGCTCCCGCAAACGGGTACACCGTCAGATGCGCCTGGCCGGGATCTCCTCGGTACGCAGGAGGTCTTATAAAAAGACGACCCATTCCAATCACAGCCATCCCATTGCGCCCAACCTTTTGCAGCGGGACTTTTCCTTCGACCGGCCTGACCAGGCCTGGGTGGGAGATATTACTTACATTCCCACCGGGGAAGGCTGGCTCTATTTAGCCATTGTCAAAGACCTGTGTACACGTAAGATCGTCGGTTACGCCTTCTCAGACAGAATCGATACCCAGCTGACGCTGGCAGCCCTGGATATGGCGTATCGTCGCCGCAAGCCCGCCAGAGGTCTGATTTTTCACAGCGACCGAGGTGTCCAATATGCCGCCCGGGCCTACCGGGAGCGCCTGGAAACTTATGGTATCCGGCAGAGTATGTCCCGCCGCGGCGACCCCTATGACAACGCCGTTGCGGAGAACTTCTTCAGCTGCCTTAAGTGTGAGCTGGTCCACCTCAAGCACTATCCTACAAGGGCAGCTGCACAGGACGACGTATTTGCCTATCTCGAAGCCTTTTACAATACCATCCGCCCCCATTCTGCCCTTGGCTGGCGTTCACCTGCAAGTTTTGAAGCCGAACTTGCTGCTTCCGCCGCCTGACTGCAGTACACCTTATCTCTGCATTTTATTCAGCTTTTTCCTCCTGTTTTGTGTCCGTTTTTGGGGGAAGGGCTCATCCGGCTTACAGGCGGCTTTGACGCGCTGGAACGGTATGTGATCGGCAATATGCTGGGAGACCTGCTGCCCGACGGCGCCCTGCTGATGACGGCCGGCGTAGACCGGGACGTCCTGGTCCTGGCGGACGCCATGGCGGACCGCAGGGCGGAGACGGCGGTCCAGTGCCTGAAAAAGGAATTCAAGCGGTTCGAGCAGGCGCCCATGCTCTCGGCGGCCAGCCGGGTGGGGACGCTGGAAGAGCTGCCTTTGCTGTTCCGGCAGGTGCAGGAGCTGTTGGGGCTGAATATGGACGCGGGCGCGGAGGGACTGCTCCGCCCCGGGCGTACTGCGTTCCTGCCCGAGACGGTGGGGGAAGTGTTCGATTTCGACGCCCTGCGGCAGGCGGCGGGGTATGAGGCGCTGGTGCAGGAACTGGCGCTGGCCTTTTTGAAGATGGAAGCAAAGGGCTTCGGCCTTCGCCAGCAGCAACAGCTCTGCGCCCTGGCCTGGAAGCTGCTCTTTGCCGACAAGCCCGCGCCGTCCGCCACCCTGGCCGGGTGGGCCGGGGCGCTGACGGCGGCCTGGGGCCTGCCCTGCCCCGACGAGCGCAGCCGGGAAATATTCCTTGCCATTTATGAAAACCTGGGCGACCCGGACTTCAGCCTGCAGCGGATCGCGCAGGAGCGGCTGTATGTCAGCGAGGACCATTTGCGGCGGGTCTTTTCCCAGCTGACGGGCAGGCGCTTTTCCGTCTATCTCGAACAGTGCCGCATCCGGCTGGCCTGCCGTCTGCTGGAATACCAGCCTGACATGAAGATCAGCCGCCTGGCCGAGCTGGTGGGCTACCCGCTGGACGGGCAGTATTTCAGTAAGGTGTTCCGCAAAGTCTGCGGCGTGACCCCCACCGATTACCGGAACAGACTCAAATAGCACGCAGGACGAATGCCGGTTTTTTTCCAAAAGAAAGACCGGCTTTTTCCATTCTGTTTTTGAAAAAACGCGGTAGAATAGAGCCAACGGAAGGGGCCGCGGACAAGCGGCCCGGCAGGAAAGAACATACAGGAGGAATCACCACCATGAAAAAGATCTTTCGCAGAACGTTTCTCAACGTGATGGGCGCGGCCGGTGCGGCCGGGGCCCTGGCCGCCTGCGGCGGCTCTTCGTCGGGCAGCGGCGCAGCGGCGGGCGGCGCGTCCGCGGCGGCCGGCGGGGATGTGACCATCCGCATCACCTGGTGGGGCGGGCAGTCCCGCCACGAGTACACCCAGCAGCTGCTGGACAAGTACACCGAGCTGAACCCCAGCGTCCATTTCCAGGCCACCCCCTCCGGCTGGGACGGCTACTTTGAAAAGCTGGCCACCGACACCGCCACCGGCGGCATGGCCGACATCGTCCAGATGGACTACATGTACATTTCCACCTACGCCAAAAACGGCTCCCTGGCCGATCTGAGCAGCTATTCTTCGGACGGCACTCTGGACACTTCCACCATCGACGAGGCGCTGCTGGGCTCGGGCACCATCGACGGCAAACTGGTGGGCATCCCCCTGGCAAGCACCCTGCTGGCTTTCATCTATAACCCCTCCGTCCTGGAGGAAGCCGGCGTCGAGCCGCCCCGGAACGGCTGGACCTGGGACGATTTCAAGTCCATCTGCCTGACCGTCAAGGAAACGACCGGCAAGTACGGTTTCGGCGGGTCGGCCTTCATCGACACCAACCTGCTCAATTACTGGGTCCGCCAGTACGGCGTGCCCCTCTTTGCGGCGGACAACAAGAGCCTGGGCTTTGACGACCAGCAGATCCTGACCGACTACTTCCAGCTGTGGAAGGATCTGATCGACGCCGGCGCGGCCCCCAATCCCGACGAGTATGAGCAGATCGCCACCCTGGGCAACGAGGCCAGCCCCGTCATCACCGGCGACGCCGCCTTCCACCAGTCCTGGGACAACTTCGCCAACATCGGCGCCAACGCCGGCAACGACACCCTTGAACTGCTGGTGCCCCCGGTCAAAGAGGCCGGCCAGGCCGCCCTGTGGTACAAGCCCGGCATGTTCTTCTCGGTGGCCGAGACCAGCGAGATCAAGGAGGAGTGCGCCCGCTTCATCGACTGGTTTGTCAACAGCGACGAGGCCAACGACATCATCATGGGCGAGCGCGGCACCCCCGCCTCCAGCTCGGCCCGCGACTATCTGGTCGGTTCGGGCAAGCTGCGCGGCAAGCAGGCGGAGATGTTCAACTTTGCCACCGAGGCCGCCGATTACTGCGGCGAAACCCCCGCCCCCGATCCCACCGGCATCTCCGAGATCAACACCTATTTCAAGGACATCGCCTACAGCGTTTTCTATGGACAGGCCACCCCGGCCGAGGCTGCCGCCCAGTTCTATGAGCAGGCAAACAGCGTCCTGGCCGCCAACAACTGATCTTTTGCACGGGGAGGGAGAGGCCCTCCCCCTTTTCATCCAAACTGTAAGGAGGTTTGCATCATGTTCACGGCAAAAGCGGCCGCCGCGCCCCGGCACAAACGGCGGGGCGGCAGCGACCTGCGCACCGGCTATCTGCTGCTGGCGCCCTGGCTGTTCGGGTTTGTCTTTATGTACCTTGTCCCGGCGGTCATGTCCATCTACTATTCCTTCACCAACTACAACCTGCTGTCCGCACCCGACTGGGTGGGGCTGGACAACTACATCCAGATCTTCACCCAGGACCAGAACTTCCGCCAGGCCATGTCCGTCACCTTCCGCTATGTCTTTATCATGGTGCCGCTGCGGCTGGCCTTCGCCCTCTTTGTGGCCACCCTGCTGAACAAAAAGCACATGGGCATGGCCTTCTACCGGGTGCTCTACTATATCCCCTCCATCGTGGGCGGCTCCATCGCCGTCTCGGTGGTCTGGAAGCAGATCTTCGGCAACAAGGGCGTCCTGATGAGCCTGCTGGAAGTCTTTGGCATCGAGCAAAAGTTCTCTCTGCTGGGCAACCCCGACACCGCCCTGTTCGTCATCATCCTGATGGGCGTGTGGCAGTTCGGCTCCTGTATGCTGGTCTTTTTGTCGGGCCTCAAGCAGATCCCCCAGTCCCTGTATGAGTCGGCCTCCATGGACGGCGCGTCCCGCTTTACCCAGTTCTGGAAGATCACCATGCCCATGCTCACCCCCACCATCTTCTTCAACCTCATCCAGCAGATCATCAACGGCTTCCGCGTTTTTACCGAGAGCTACGTCATCACCGACGGCGGCCCCATGAACAGCACCCTGACCTATGTGCTGTATCTGTACCGGTCGGCCTTCGCCAACTTCCACATGGGCTATTCCTGCGCGCTGGCCTGGATCCTGGTGGCCATCATCGGCCTGGCAACGCTGCTGCTCTTCAAGAGCCAGCGGGCCTGGGTCCACTACGAAGGGTAAGGAGGGAGCAACGCAATGGTCGGTCAAAAAAGCACAAAGGCACAGTCTGTGTTCTTCCACATCTTTTCCTGCCTGCTGGGGTTCATCATGGTCTACCCGCTGCTGTGGCTGCTGATGAGCTCTTTCAAGTCCAACGACACCATGTTCCACAATGCGTGGAGCCTCATCCCCGAAAAGTGGGCCGCCGTCACCAACTACCTGTCCGGCTTTGAGGGGGTCGCGGGCATCCCGTTCTGGCGCTTTTTCGCAAACTCCGCCATCGTGACGGTGGTGTCGGTGGTGGGCAGCATCTTCTGCTCCCTGCTGGCGGCCTACGCGCTCTCCCGGCTCAAATTCAAAGGTTCCGGCTTCTGGTTCGGCTGCGTGGTCATGACCATGATGATCCCCTCCCAGGTGATGGTGGTGCCCCAGTACATCATCCTGAAGCACCTGGGCCTGTCGGACACGCTGGTCTCGATGACGCTGCCCTGGGTGTTCGGCCACGGGTTCTTCATCTTCCTCATCGCCCAGTATATGCGGGGCATCCCCCGCGACCTGGACGAAGCCGCCATGCTGGACGGCTGCTCCAAGGCGGGCATCCTGTTCAAGATCATGATCCCCATCGTCAAGCCCGCCATCGTCACGGCCTCCATCTTTGCCTTTTACTGGATCTGGCAGGACTTCTTCCAGCCGCTGATCTTTGTGTCCAGCCCGGAGAATTACACCATCCCCCTGGCGCTCAACCTCTATCTGGACCCCAACAGCTACAACAACTATGGCGGCCTGTTCGCCATGTCGGTGGTCTCGCTGCTGCCGGTCATCGTCGTGTTCATCCTGTTCCAAAAGTACATCGTCGAGGGTATTGCCACCGACGGCATCAAGGGTTAAACTGGAAAAGGCGCTGTGCATCTGTGCGCAGCGCCTTTTTTCAAAACGAGGTGTTTGCTATGTTTTAAACCGCAACAGTGAGATCGTCCCTCCTTCAAACCTTACGGCGCCCGTCCGGTATGCGCTGAACGCTTTGAAACGGGATATGGCCAAGGTGTTCCGGGAGAGTGCCGCCCCCGGCGGCTGCATCCGGCTGGAGCAGGCGGAGGGCCTGCCCGCCGAGTGCTACCGCCTGCAGGCGGAGGGAAAGGCCCTGACCCTTGCCGCCGGGGACGACCTGGGGTTTGTCTACGGGCTGTTCGAGATCAGCCGCCGCTTTTTGGGGGTGCTGCCCTTCTGGTTCTGGAACGACCAGGCCTTTGCCCCTGTGGAACAGGTCCCCGTGCCGGAGGACTTCTGCGAGGAGAGCCGCCCCGCCCGGGTCAGGTACCGCGGGTGGTTCATCAACGACGAGACCCTGCTCTCCCACTGGAAAGTGGAACGCCGGGACGACCTGCCCTTTATCATGGCATTTGAGGCGCTGCTGCGCTGCGGGGGGGAATATGGTCATCCCCGGCACCGGCGAAAATGCCCGCCGCTACCGCCGGGCCGCGGCGGACATGGGGCTGATCCTGACCCACCACCACGCCGAGCCCCTGGGGGCTGAGATGTTCGCCAGCGTTTACCCGGAGCTGGAAGCCCGGTACAGCGAATATCCCGACCGGTTCCGGGCGCTGTGGCAGCAGGGCATCGACGCACAAAAGGGGATGCGGGTGGTCTGGAACATCGGCTTTCGCGGCCAGGGAGACCGGCCCTTCTGGGAGGACGACCCCCGGTACGATACCCCGGCCAAGCGGGGCGCGCTGATCTCCAGCCTCATCCGCCAGCAGTACGATCTGGTCAAACAGAGCGACCCGGACGCCGTCTGCTGCACCAACCTCTACGGCGAGGTGATGGACCTCTACCGGCAGGGCTGCCTTGACCTGCCGGCAGACGTCATCAAGATCTGGGCCGACAACGGCTACGGCAGGATGGTCAGCCGCCGCCAGGGCAACGACAACCCCCGTGTCCCTGCTCTGCCCCCCGAAGGGGACGGCGGCGCGCACGGCGTCTATTACCACGCCTCCTTCTACGACCTGCAGGCGGCCAGCCACATCACCATGCTGCCCAACAGCGCCGGACTGGTCTGCGATGAGCTGAAGCAGGCTCTCGCACGCGGCGCAGAGGATTACTGGCTGGTCAACTGCTCCAACGTCAAGCCCCATTTGCCCCTGCTGGACCTGATCGCCCGGCTGTGGCAGACGGGCGAGGCCGAACCTGTGGGCCACAGCGTGGCCTATGCCCAAAGCTACTATGGCGCTGCCGCCGGGTGGGCGGTGGCCAAATGTTTGCGCCATTACGCCGGCGCAGCCCTGGCCTACGGCCCCCACGAGGACGACCACGCCGGGGACCAGTTCTACAACCATGTGCCCCGGATGCTCATCACCCAGTTCATCGCCGGACGGGACCGGCCGGCTGAAAGCCTGCGCTGGCTGTGCGGCCTGCCGGCCCTCAGCGCCCAGGCCAACTGGTGCGCGGACCGGTACGCCGCGGCCTGCGCCAGCTACGACGGCTACCTGCGGGAGTGCGAGGCCACCGCCGCCATTCTGACCGGCCCGGCGCGGACCCTGTTCCAGGACAGCCTGCTGCTGCAGGCCCGGCTGTATGCCTTCTGGAGCGAAGGGGCGCTGGCGGTCTGCCAGGCGCTGCAGGCCGGTTTTGTGGGGGACTGGGCCCGCTGCTTTTATCTGGCGGGGCGGGCAAAGCGGGCCTATACGGCCGCCGACGCCGCCATGCGGGCCAGGGAACACGGGAAATGGATTGACTTTTACGCCAATGAGTGCCAAACTGATGTCAAGCAGACCGCACAGCTGTGCGGCTACCTGATGAGCTTTGCCCGCACCCTGGGCGAAGGCCCGCACTTTTACGAGTGGATGCGGGCATTCGGGGACAGCGAGGCCCAGCGCCGGGTCATGCTGATCCTGAACACCGAAAACCACCCGGACGACGACGCCCTCTGGCGGCTGATGGAACAGCGCTGGGGCGAGTAAGGAGGCTCCATGCTCCGCCGCATGAAAAAACGTTTTCTCGACTGGCCCCTGGCCCAAAAGTTCGTCTTTGTCTTTTCCCTGATGACCCTGCTCAGCGGGGCGCTGATGGTGGGGGCGCTCCATCTGGGGCTGTCGGTCTTTGAGGAAAAGTTCTACGAAAAATCCCTGCAGGAGCTGGACTTTTTCCTCCAGCGAGTGGACGGGGACATCCAGGAGGTGGACACCCTGACCCGCAGCATCGCGGTGGACTCGGCCGTTCAGCAGCAGCTGGGGGAGCTGGCTGCCGCCGACCCGGAGACGGCAGCCTACTATTACCTGCTGACGGGTGTACGCCCGCTGCTGCTGGAAAAGCTCTACCAGAGCCGCCAGCTCAGCAGCATCCGGTACACCGACCTGTACGGCCACACCCTGACCATCGGCGAAGAGATGCCGGACCCCGCCCCCGAGCATGGCGCGCAGATGGAGGCTTTGCTGGAGCAAAAGGCCGGCGGCTTTGCCCTGCTGCCGCCGGTGGACGCAGATTATCCCTACCTGCTCTGCGGGCGCGCCATTCTGCAGAGCAAGAACGTCAGCCTGGCCCCGCTGGGCACCGTGATCGCCGCCCTGGACGTGGGCGCGCTGCTGGACGGCGAGATCGGCAGCCTGTCCACCCCGCCGAGCGAACTGTACCTGTACAGCGGCGGACAGCTGGTCTACAGCAGCAGCGGCGCGGCGTTCACCCTGCCGGAAAGCGGGCAGGGCTATCGGATCAGCACGCTGGGGGGCAAAAAATATTTCCTCTGCTGGATGACCAGCCGCCTGACCGGGATGCGGCTGTGCAGCGTCTTTGATTACAACCAGATCTACGGCCAGACCAGCGCAGCCCGCAACGCTCTGATCGCGGGCGAGTGCGCCATCCTGCTCCTGTTCGCCTGGGTGCTTTTGCGGATGGCGCGGTTCGTCACCCGGCCTATCCACACCCTGAGCGAAGCGGTGCAGGTGGTGGAAGGGGGCGACTTTGCCGCGGCCCGCGCCCTGCTGCCCGCCGACCCTGCGGGGGACGAGGTGGGCGCACTGACCCGGGAGTTTGACGTGATGCTCCGGCAGATCGACACCCTGATCCACGAAAACTACGAAAAGCAGCTGATGCTGCAGGAGACCCGCTACAAGATGCTGCAGGCCCAGATCAACCCGCACTTTTTGTACAACACCCTCAGCACTCTGAACTGGCTGGTGCGGGCGGGCGACCGGGAGGACGCCTGCAGGATGATCGTCAGCCTGGGGGACATCCTGCGGGCCGCGCTCAGCCCCCGGGACAACTCGACGGCTGCCGCCGACGTCCAGCTGGCCCGCAGCTACATCGACATCCAGCAGCTGCGCTACAAAAACCGCGCCGTCTTTACCCTGACGGCCGAAGGCGACCTGGAACACTGGTACCTGCCCCACTTCACCTTGCAGCCGCTGGTGGAAAACGCCATCCACTACGGCGTCGAGCAGAGCGAGACCATCTGTCATGTGGATGTGTGCGCCGTCGCCGCCGGCGGCATGCTGACCCTGACCGTCCACAACACCGGCGCGCCCGTGCCGCTCGAGCGCCTGGCCGCCATCCGCGCCTTTACCGTCAAACCCCAGGGCCACGGCATCGGCCTGAAAAACATTTACGAACGCCTGGCTATGCTCTACCGCGATTTCACCTTTGACTTTGACAGCACCGCCCAGGCCGGCACCACGGTACGCATCGTCCTGCGTCAGGAAGAACGCAGGGAGGAAAGTATTTAGCAGAGACAGCAGCCCTATATAAAGAGTCGGGCGGCGGCAAAACGAAAACGCAACATCGCTTCTGAAAAACGGAACAATCATGCGAAAAGACCCTCCAGGGAGGCCGTTTTGACTTCCCTGGAGGGTCAATTTTTGCACACTCTTTTTGGGACAGGTTATTTTTCAATAGACGCAGTTTCGGCCTGATGACGGTGGAAGCAGGAAGCGCGGGCTGGCGGCATCTTTATCTGAGGGAAACTCCGGTCTCCCACTTTGCGACAGCCTGCCGGGAAACGCCGATCCGCCCGGCCACCTCTTCCTGGGACAGTTGATGCAGCTGCCGCAGGACCATCAGATTTTGGGCAATTTTATTTTTCTGCATTTTCATACCTTTCACACCTCCTGGTTCGATTATACTCTCGATGGTCCAAAAGTTCCACCAACCGCGGCAGGCAAAATGTGTTGCGTTTGGTTGCGCAGAAAGGGAGGCAAGCTCCGACGCTGCGGCGTTTTTGCCGGCGGCAGGGGTGCGAAGCCCCGGTCCCCACGGCCTGGCCGGGAGGTCTGCGCCGGACTGATAAGCCAAGGGTATATACTGCATAACCAATCGAGACTTCTGCCGAAGCCTCGATTTTTTTATACTAAGTTCAGAAACGGCCGCCGCAGGGAGCAAGGTCACGATCGGAAAGGAAGCGTTTTGTATGAACAATTTTATTTTTCAGAACAGCACCAAAGTCTACTTCGGGCAGGGCTGCGTCAAGGAATACCTGGCCTGCCTGACCCGGCAGGCCGACACCATTCTGCTGACCTACGGCGGAGGGTCCATCAAGCGCAACGGCGTCTACGACGAGATCATGGACATCTTTTATAAGGCCGGCAAGCAGGTGGTGGAGTTTTCGGGCATCATGGCCAACCCCACCTACGCCAAGGTGCAGGAGGGGGGCCCGCCTGGCCCGGGAGTGCGGCGCTGACATGATCCTGGCGGTGGGCGGCGGCAGCGTCATGGACTGCTGCAAGGCGGTCAGCCTGGCCGCCCGCTACGACGGGGATGTCTGGGATGATTTCTGGGCACGGCCCGGCGTCATCGACTTTGAGCCCCTGCCCCTGGGGGTGATCGTCACGGTGGCGGGCACCGGCAGCGAGTGCAACGGCGGCGCGGTCATCACCAACGAGGCCAAGAAGATCAAGACCGGCCGGGACTACCCCGCCCTCAACGCCCGGTTCGCCCTGATGGACCCCACCTGCACCTACAGCGTGCCCCAAAAGCAGATGGTGTCGGGCAGCTTCGACATCCTCAGCCACATTATGGAGACCTATTTCAGCGCCCCGGACGAGGACAACGTCTCGGACGACATCATGGAAGCCCTGATGCGCAGCGTCATCCGCAACCTGCGCGCCGCCATCCGGGACCCCCGGGACTACACCGCCCGCTCCAACCTGATGTGGGACGCCACCATGGCCGAAAACCGCCTGATCAAGATGGGCAAACAGTGCGACTTTGAGTGCCACAACATGGAGCACCAGCTGGGCGCCTACACCAACTGCAACCACGGCTGCGGCCTGGCGGTGCTGCACCCGGTCTATTACCGTCATATCTTCCAGGACGGGCTGCCCAAATTTGTCAAGTTTGCCCAGAGTGTCTGGGGCATCCCGCGGGAGGGCAAAACCGATGCGGAGCTGGCCCTGGCCGGTATCGACGCCCTAGCGGCCTTTATCCGGGAGATCGGCCTGCCCACCACCCTCAAGGAGCTGGGAGCCGGCAAGGATCAGCTGCGCCCCATCGCCGACAGCTGCGGCATCTCCCAGGGCAGCTACAAAAAAATGACCCACGAGGAGATCTACAAGATCTTCTGTGAGTGCTATGAATAAGCAGAAAGGAGCTTTTGTATGAAACGACTGACAGCCCTTTTGATGAGCCTGGCCCTGGCGCTGGGCCTGGCCGGGTGCAGCGCCCCCTCCAGCCTGGAGGGCGTGGACCTGGACAACGCCCTGGTGGTCTATTTCTCGGCCACCGGCAACACCGAGGAGGCCGCCGGCTACATCGCCGGGGCCATCGGCGCCGATGTGTTCGAGATCGTCCCCACCGACCCCTACACCAGCGAGGACCTGAACTGGAACAACCCCGAGAGCCGCGTCTCGGTGGAGCACGCGCAGAAAGAGGCGGACACCCTGCAGCCCGTCCCTCTAGCCGACGCCACACCCGACAACTGGGACAGCTACGACACCGTGTTCATCGGCTACCCCATCTGGTGGTTCGAAGCGGCCTGGCCGGTGGAAAGCTTCGTCCGGGCCAACGATTTCACCGGCAAGACGGTGATTCCCTTCTGCACCTCGGCCAGCTCGAGCATCGGTGAGAGCGGTCGGCTGCTGGCCGAGCTGGCCGGCGCCGGCGACTGGATGGAGGGCCAGCGTTTCCCTTCCGGCGTCACCCAGCGCGACGTGGAAGCCTGGCTGGACCAGAACGGGCTGTAATGCCCCTGTCATTCGCCATTTACCTTCCATCCATATTCCGTGGGCAAGCCCCCGACCAGTCCCTTTGGGGCGGGCCGGGGGCTTGCCTCTTTG
This sequence comes from Candidatus Faecalibacterium gallistercoris, assembly GCA_019116585.1. Classification (GTDB taxonomy): domain Bacteria; phylum Bacillota; class Clostridia; order Oscillospirales; family Ruminococcaceae; genus Faecalibacterium; species Faecalibacterium gallistercoris. The sequence goes on along the minus strand of DXBJ01000050.1, from coordinate 18,005 downwards.
AAAGAAAGAGGGGTCGATCGTATGGAGGAACAAGAGGAAAAATATCTGTTTGAGGAGATGCCGGTGCCCAAGGCCGTGGCCACTCTGGTCAGCCTGGCGCTGGGCCATCTGCTGCGCAGCGAGAGCCACGCCCGGCAGGCCAGCGCCGGCATGATGTTCGGCGGCATCCTCAACGTGGTGCTGGACCCGGTGTTCATCTTTGTGTTCCATCTGAACGTGGCGGGCGCGGCCATGGCCACCGCCTTTTCCGTGGTGGAGGTCATCATGCTGCCGGTCTCCCTGGGGATGTACTTCCACACCTTCCGCAGTTTGCAAAAACCCGCCCGGGACTGATAAGAAACCGGTTGTTTTGATTACAAATCGACGCGCTCAAACTGCTTGGACGCAGCTTTGTAAGTCAGGAGATTGCCGCCCACATAAATCAAAACGCCGGCCGCCAGTACAGGCAGCTGTCTGGGCACATCTGCCATTTGCACGCTGTCAAGCCAGGCAAACGACGGCAGATGCACCGCGTATTCCATCAGCGCTATGACCGCCGTTGCCGGAAGGATCGCAATGACAAATGCTTTGCCCACCTGGTACGCAGACCGAAAAAGGACTGTCAGATACAAAAAATTAAAAATCGCGTAGACGATCAGTCCAAACCCGAAATACGCTGCATTGGCCTCGATGCCCACAGGGTTGCCCTCGGGAAGCGTCCACAGCCGGAGGATCGAAAAGGGGATGCAGATCGCCAGCTGCGCCAGCTCGATGCTCACGAACAAGAGGCATTTGCTTTTTACAACGTGACATTTTTTGATGGGAAGGGTGGCCGCATAAAAGGCATCGGAATTTTCTCTGGCAAACTGGGAAGTGAAATACAACCCCAGGCAGCCAAAGAAAAAGATCATGCCGTAGGGATAAGCGGGGACCAGCAGCAGCGCCCCGATCAACAAAAACAAATACACCACGGAGTGGACGGCAAGTTTCCACTCTTTGTAGAGCAGTTTAGACACGGTAGTTCCCCCTTTCGCTTCGCACCATGATTTCCTCCAGATTGAGGCTGTCCTCCCCGGGCTGTTTCAGGGATTGAAACGACTGGACGAAAGCGGCTTTGTCCGCACTGGCGATCAGCTCGCCGTTTCGGATATAAGTAATGTCGTCGGCGCATTTGTCCAGGTCCGATGTGATGTGGGTGGAAAACAGGATGCTTCTCTGCCCGCTTTCGACCAGCTGCTGAAAAAGCTCCAGCAGGTCCTCCCGGGCCACAGGGTCAAGTCCGCTGGTCGGCTCGTCAAAGATCAGGAGCTTGGCATTGTGGGACAGGGCCAGCGCAATCAAATATTTCACTTTCATCCCTTCGGAAAGCTGCCGGACCTGCTTTTGTCCATCAAGCTCGAACCGGGACATATACCGCTGGTACGCATCGTCGTCCCAGCTTTGGTAGAAGCGCCTGGTCACGTCGGTGATCGCCTGCAGCTTTTTGGTCGGATAGAACTGGATACCCCCCAATACTACGCCGAGCTCCTGTTTGCAGCGTTCCTCTTCCTGTCTGAAATCGGAACCCAGCATCTGGATGCTGCCTCCATCCGGGCATACCATATTGAGCATAGCTTTCAGGGTGGTGCTTTTGCCCGCGCCGTTTTTCCCGATCAAACCCATGATCCTTCCCTGCTCCAGCGAAAAAGAAACGTTTTTCAGGGTAAATTTGGGGTATCTTTTTGTCAACCCCTTTACTTCAAGCAATTTCATACAAATCCTCCTTGTGAATCGGCAATGTTCCATCCAGTTGCTGGCTCCGCACCTCCTTCCATCAGTATTACAAGTAGAACTTGTAATATGTTAAGCGCATTATAGCACAGTCGGTAGATAAAATCAATATAAATTCTACAAGTTTTACTAATACAACAAAAAAGCGCCGCGCCTCATGCTGAGGCGCGGCCGCATTCGACCGGTTCACTTTTTTGCCGGAAAGAGCTTTTCAAACATTTCGTCCGTTGTATCGAACGTCTGGATGGCGATTCCCTGTTCCATATCGGCCAGCATCAAAAGCATATCGCCCGGCTGGATGTGGAACATATCCCGCACCTCTTTCGGGACGATGATCTGGCCCTTTGGCCCAACTTTGACCGAAGCGACAAATTTTCCTTCCGCCGGCTTTTCCTTCCCCATGGTCACACTTCCTTTCCTGGGTAGTATAGTTTTACTTGTAACAAAAAGTTTACCATAGAGTTTGCGCAAAGTCAATCGCCCCGCCGGCAGTAACGTTGGGGTTACTACTGGATAACCAATCGAGACTTCCGGTTTGCACCTGACAGGTTATAATAGAATCAGAAAAAAAGAAAGCGAGGCAAGCAAGATGCAGACAAGGACATTGGGCAAAGACCTGCAGGTCTCGGCGGTAGGGCTGGGGTGCATGGGCTTTTCCCACGCTTACGGCGCGCCCACTGAATCCGGCGAGGCGGTGCGGTTGCTGCGCCGGGCCAACGCCGTCTGCCCCGTCACCGCGGTGCAGAACCGCTACTCCATGATGGCCCGGCAGTACGAGGCCCTGTTCCCCACGCTGGAAGAGCTGGGGGTGGGGCTGGTGGCCTTCAGCCCCATGGCCAACGGCTTTCTGACCGGCAGCTACGGCAAGGACAGCCGCTTCGACCCCAAGACCGACTACCGGGCGGGGATGCCCCAGTTCGCCCCCGGCGCCATCGACCAGAACCAGCCCCTGCTGGATCTGCTGCGCCGGATGGCGCAGGAAAAGCAGGCCACCCCGGCCCAGATCTCTCTGGCCTGGATGCTGTGCAAAAAGCCCTGGATCGTCCCCATCCCCGGCACCCGCAAGGAGGCCCGCATGGCCGAGAACGCCGGGGCCGCCGGTATCGCCCTCACCCCCGCGGAGGTGGCCGCTCTGGACCAGGCCCTGGACCGGGTGGAGATGTCCGGCGTCTTTGGCGTAAACAAAAACTGAACAAGGAGGTTTTGTCTTATGGAATACACGACCCTGAACAACGGCGTCCAGATGCCCATGGCGGGCATCGGCACCTTTCTCCTGAGCCCCGACGAGGCCGAAGCCTCGGTGCGCAGCGCCCTGCAGTGCGGCTACCGCCTGATCGACACGGCCAACGCCTATAGGAACGAGAAGGCGGTGGGCCGGGCCATCCGCTCTTCTGGCCTGCCCCGGCAGGAGATCTTTCTGGAGACCAAGCTCTGGCCCAGCTTTTACGAGCAGCCCGACGCGGTGGACAAGACCCTGCAGCGTCTGGGCGCCGACTACATCGACCTGCTGCTGATCCACCAGCCCGCCGGCAACTATCTGGCCGGCTACCGGCAGATGGAAAAGGCCTATCAGGAGGGCAAGGTCCGCGCCATCGGCCTGTCCAACTTCAGCCAGGCCCAGATCCAGGAGATTTTGGACAACTGCAGGGTCCGCCCCGCCGTGCTGCAGACCGAGGTCCACCCCTACAACCAGGAAAAAGCCCTCAAGCAGTTCCTGGCCGAGCAGGCCATGGTCATCCAGGCATGGTACCCCCTGGGCCACGGGGACAAGGCCCTGATCGACGAGCCTCTGTTCACCCAGCTGGCCGGCAAGTACGGCAAGTCCAACGCCCAGATCATCCTGCGCTGGCAGATCCAGAGCGGCAACATCGTCATCCCCGGCTCCAAGAACCCCAGCCACATCCGGGACAACTTCGACCTGTTCGACTTCGAGCTGACCGACGGCGAGATGGTCCAGATCGCCGCCATGGACCAGGCCAGGCGCTACTACACCAGCACCCCCGAGCTGCTGCGGCGCTATGTGGAGATGGTCCCCGACGTGGACGGGCAGAAGTAAACGGCGTTGTCCCGAAACCATCTTACGATTTCAACAAAGGAGCGATTTTGTATGCGGACCAATTTTGGCGCAAAACCCTGGTTTTATCCCCTGCCGGTGCTGATCGTGGGCAGCTATAACCCCGACGGCACCGCCGACGCCATGAACGCCGCCTGGGGCGGCCTGTACGACGCCGACAAGGTGGTGCTCTGCCTCAGCAGAGGCCACCGCACCACCTCCAATATCCTGGAGCGGAAGGCCTTCACCGTCAGCTTTGCCGACGCAGCCCACACCATCCCCGCCGACTATGTGGGGATGGTCTCGGGCAACAGCGAACCGGACAAGATGAAAAAGGCCGGCTTCCACACCAGCAAGGCCAGCACCGTGGACGCGCCCCTGATCGACGAGCTGCCGGTAGCCCTGGAGTGCAAGCTGCTCAAGATGAACGAGGACGGCAACATCATCGGCCAGATCGTCAACGTCAGCGTGGACGACACCGTCCTGAACGCCGAAGGCCAGATCGACCCGGACGTGTTCCAGCCCATCTCCTTCGACCCGGCCAACAACATCTACCGCGCCCTGGGCGAGAAGGTGGGCAACGCCTTCTGGGACGGCGGCAAGCTGAAATAAGCAATCTGAACTTTTCGGAGCCGGTCATCCGGCGGGCCCGTCGCCTTCCGCCTGGCGGAGGCAAAACCCCTGGACGGCGGCGCGCTCTGGCTGCGCTACGCCGCCCTGACAGCGGCCGCCGTCCTGGCTCTGTCCACCGTGGCAGCGCCGCTCACCGCCTTTGCGGCATCCGAGTCCGCCCCCGCCGAAAACGGCATCCTGGACCTTCTGCCCGCCCCCCTGCGGGACCTGATCGACCCCGAAAACGCGCCCCTGCGCATCGCGGAGCAGGGCATCTTCTCGGCGGGCGGCACCGTCATCCGCTCGGACGGCACCTTTGACGTGGGCAATTACTACACCTCCCGGGATGGCTCCACCGCCCACGTGGACCACGCCAACGTCCTCTACCAGATCCCCGAAAACGACACCGAGCTGCCCATGGTGTTCCTGCACGGGTACGGCCAGTCCCGCATGGGCTGGATGACCACCCCCGACGGCCGGGAAGGCTGGTCGGATATGTTCCTGCGCAAGGGCCACAGCGTCTGGCTGATCGACCAGCCCCGCCGGGGCGAGGCCGGCCAGACCTCGGTGGCGGGCACCATGACCACCACCACCTCGGATCAGACCTGGTACACCCAGTTCCGCATCGGCACCTACCTGAACGATCAGTTCACCTACAACGAGGGCTCCCAGTTCCCCCGGGGCGAGGAGGTGCTGGACCAGTTCTTCCGGCAGATGACCCCTGACACCGGCATGGACAACGACGCGGGAGACCAGGCCATCGACAACACGGTGGTCGCCCAGGCCGTTGCGGCGACCATCGACGAGGTCTACGCCCGCACCGGCAAGGACTCCATCCTGGTCACCCACTCCCAGGGCGGCCTGCCCGTCTGGGAAGTCCCCCTGTATACGGATCACGTGGCCGCCATTGTGGCCATTGAGCCGGGCGCTGCGCCCGAGGTGGGCAGCGATGCCTACAACGCCATGGCGGAGCAGAACATCCCGGTGGCCTTCTATTACGACGACTACATCGGCCAGCAGTACACCGACGTGCCCGCAGCCGCCATGTGGTCCATGATGGCCTCCACCGCCGACACCTTCACCGCGGCGTACACCGCCGCCGGCTGCACCAGCACGGTGGTGCGCCTGCCGGATGAGGGCATCACCGGCAACGACCACTTCATGTTCCAGGATCTGAACAACGACGTCATCGCCGACCACATCGAGATCTGGATCCAGCAGAACGTGCAGTAACACCGAAAGGAGAGGTTTCCGTATGGAATACGCAACACTGAACAACGGCGTCCGGATGCCCCGGGTGGGCTACGGCGTCTATCAGGTCAGCAGCGAGGAATGCGAGCGCTGCGTGCTGGACGCCCTGGAAGTGGGCTACCGCGCCATCGACACCGCCACCGTGGAAATGCTGACCACCATGGGCAAGACCCGCCAGGTGTAACGCAGCCGCATCAAATCCAAAATGTCCACAGCCGGTTTGCCGCCGGTTGCGGGCCTTTTTTGGGTGGTCCTGCCGTCAGGGTGCAAACACCAGGTTTTCCCTGTTGACAAGGGCGTTCTTTTTTGGTATCCTCTATACAGACCGTTGGTTTGTAAGGAGGTGCGGGATGGCAAGAAACAAATACCCGGAGGAAACGGTCAAGCTGATCCTGGACGCCGCGACCCATCTGTTTGTGGAAAAAGGGTACGATGCGACGTCCCTGCAGGACATCATCAGCGAGACCAAACTCTCAAAGGGAGCGATCTACCATCATTTTTCGTCCAAAGAGGAGATCTTTGAAGCGATCTTCCGGCGCATCGGGGAGCAGAACACCGCCGCGCTGGCAAAAGTGCGGGACAACCCTGCCCTGAATGGGCTGGAAAAGCTGCGGGCGATCTTCAAGGCGGCCCTGTTCAACTCGAACCAGAGCCTGATGCTGACCGTCACACCCTGCCTGCTGGACAATCCCCGCTTTTTGGCCATGCAGATCGCGCAGCTGTATCAGATCGTTGCGCCCGGGTTCATCCAGCCGATCCTGCAGCAAGGGATCGACGACGGCTCCATCCAGGCCTCGAACCCCCGCGAGCTGGCCGAGTCGATCATGGTCCTGTCCAATGTTTGGCTCAATCCTCTGGTCAGCATGACCGACGAGGCGGGGATGCGCCGCCGCTGCCAAACGTTCAACGCCCTGCTGCAGGGCGCCGGGGTCCGCCAGCTTTTGGACGAAGAAATGATCGAAGGCTACCTTGGCTATTGCCGCTCCCAGCGCAGAGCCTGACCCTCTGCAAAAAACTGCTCCCACCGGAGCAGTTTCTTTCAGGCGCTTTACAAACCGACGGTCGGTTTATTCATTGGATCATGGAGGTATGTATGCAGAAAACATCTTTTGGGCGGGATTTTCTTCTCGTCGTGATCGGACAGATCATCTCCCTCTTCGGCAACGCGATCCTGCGCTTTGCCCTGCCCCTGTATCTTTTGCGCCAAACCGGGTCCCCAGCCCTGTTCGGGGTCGTGACCGCCTGCTCTTTCGCACCGATGGTGGTCCTTTCCATGGCGGGGGGCGTGCTGGCCGACCGTGTGAACAAGCGGAACATCATGGTCGGGCTGGACTTTTCCACCGCCGCCATCATCCTGTTTTTTTACGCCGCTCTGGGCAGGCTGCCCACCGTCCCCCTTTTTATCGCTGTGCTGATGCTCCTTTACGGCATTTCCGGCACCTACCAGCCGGCCGTCCAGGCCAGCGTCCCCCTGCTGGTGCAAAAAGAAAAGCTCATTGCCGGGAATGCCGTCATCAACCAGGTCAACACCCTCTCCGGCCTGCTGGGTCCGGTGGCCGGCGGCGTGCTGTTCACCCTCTGGGGCATCGGCCCTATCCTCCTCTTGAGCGCGGCCTGCTTTGCCTTTTCCGCCGTCATGGAGATCTTCATCCGCATCCCCCACGAACGGCGCCCCAGCGAGGCCGGCGTGTTCCAGGTCGTCCGGCAGGACCTGCAGGAATGCTGCCGCTTTGTGCAATCTGAAAAGCCTGTTTTCGTTTCGGTGGTGGTTTTGGTTGCCATGTTCAACCTGGTGCTGAGCGCAGTGATGATCGTGGGCACCCCCATCCTCATCACCCAGGTGCTGGGCATGTCCGATACCCTGTACGGCCTGACCCAGGGGTCTCTTGCCCTGGGCGGCCTGTGCGGTGGGGCGCTGGCAGCGGCCTGCGGGGATAAGCTGCGGGTCCAAAAAGCCCATCTGCTGCTCTTGGCCTGCTCGGCTGCCGTGGCAGTCATGGGCCTGTCCCTCTGGCTGCGCCTGCCTCCCCTGGTCTCCTATGCCGCCATCACCCTGATGAGCTTTGCCGCCATGGGCGCATCCACCCTTTTTATGGTCCAGATCTACACGCTGGTGCAGGTGCAGACGCCGCCCCAGCTGGTGGGCAAGGTCATGGCCGCTCTGATCTCCATTGCCATGTGCGGCCAGCCGGTGGGGCAGGCTCTCTACGGCCTGTTGTTCGGCCTGTTTGCCCCGTATCCTTATCTGGTGCTGCTGGGCGCCGCCGGCGCTGCGCTGTGCATCTCCCTTTGCTCCAGACGGGTCTTCGGCAGGCTGGCCTGACCGGCCCACAACAAAAACAGTGATTTTCCTTGCGGGACTCTCCGGTTCCAGCCTGTCAAAAAAGTCCCGTCCAGCCGACATGTGCGGATGGACGGGACACATACGGGGAAATTGAGCGCTGAGAGTGTGCGAGGCCGCAAGGCCGAGTGCGCGGTTCAGCGCTCAATTTTGTCCCCAGGGGGATACCAGGGGGAAGGAATTTCTGCCGCGCGACTGCGCGCAGAAATGGGTTCCTCCTGGAGCGTGGCGCTTTTGCGACACGCTAAAACAGGGGGCTCCCTTGCGGGAACCCCCTGTTCGCAGTTTTGTTTTGAGGCAGAAACTTACTTGATCTCGACCTTGGCGCCGACTTCTTCCAGCTTCTTCTTGATGTCCTCGGCGTCGGCCTTGGAAGCCTTCTCCTTGATGGCCTTGGGAGCGCCGTCGACGATCGCCTTGGCCTCCTTCAGGCCCAGGCCGGTGATCTCCTTGACGGTCTTGATGACCTGCATCTTGGTAGCGCCCACGTCGGTCAGGATGACGTCGAACTCGGTCTTCTCCTCCTCAACGGGAGCAGCAGCGCCGGCAGCGGCAACAGGAGCGGCAGCAACAGCAGAAACGCCGAACTCCTCGCAGTAAGCGTCGATCAGCTCCTTCAGCTCCAGGACGGACAGGCCCTTGACGGACTCGATGATGGCAGTAATCTTCTCAGAAGCCATGGTAATAACCCTCCAATTTCAGTTGATTTTTGTAGGAATGTGGTGGTTGAACGGTGTGTGTCAGGCAGCAGCCGGCGCCGCGTTACGCAGCGGGCTCCTCCTGCTTGTCCACATAAGCCTGCATGGCGACAGCCAGACCGGACAGGGTGCTGGTGAGCGCGCCGGCGAACATGGACAGCATACCTTCGCGGCCGGGCAGCTTGGCGATGGCGTTGGTCTCAGCGGCGCTGAGCACCTTGCCCTCCATAAAGCCGGCCTTGACGACGAACTTCTTGGAGCGGTCGCCGTCCTGGTACTTGCACAGGATGCGGGCGGCAGCCATCGGGTCCTCAGCGGTGGCGAACGCGACAGCCGTGTCGCCGGTAAAGCTGTCGGTCAGGCCCTCGATGGAGGTATCCTTGACAGCCAGACGGAGCATGGTGTTCTTGACGACCATATACTCAACGCCAGCCTCACGCAGCTCCTTGCGCAGCTTGGTGTCGTTCTCGACGTTGATACCGCCGTAAGCGACCACGCAACCGGAAACCGCGTTCTCAAACTTTGCCTTCAGACCAGCGACATAAGCCTGCTTTTCAGAAAGAATCTTTGCACTGGGCATTTCGGTTTCACCTCGTTTCAAAACTACATCGGAAGCCGGAGCCATAGAAAAAGCCTCTCTCCCGCGCACACAGGCCGAGAGAGAGGCATAAAACAACGTTACGCGTTTCTCGGCAGGCGGATACACTTTACACTGGACTCCAGCGCCTGCTGTCTTAAAAACAGCATGAATATTTTACCGCACAAATGCGGCTTTGTCAAGCGGTTTTCTGAAAAAATTTCAGAACCGGGGTTTGCCCAAACCGTCTTAGACGCCGTACTTCAGGGTGTTCAGACGGATGCCAGGGCCCATGGTGGTGGCGATGGTCGCGCTCTTGAAGTAGGTGCCCTTGGCAGCGGCAGGCTTGGCCTTGGCGATGGCGTCCATGACGGTGTCCAGGTTGGTGAACAGCTTCTCGGCGCCGAAGGATGCCTTGCCCACGGGGACGTGGATGATGTTCTGCTTGTCCAGGCGGTACTCGATCTTACCGGCCTTAGCCTCCTTGACGGCCTTGCCCAGGTCGGGGGTCACGGTGCCGGCCTTGGGGTTGGGCATCAGGCCGCGGGGTCCCAGCAGCTTGCCCAGACGGCCGACCTTGCCCATCATGTCGGGGGTGGTGACCACGACGTCAAAGTCCATGAAGCCGCCCTGGATCTTGGCGATCAGGTCGTCATCACCGACAATGTCAGCGCCGGCAGCCTCAGCGGCGGAAGCAGCGGGGCCCTTGGCGATGGCGCAGACGCGGACGGTCTTGCCGGTGCCGTTGGGCAGCACGACGGCGCCGCGGACCTGCTGGTCGGCGTGACGGCCGTCAACGCCCAGGCGGACGTGCAGCTCGACGGTCTCATCGAACTTGGCGGTGGCCAGCTTGCAGGCCAGCTCCAGCGCCTCGTTCACATCGTACAGTTTGGTGGAATCGACCTGCTTGGCAGCGTCGATATAATGCTTGCCGTGTTTCATTGTTTATCCTCCTATGTGGTTTTGCGGGCGCTGCGCCCTCCCACTGTTTATGTCTCAGCCTTCGACTGTGACGCCCATGCTGCGGCAGGTGCCGCGGATCATGCTGCACGCAGCCTCGAGGGAGGCGGCGTTCAGGTCGGGCATCTTGGTCTTTGCGATCTCTTCAACCTGAGCGGCAGTCAGGGAACCGACCTTTTCCTTGTTGGGCTTGCCGGAAGCGGTGGACAGGCCGGCAGCCTTCTTGATCAGAACGGCGGCCGGGGGGGTCTTGGTGATAAAGCTGAAGGAACGGTCAGCATACACGGTGATGACGACGGGGATGATATAGCCCATCTGGTTCTTGGTACGCTCGTTGAACTCCTTGGTGAACGCCATGATGTTGACGCCCTTCTGGCCCAGGGCCGGGCCGACAGGAGGAGCCGGGGTTGCCTTGCCGGCCTCGATTTGCAGCTTGATGTAGCCAGTTACTTTCTGTGCCATGATAAATGCACCTCCAAAAATCTGTGGTGAGTTGCGGCCCGCTGTCTGCAAGCCTCCCACGAGCAGGCCTTGCCCGGCCCGCTCTATAAGAACCGCATGCGGTCTTATCCAGGAAAAACGTGTCTTGCCTTGCGCTTGTTAAAGCGGCTCGACCTGGGCGATGTCCACCTCTGCGGGGGTCTCCCGGCCGAACATGTTCACCTTGAGCTTCACCTTGAAGGTCTCGGTGTTGATCTCCTCTACAACGCCCATAAAGCCTTCCAGAGGACCGGACGTGATCTGGACGCTGTCCCCGGCGGCAAAATCCACCGTCAGCGGGGCCTTGGCCTCCACGCCCATCTTTTCCACTTCCTCGGCGGTCAGGGGGACCGGCTTGGAAGCAGGCCCGACGAAACCGGTGCAGCCGCGGGTATTGCGCACCACATACCAGGTGTCGTCGTTCATAACCATCTTGACCAGCACATAGCCGGGGAAGAGCTTGCGCTCCACCATCCGCTCTTTGCCGTCCTTGATCTCAGGCACCATCTCGGTGGGCACCTTGATCTCGCAGATCAGATCCTGCAGGCGGCGGTTCTCCACCATCTTTGCAAGATCGGTCGCGACTTTGTTCTCGTAGCCGGAATAGGTATGCACTACATACCACAAAGCTTCATTCGACTGGTCTTCCATCTGTGGTCAGCCTCCGTTTCCATACAAGATTTGGGTCAGCCGCCGATGATAAGGCCCAGGATGCCGCCAAAGATGGCGTCCAGGACGAACAGCACCGCGGCGGCGATGAGGACCACCACCAGCACGACCGTCGTGTTCTTCCTGGTATCTTCCTTGCCGGGCCAGACGACCTTCTTCAGTTCGCTTCTGGTATCGCGGAAGAACTTTGCCACGTTTGCGGCAAAATTCTTCACGGCGTTCTTTGCTCTGGCCACAAAGCCCGGCTTCTTATCGGTTTTGTCTGCCATTGTGCTCCGCCTTTCTTACTTGGTCTCGCGATGGACCGTGTGCTTCTTGCAGAAGCGGCAGTACTTCTTCATCTCCAGGCGGTCAGGGTTGTTTTTCTTGTTCTTCGTGGTGTTGTAGTTGCGCTGCTTGCACTCGGTGCAGGCCAGAGTGATTTTCACTGTCATTTGTTGACACCTCCATACTTAACGGTTATCGAACCTCCCTCGTTCGCCGGGCCGGCCCCCGAAAAAGGGGCGCACTGAATAATCCCGCAAAAGAGGTGCTATCATTCTATCACGCTTTACCCCCGGCGTCAAGCATTATTTTGCCCATCTGGCCAAATTTTTTGCCTCCGTCCTGGGCAGTTTGCCCCGGGCCGGCCTGCCGGCGGCCCCGCCGGCGTTGGGCCGCTTTTGCCGCGGCGGAACGATTTTGGCCCCCTGAATTTGCTGCAGGTATGGAAACCGGCGCATTTTTGTGGTATCATGGACGTACTTATGGTTGAACGCCTCCACGTTCGGGGGCATCTTAATAAGTAACGGAACAAATAGAGGAGAGAGTGGAACAATGATCCCTAGCGCAAATCCCGCCGCCCGCCCGCTGTGCGCGGCGCTTTTGTTCGGCGGTCTGTCCAGCGAGCACGAGGTCAGCCGGGTGTCGGCCGTCACCTTTGCCGAGCATATGGACCCGGAGCGGTACGAGCTGATCAAGATCGGCATCACCAAAGAAGGCCGCTGGCTTTATACCGAGGCCACTTCCGCCCAGATGGCGGACGGCAGCTGGGAGCAGCTGCCCGGCAACATGCCCTGCGTTTTGAGCCCCGACCGGGCCGACCACGGGGCCATCCTGTTCACCCCGTCCGGCCATGTGGAAAAGCTGCACATCGACGTGGTGCTGCCGGTGCTGCACGGCCTGTGGGGCGAGGACGGCACCATCCAGGGCCTGCTGGAGCTGGCCGGCATCCCCTATGTGGGCTGCGGCGTCCTGGCCAGCGCGGTCTGCATGGACAAAGCGGTGGCCAACGCCCTGTTCGCCTGCCACGGCATCCCCCACTGCGCCTGGGCCGCCTACACCCGGGCCCAGCTGGAGGCCGACCCTGCGGGCATCGCCGCCCACCTGGCCGAGACGCTGGGCTGGCCCATCTTCGTCAAGCCCGCCAACGCCGGCTCCAGCGTGGGGGTGACCAAGGCGGGCAGCCCCGATGAGCTGGCCCGGGCCATCCAAGTCGCCCTGGAAAACGACCGCAAGGTGGTCTTTGAGTCCTTTGTGGACGGCCAGGAGGTGGAATGCGCGGTGATCGGCTCGGAGCCGGCCGCCGCCACCCGCCCCGGGGAGATCCTGGCCGGCGCCGAGTTCTACACCTACGACGACAAGTACAAGAACGGCGTCAGCCAGACCGTCATCCCCGCCCGCCTGCCCGAAGAAAAGCTGGACGAGGTCAAGGAGCTGGCCGCCCGGGCTTACACCGCCCTGGGCTGCGAGGGGCTGGCCCGCTGCGACTTCTTCGTGGAGCGGGGCACCGGCCGGGTCCTCATCAACGAGATCAACACCATGCCCGGCTTCACCTCCATCAGCATGTACCCCAAGCTGATGGAGCACGAAGGCATCCCCCTGCCCCAGCTCATCGACCGCCTGATCGCCCTGGCGATGGAAAGGCCGGTGGCCCGCCATGGATAACCGCCCCATCGGCGTGTTCGACAGCGGGCTGGGCGGGCTGACCAGCGTCCGGGAACTGCGGCGGCTGCTGCCCGGCGAGGACATCGTCTATTTCGGGGACACTGGCCGGGTGCCGTACGGCAGCCGCAGCCGGGAGATCATTTTGCAGTACGCCCGGCAAGACATCGCTTTCCTGCTGTCCCAGAACGTCAAGTGCATCGTGGCGGCCTGCGGCACGGTGTCCAGCACCTACCCCTCCGAGGAGGCCGCCAAACTGCCCGTACCTTATATGGGTGTGGTCTCCTCCGCGGCGCGGCGGGCCGCCCGGGCCACCCGCAACCGCAGGATCGGGGTGATCGGCACCTCCGCCACCATCCGCTCCCACAGCTACGAGCAGATCCTCCGGCGCCTGGTGCCCGGGGCCGAGATCACCGCCCGGGCCTGCCCCCTGTTCGTCTCCCTGGTGGAGAACGGCTATGTGGACGGCTCCGCCCCCGACTGCCAGCAGGTGACCCGGCTGGTCATCGCCCAGTACCTGCAGGAGGTGCGGGAGGCCGGCGTGGACACCCTGATCCTGGGCTGCACCCACTACCCCCTGCTGGCCGGGATGATCGGCGAATACATGGGCCCTGCGGTGACCCTGATCGACCCCGGCCGCGCCGCCGCCGACGACCTGGACCAGCTGCTGGCGGGCAAGGGGCTGCGGGCCAGCCGGGAGCGGGGCGGCACCCGTTTTTACGTCAGCGACGTGCCCGACAGCTTCATCCATACCGCCGACCTGTTCCTGGGGGAATACCGGGGCGGCACCGCCGAGCAGATCTGCATCGACCAATACTGAACCGCCCTCCGGGCGTGCCGGGCCGCGGCCTGGACAGAGCAGAAATTTGAGGATCAAAAAACTGTGAGCAAAGCCTTAAAGGAAAACTATATCATCCGCATCAAAAGCCGCATCGAGCAGGACGGCGAGACCGAGCAGGTCGAGCTGATGACCCGCGGCAGCTTCATCATGCGGGACGGCAGCTATTATATCACCTACCGGGAGACCGAGACCACCGGCTACGAGGGCAACGTCACCACCCTGAAGATCGCCGCCGACTCCAGCCGGGTGGCCATGCTGCGCTTTGGCCCCCAGGCCAGCCAGCTGGTGATCGAAAAAGGCCGGCGCAACCTGTGCCACTACGAGACCGGCTACGGCTCGGTCACCCTGGGGGTGACCGCCGACGGCATCGAGTGCGGCCTGACCCCCAAGGGGGGCGCCGCCCGTTTCAGCTACCTGCTGGACGGGGACGTCTCCACCCTCATCAGCAAAAACAGCCTGGAAGTCACCGTGACCCATATCAACTGACGCCGGCGCACCGGCGCGGCCCGATGCCAACAGAAAGGATTTAGAATGAACAACAAGAACTACCCCGCCTTTGAGAACTACAACCCCCGGCAGGCCGCCCTGGCCGAGGCCCGGGCCCTGCTGACCCAGGCCGCCATGGCCGCCATGGAGGCCGGCGACCTGCCTGCCGCCGAGCTGCCTGCCTTCATCGTGGAGGTGCCTGCCGACGCGAAGAACGGCGACATCGCCTCCAACATCGCCATGGCGGGGGCCCGCACCTGGCGCAAGGCCCCAAAAATGATCGCCGAAACTCTGCTGGCCCACCTGCCCAGCCTGACGGACAGCTGCTTCACCCGGGCCGAGGTGGCCGGCCCCGGCTTCATCAACCTGTTCCTGTCCCCCGCCTTCTGGGCCGGCGTGGTCATGGCGGCCTGCAGCTCCTCCCACTACGGCCGGACCGATCACGGCCAGGGCAAGAAGTACAACGTCGAGTTCGTCTCGGCCAACCCCACCGGCCCCATGCACATGGGCAACGCCCGGGGCGGCGCCCTGGGCGACTGCCTGGCCGCCGTCCTGGAGTGGGCAGGCTACGACGTCACCCGGGAGTTCTACATCAACGACGCCGGCAATCAGATCCAGAAGTTCGGCAAGAGCCTGGCCATCCGCTATCTGCAGCACTACTACGACGAGACGGCCTATCCCCTGCCCAAGGAGTGCTACCAGGGCGGGGACATCACCCTGCTGGCCCTGGAGTTCGCCGCCCGGGAGGGGGACAAGTACGCCCTGCCCTGCCGCGGCTTGCAGGACGAGGCCCTGTATGAGAGCGAGGCCTTTGCCGCCCTGAAGGACGCCCTGGTGGGCTACGCCCTGCCCAAGAACATCGCCGCCCTCAAGGAGGACCTGGGCAAATACCGCATCCAGTACGACGTATGGTTCCCCGAGAGCACCCTGCACCAGTCCGGCGCTGTGCAGAAGGTGGTGGACCTGCTGCTGGAAAAAGGCGCCTGCTACAAGGGCGAGGACGGCGCCATCCTGTACCGCAGCGCCCAGTACGCCGCCAAGTACGGCGCGGCCAACAAGAAAAAGACCGACGACGGCGCCCCCGAGGAGGACAAGGACGAGGTCCTGGTCCGGGCCAACGGCATCCCCACCTACTTTGCCGCCGACATCGCCTACCACTACAACAAGCTGGCCACCCGCGGCTTTGACCGGGCCATCGACGTCTGGGGCGCCGACCACCACGGCCATGTGGCCCGGATGAAGGGCGCGATGGACGCCATCGGCCTGGACGGCAGCCGTCTGGACGTGGTCCTGATGCAGATGGTCAACCTGATGCAGAACGGCCAGCCGGTGCGTATGTCCAAGCGGACCGGCAACGCCATCACCCTCACCGACCTGCTGGAGGAGGTGCCCATCGACAGCGCCCGCTTCCTCTTTAATATGCACGAGGCCGGCAGCAGCATCGACTTCGACCTGGACCAGGCCGTCAAGACCGACAACGACAACCCCGTCTACTACGTCCAGTACGCCCACGCCCGCATCTGCTCCATCCTGCGCAAGCTGGAAAGCACCGGCGTCGAGTTCCTGGGAACCGAAAACGCCAACGCCACCCTCCTGACCGACCCCGCCGAGATGGACCTCATCCGGATGCTGGCGGCCTTCCCCCAGGAGATCGTCCTGGCGGCCGAGAAGTACGACCCCAGCCGGATCAACCGCTTTGTGATCGATCTGGCCAGCGCCTTCCACCGCTTCTACGGCAGCTGCCGCATCCAGGAGGCCGACCCCGCCCTGCAGCAGGCCCGCATCGCCCTGTGCATCGGCGTGCGCAACGTCATCCGCAGCGTGCTGACCATGTTCAAGATCCAGGTGCCCGACAAGATGTAACATCCGCCGAAAAACGCACATCCGTCCCGCCCGCCTGCACACGCGGCCGGGCGGGATCTTTTTGCACCGTGTGTTCACGATTTGGACAAGTGTTTATCAACTTCACGCGTAAAACTGCCTAAAATCACGAGAAAATCGTTGTGGATTCTGCGAATGGACAGCGGCGGTTTTTTTGGATATAATAAGGCCAGAAACCAAGAAAGTACAGCAGAGGATCAAAAGAGATCCAACCCCGCTGACTTAAAGGGAGAAAGGAGCGAGACCGATGGTTGAAGTAACACCCGTTCAGTTTGGACAGACTGTCGGGAATCGTTGAAAGCGAAAAGCCGCTTACCAGTACGGGATGTTTCCCCCGAAAAAACTTTAAAGAGAGTTATAAGCGAAGTCTTTAGCATAAAATAGCGATGAACGAACAGTCTGTCGGATACCCCTCAGGCAATTCAAATAGATCCGCAGGAAGTGATCCATATGAAAGCTTTTTTACGGATACCAGTATTTGAATAGCATGGAAGGAGCTACTCCAATGATTTAAGTAGTCGCATCCTCAAGGCAGATGCCGGACCGGATCAGAAATGATGGGCGGCAAAGTTGGCTGAACCTGCATTCGATTGACCCAGCAGGCCGGAAGCTTCAGGCAGAAGGCAAAATGTCCCCCCTGTTCCCTGTCAATTTGGATAACCAGAACTGTAAAAGGTAATTCTTACGAGAACTGCTGTACGGCTTTTGAATATATCTGGAAATTGCAGACAGGACGGGATCAGCAAATTGGTTTGAGCGGCGGTGATGTACCCCCTCAAATAACACAGGTGGTCAAAGGATGATGCACCGGAAGCCGGAAAAGTCCGCAAGGCACCATTTCGACAGGACCGGAAAAGCAGAAACCATGAGGAACCGTTTAGAGCTGAATAATCCCTGATCCGAACAAAGGTCATTCAAATAAAGCACCCCAGAAAGGATGATCCCCCATGAAAGTCCCTGTATGGATGCAGATATTTGAGTAACACGGAGGGAGTACTCCAATGATTTAGGTAGCTTGTCCCCTGGAGTGATTCAATCGAAAGAATGTGTTTCTATGAAGGTCCTTCGTAAGACGCAATCCAACGATTCGGATGAGGCTTGAAACCAATGTACTAGTTAAATCGGCGATCCCCTACCCTATCATTTCCTAAAGTATAAGGAAAGGCCAACACTATGAAAGGCGAGGTCAACTCCGAAAAATAGGCAATGTGAGGTAATGAGGCAATGACTCCGAAGAAGTAAGCATCCTGGCGGATGAGAGGCTTGCAACCGCTCTCATCCGCCAGGTTTTTTGTTTGTTTCCCAGTCCGGGGCCGGCCGTTTCGGCCCGGCAGCCCCTCTCCGGGCGGTTCAGACAGTCAATAAAGTCCCGAGCGGACGACATGTGCGTACGGTCGGGACACATACAGGGAAATTTGGCGCTGAGAGTGTGCGAGCCGCTTTGCGGCGAGTGCGCGGTTCAGCGCCAAATTTTGTCCCCAGGG
>DXBJ01000005.1 GCA_019116585.1 Candidatus Faecalibacterium gallistercoris | reverse complement strand
AAGCTGAGGCGCGTCCAGCGGACGAAACAGCCGAAGCGGAGCAGGGGCAGCGGTCTGCCTTTTGCAAGCCCGCTGCGACGGGCGCAGCAAAAGCAGGGAACCGCAACCACCAGGGGGAAGGAATTTCTGTCCTGCGCAGCAGGCAGAAATGGGTCCCCCCTGGAGCGTGGCGCTTTTGCGCCACGCTGACCCGCCGGCACGGCGGATGCGTGCGGGCGGGTCAGGGGATCATTCTTCGGGGGGCGTTTCCTCCGCCGGGGCGGAGCTGCCGGCCTGGCTTTCGGCGTCCTGGGGCGGGGCATCGGGGGTAGCGGTGATCTGGACGTCCCGGTCGGCGGCGATATACACCACGATGGTGCTGCCCGCCTCCACCATGGCGCCGGGCTCGACGCTGCAGGCCACCACGCAGCCGGAAGCATAGGAGCCGTCGTTCACCACCATGAAGCAGCTGGGCACCAGGCCCCGGCTTTCCAGCTCACGGATGGCGCCCTCCTGGGTAAAGCCGATGGTGTTGGGCATCTCCACCATCTCGGGCCCCTTGCTGATGACCAGGCGGATGGTGGAATCTTCCCCTTCGGTGATGGCGGTGCCGGCGGCGGGCTCCTGGGTCAGGACGGTGCCGGCGGGGGCGCTGTCGCTGTAGGCCTCGGTGACGTAGAACAGATAGATGCCGGTATACTGGCGGTTGTTCTGGATCTGGGCGTAGCTCATGCCCACAAAGTCGGGGACGTAGTGGACGGTCACCGCGCTGGAGGCGCTCTCCGCCTCGGAGGACGAAGGCGCAGGCTCCGCAGGGGGCTGGGCCTGGCCCAGCAGGTTCCACAGCGTCAGCAGGGTGAGGACGGCCAGCAGGACCAGGATGCCGGTGAGGATGGCCGTCAGGCTGAGGGTGGGCCGCTTTTCTTTCAGGCCCTCGATGGCCCGCTTGCGGCCGGCGGCGTGCAGGGTGCGGGCCTCCTCTTCGGCGGCCTCGGGGGAGGCCAGGGCCCGGGCCAGCTGGGGCACCGTCTGGATGCGGCTGGCGGGGTCCAGCTGCAGGCCCAGGTCCAGCGCGTCCGACACATAGGCCGGCACGGCGGGGTTGACGGTGCGGGCCGACGGGTTGGAATCGGTGACCAGCCGCTGGGCCGCCGGGACGGGGCTCTGGCCGCAGACCATCCGGTAAAACACCGCCGACAGGCTGTAGACGTCGGTGTAGCGGCCTTCAAACTCCACGGCGGAATACTGCTCCGGGGCGGAGTAGCCCTCGTAGAGCTGGCCGTGCAGGCCGCTGCCCGCCGTCCGCAGGCCGATGGTGGCGTAGCCGGTCAGCCGGGCGCGGCCGTTGTCCAGCACCCGGATGTTTTCGGGGCAGATGCCCCGGTGGACCAGCCCCACCTGGTGCATGGCCGCCACCCCGTTGAACACCGGCTTGAGCATGGCGCAGGCCCGCTCGGGGGTCACCAGGTTTTTCTGCTTGTCCAGCCACTGGTCCAGGGGCACGCCGCCGGGGTTTTCCAGCACGGCGTAGACGGTGTTGTTGGCCTCCACCACGTCCAGCACCGCCTCCAGGCCGGTGGCCGGGGTGATGCGCTGGATGCAGCGGTACAGATCCCCAAAGTCCATCCGGGTGGTCTTGAGCAGCACCTCGCTGCCGGGCTTGGGGCGCAGCTGATAGTCCGTCCCCCGCTCGGCCGAAAGGGTGATGGGCAGGTACTCCTTGATGGTCACCCGGAAGCTGCCCCGGTTTTCCACCCCGCGGTAGAGGATGCCCTCCCCGTCGATGCTCAGCATCTCGCCCACCGTGTAGCGGCCGGCCAGCAGGGTGCCCACCGGCAGGGCCCCGGTGGGGTTGCGGCCGGCAAAGCTGCGCTTGCAGTGGGGGCAGCCTTCGGCCCCCTCTTCCAGCACGGCCCGGCAGTACGGGCAAAGGATCGTGCGCTCGTCCATCTGCTTTCCCCCTTTCGCAGTGCAGGCGCGGGGCGCGGGGCCCCGCCCTTCTACAGAAAAAGCCGGGCCTGCGCCCGGCTCGATCGTACATCCGTCCCCTCCGGCCGCACGCGCGTCCGGAAAGGCGCCCCGGGGACACGTCGTCCCCGGCAAGGAGGCGCAAACGCCTCCGTATTTTTGCAGAGATTATTCCGGCAGGTCCTCTTCGTTTTCGAGGCTGTGCCAGACGTTCTGCACGTCGTCGTCATCCTCCAGCGCGTCCAGCAGCTTGCCCATCAGCTTGAGCTGGTCGGGGTCGGTCAGGCGGGTGGTGGTCATGGGCACCATGGCCAGGTCCGCCGAGATGAACTCGTACCCCTTGGCCTCCAGCGCGTTGCAGACGGCCGAGAAGCTGTCGGGATCGGTGGTGATCTCGGCGGCGTCCTCGCCCGCGTCAAAGTCCTCGGCGCCGGCGTCCAGGGCGTCCATCATGGCCTCGTCGGGGTCCTTGTCCTCCAGCGAGATGTCGATGACGCCCTTCTGGGTGAACAGGAAGCCCACACAGCCCAGTGTGCCCAGGTTGCCGCCGTTCTTATCAAAATAGTGGCGCAGGTCGGCGGCGGTGCGGTTGCGGTTGTCGGTCAGGGTCTCGACCATGACGGCCACGCCGCCGGGGCCGTAGCCCTCGTAGTTGATGGCCTCGTACTCGGTCTTGTCGCCGCCCTCGGCCTTTTTGATGATGCGCTGGATGTTGTCATTGGGCACGTTCATCCGCTTGGCCTTGCTGATCAGGTCGGCCAGCTTGCCGTTGGAGGCGGGGTCGGGGCCGCCGTTGCGGACCGCCACGCTGATCTCGCGGCCGATCTTGGTAAAGACCTTGGCGCGGGCGCCGTCGGTCTTTTCCTTCTTGCGCTTGATGTTGTTCCATTTGCTATGTCCAGACATTGGGGTAAGCCTCCTAGCTGTATGTTTCACAAAGCCGCCCCCTCTGTACGGGCGGCGCGTTGGATCAGACTGTCCAATCAATTTTAGCACAAACAGGGCCGTGGTTCAAGCGTCAGTTTGCACTTTTTCATCCCAGCAGGCGCAGGGCCCTGGGGTAGTGGTTCTTGATGCGCCCGCCCGACACCTTGCCGCCCCCCAGCGGGCAGCCGTCCACCGTCACGCAGCACCAGCCGGCCCCGGCGGCGCGGGCCTCGATCTCCTGCCCCAGCAGCCAGGCGCGGCAGCGGGGGTCCTCCCGGGTCAGGGGCTCGGTGTTGGCGCACAGCGCCCCGCAGGCGGTGAACAGGTGGTGCCCCGGCACAAAACGCCCTTTCTGGACCGTGCCGGCCAGCACCCCTGCCCGCAGGATGTGCAGCCCCAGGGGCGGGCAGGCCGGGGGCAGCAGGACGCTTTCCCCCAGGACGGCGGCGGGCTTTTCCGCCAGCGGGGGGAACGTCTGCTCCGCAAAGGCCCGCCAGACCTCCAGGATCTGGGCCGGGCCGGCGGACGCGGGTTGCTTTTTGCCCCTGGGCGCAGGGCGGCGGCCGGCCTGGGTCCGCCGGACGCGGGCCAGCCAGGCGACTTCTTCGGCGGCGCGGGCGGCGGGGTCCGCCGGGGCCCCCGCCTTGACCAGTCGGGCCATGAAGTGCCCCTCGCCGCCCTGGCAGGGCCAGATGCGGCGGACCAGCGACACATCCAGAGCCATGCCGCCGGTGCGGTTTTCTTCGCCGGGGCTGCCAAAGGGGGCAAAGGCCCGCTCCATCACGTCGGCCAGGGCAAAGTCGGGGTGCCGGGCCAGAAACGCCGCCACCTGGCCCTCGTCCTCCTCGGGGGCGAAGGTGCAGGTGGAATAGACGATCTCGCCGCCGGGGGCCAGGGCTTCCGCGGCGCTGTCCAGGATGGAGGCCCCCAAAGCCGCGCACTGGGCCACCAGGGCCGCCGAGTGCTGCCGGAGGGCCTCCGGCTCTTTGCGGAACATCCCCTCCCCCGAGCAGGGGGCGTCCACCAGGATGCGGTCGAAAAAGGCGGGCAGGGCCTCCGCGATCCGCTGGGGGCTCTCGTTCAGGACGACGGCGTTGGCCACCCCCATCCGCTCCAGGTTGCTTTTCAGCACTTCGGCCCGGGCGGGGACGTACTCGTTGGCCACCAGCAGCCCCCGGCCCTCCAGGGCGGCGGCCAGCTGGCTGGTCTTACCGCCGGGGGCGGCGCACAGATCCAGCACCCGCATCCCCGGCTGCACCCCCAGCAGGGGCGCGGCCGAAGAGGCGGAGGGCTCCTGGGAATAGAACACCCCCGCGTGGTGCCAGGGATGGCGCCCGGGCCTGAAGTCCGGCTGCCGCACCAGAAAGCCCGCCCGGCAGAAAGGCGAAGGCTCCACAGCAAAATCCGCCCTGGCCGCAAAGGCTTCCGGCGTCATCCGCAGGGCCGAGACGGTCACGCCCCGGGCCGCCTCGGCTTCGGGCGGGGCGTACAGCTCCGCAAAGCGGGGGCCCAGCAGGGCGCGCTCCCGCGCTTCAAAATATTCGATGGGCATAGGGGATACCTCCGTGTATAAACGGCCCTTGGGCGGCCACACTAGTACCAGCGGGGACAGCCGCCCCTGCAAAAACCGATCATGATCCCGAAAGGAGCAAACCAAACTATGGAAAACCGCAGCAACAACGGCAAAAACCAGACCAGCAGCCGCAGCACCAACGCCGTCACCAACGAGCACAAGCACCCCAACCAGTACACCAAGGGCGCGGACGACGAGGGCGCCAAGAACGCCAAGACCACCGACAGCAAGGCCGCCAAGGGCAGCAAGAACTGCCGCTGAGCCTGAGCCGGGCCCGCCGGCCCGGTGACGGGACGTTTTTCTTTCCCTGACCTTTCACACAACCGAAGAGGGGCCAGGCCGGATATGTGCGCTGCATATCCAGCCTGGCCCTTTCTTGCGGTCAGTCCCGGGCGGCGGGGTCGTAGCCCGCCCACATGGCCTCGAACAGCTCGCGGATGCGGGCGGTGTCCCCCCGCAGGTACAGCCAGCCCAGCAGGCACTCGAACCCGGTGGAGGCCCGGTATTCCTCGGGGGTGGCGTGCTTCGAGACGGCGGTGCGGCTGGCGTTGCGCCCCCGCCGGAACATGTCCAGCTCCTCCGGGGTAAAAAGCGGCTCCAGCAGCTTTTCTTCCCGGAACTGGGCCCGGGCCGATACATACTTGATCTTTTCAGCGTTCAGCCTGCCGGGGGCCAGCCGGTGGTATTCCACCAGACGCTGGCGGACCAGCAGCTCCAGCACGCTGTCCCCCACAAAAGCCAGAGCCAGGGGGCTGACTTCCCGCAGGTCCAGCTTTTGGGCAGGGGTCTTGTTTTCATCCAGCATAAAAGTTCTTTCCCATCCGTCCGGGCAGGCGGCGTGCGCCTCCGCCCCGGAAACCTTAGAAGATATAGTCGAACTGATAATCGCCGATCAGGATGGTGTCGTTTTCCTCCACGCCCTTGTCCACCAAGGCGTCCAGGATGCCGCTTTCGCCCAGCTGCCGCTGGAAGAACTGCAGGCTCTCGTAGTCGTCCACGTTGCTGCCCGCCAGGATACGCTCCAGCCAGGGGGCGTCGATGGACCAGCGGTGGGCCTCCAGCCGGGTGATGGCAAAGGGGCGGCCCTCCGCCTTCTGTTCCGGCTTTTTGTACTCGGCCGCAAAGACGGGCACCGGGGGGATGTCCTTGAGCCGGTTGTAGACCAGGCCGGGCAGGGCCTTGACCCCCTGCATGGTGGCCGCCGAAATGGGCACGAAGGTCAGGCCCCGGCCCTCGATATACCGGCGGAACGCCTCGATCTGCTCGGGGGTGGCCAGGTCGCACTTGTTGCCCACCACGATCTGGGGCCGGCCGGCCAGCGCCGGGCTGAACCGTTCCAGCTCCTGGTTGATCTTTTCAAAATCGTCGATGGGGTCGCGGCACTCGCTGCCCGACACGTCCACCACGTGCAGCAGCAGGCGGCAGCGCTCCACGTGGCGCAGGAAATCATGCCCCAGGCCCACGCCCTCGCTGGCGCCCTCGATCAGGCCGGGGATGTCGGCGCAGACAAAGCTGGCCCCCTCCCCCACCGACACCACGCCCAGCGTGGGCACCAGGGTGGTGAAATGGTAGTTGGCGATCTTGGGCCGGGCCGCGCTGATGGTGGAGATCAGGGTGGACTTGCCCACGTTGGGGAAGCCGATCAGCCCCACGTCGGCGATCAGTTTCAGCTCCAGGGTGACCTGGATGTCCTCGCCGGGCAGGCCGGGCTTGGCAAATTTGGGCACCTGGCGGGTGGGGGTGGCAAAGTGCGCATTGCCAAAGCCGCCCCGGCCGCCCCGGGCCACCACCACCGGCTCGTGGCTGGACAGGTCGGCAATGACCAGCCCGCTGGCGGTGTCCTTGATGACGGTGCCCATGGGCACCTTGATGACCAGGTCGGGGGCGTTGGCGCCGTGGCAGTTGCTGCCCCGGCCGTTGCCGCCGGCCTCGGCGGTGTACTTGCGCTTGTAGCGGAAATCCATCAGGGTGGACAGGTTGTCGTCCACCACAAAGACGATGTTGCCGCCCCGGCCGCCGTCGCCGCCGTCGGGGCCGCCGGCCGCCACGAACTTTTCGCGGTGGAAGCTGACCGCCCCGTCGCCGCCCTTGCCCGCATGGAGCCAGATGGTGGCGATATCAATAAAATTGGTTTGTGCTGCCATGTGTTTCTCCTTTGCCCTCTCAGGCCCGCTGCCGCGGCGACAAGAGAGCGGTTAGACCGCAAAAGAGCCGGGCCAAACGGTCCGGCTCTCTGGTCTGCAGTTATCGGGTCCGGGGCTGGATCACAGCTTGACGCTGCACTTCTTGCCGGACTTGCCCACGCGCTCGAAACGGACGGTGCCGTCCACCAGAGCGAACAGGGTGTCATCGCTGCCCTTGCCAACGTTCTCGCCCGGCATGATGTGGGTGCCGCGCTGCCGGACCAGGATGTTGCCGGCCAGAACCTTCTGCCCATCGGCACGCTTCACGCCCAGACGCTGGGCCATGGAGTCGCGGCCGTTCTTGGTGCTGCCTACGCCTTTCTTGTGTGCCATTTGTAACTTCCTCCTTAGCCGTTGATCGCAGTGATCTCAACCTTGGTGTAGGGCTGACGATGGCCCATGCGGCGAGCACTGTGCTTTTTGGGACGATAGGTGATGATGTTCAGCTTCTTGCCCTTGCCATTCTTGATGACCTTGGCGGAAACGGAAGCGCCCTCCACAACGGGAGCGCCCACCTTGACCGAGCCCTCCTCGCCCACAGCGAGGACCTGATCGAACTTCACTTCGGAGTCAGCTTCAGCGTCCAGCTTCTCGATGTAGACGATGTCGCCCTGCTCCACGCGGTACTGCTTACCGCCGGTAACGATGATTGCGTACATAAGTTTCTTCCTTTTCTGTGTACTCGCTGGCCGTCAGGGCAGGCCCGGCACCCCGGACCATTTCAGGCGCCCACGCCAAGCGGCTTAGATAGTATACCAGAAACGCCGGCGGATTGCAATAGGATTTTTCGATTTTCCGGTATTTTTTCCTTTTTATCACCATTCGTCCGTAACATCCCGTACAGTACCACACCTAGAGAACGTTTCTATATTTCCGCTTTAAAAAGTAAACATGTTTTTACTTATATTTTACATTCAATCACTTGAAGCAAAGTATTATTTTATGTATAATAAAAATATATAGATACATTCAGAAAAAGGACAGGAGGTTGCTTCATCATGCGTCTTTGGAAGAAAATCGTCATTTCCACATTCATTTCAACTTTGCTGCTGCCGGCTGCATCACTTTCTTCCTGGGCAAGTGATGATAACAGCGATGCAACCTGTATAAAATGTGGTCAGGGCACTATGGTCGTTTCTTCGGTGGAATACAGTCCATGGGAAATCGTTGGTTCCGCTCCCTGTACCCATCACGATCCATGGGTCCTCGATGAAGTCCAGCAGCGCACGGTCACGACCACGTATGTTTGCAGCAACTGTGGTTTCACAGAATCGCTTCGCGCCGAAGAGACCCAAGTAGTCCATCATGTGGAAGAGGAAGATTGAATCAACTAAAATTAAAACTGCCGCACGGCAGGCCACGAGCCCGCTGTGCGGCAGTTTTTTGCATTTATTCGTTTTCTCCGGCGTTTTCGTCCGGGGCCGGGCCGTTCAGCCGCGCTTCCAGCATGGCTTTCAGTTCGGCGTTGTAGGCGGCGGTGCGGGCCAGGAACTCGGCGCGGGGCAGCTCGGCGTAGGCCTCCTCCACCGGCAGGGCGATGCTGTCCGGGGGCACGCCCTCCTTTTTGGCCACCTGGGCCTGCAGCTTGCGGTTGTCGGCGGAGACGGCCAGGGGGACCATCAGGGCCTTGCCGGCGCTGCGGCGGCTGAGGACGATCTCGGCGGCAATGCCCGCCACCACGGCGAAGCCCGCCACCAGTTGGGAAGCCCGCAGCCCCATCGAGGGCACCAGCAGCAGGCTGTCGGTGCGCAGGCCCTCGATCCAGAAGCGGCCTGCCCCGTACCAGATGGCGTACAGCAGGGCGATGTCGCCGTCAAAGCGGCGCTTTTTCATGTAGAGCCGGAGGGCGATGAAGCCCACCAGGCACCACAGGCTCTCGTACAGAAAGGTGGGGTGGACCGGCATCGTCGGGTCGATGACGGCGCCCGCCGGCACGGTGACGGTGCTGCCCCGCAGGTATGCCTCGGTGGCGGCGCTGTACATCCCCCAGGGCAGGGTGGTGTTGCAGCCAAAGGCCTCCTGGTTGACAAAGTTGCCCCAGCGGCCGATGCACTGGCCGATCAAAAAGCCCATGCCCGTCAGGTCAAACATGGCCAGCAGGCGGACTTTGCGCCACCGGCAGGCCAGCCCGCCGAAGATCACCGCCCCGATGATGCCGCCGTAGATGGCAAGGCCGCCCTGGCGGATGTCCAGCATATCCCAGACGGTGGCGTAGTCCAGAGGGGACATGGCCACATAGTAGATGCGGGCGCAGATGATGGCCATGACCACGCCCACCACGATGACGTCGGTCATGGCGTCGCCGTCGATGCCGAACTCGGCGCAGTGCCGGAACGCGAACAGGATGGCCAGCACGATGCCGGTGGCGATCAGCACCCCGTACCAGTAGATGTTCATGCCTCCAATGGTGAAGGCGACCCGGTTGACCTCAAAGCTGAGGCCCAGGCCGGGAAAAGTGACTAAGTTGGTCATGGTCTTACTCCTCCGTTTCCGCCCCGTCGGGCAGGATCTTGACGTAAGCCGCCCGGCCCGGCTGCAGGATGGCCTGCAGGGCCGCGTCGGCGTCGGCGGCGGTCAGGCCCGCCAGCATCTCCACCTGCTGGGACACCGTCTGACCCAGCAGGGCGAAGTCCGCCATCTGGCTGGCGGCGTCCTCGACATTTTCCAGGTTCTCCACCAGCTGGCCGTATTTTTCGTTTTTGCAAAGGGTGAACACTTCCCGGTCCACCCCTTCGGCCCGGAGGCGTTCGATCTCCTCCTGCAGCAGGCGGCGGACGGTGTCGGGCTGGTCGCTCTCGCCGGTGAACAGGATGCAGCAGCAGCCGTCCGCCCGCAGCACCTCGCCCCCAAAGCCGGGGTTGACCAGCCCTTCGTCGTACAGGCGGCGGTACAGCGGCGACATCCCGCCGCACAGGCAGCACAGGATCAGGTCGTACAGGGCTTCGGTGCGGCCGTCGCCGGGGGCCAGGGGCGCTTCCTTGTACCCGATGCCAAAGCAGGGCTTGGCCACCGCCATGCGCAGGGTCTTTTGGGGGCGGGCCAGGGTCATGGGTTCGGGGGCCAGGATGCGCTGGGCGGCGGGGGCGGCGGCAGGCCGGTCCAGCCCGGCCCGGGCGCAGGCGTCCAGCACCTGCCGGGCGGTCAGGTTGCCCGCTGCCGCCAGCACCAGGTTGGCCGGGGCATAAAACGCCTGGCAGCAGTCGTACAGCATGGCCGGGGTGATGCGGGCGATGCTGTCGCAGGTGCCTGCAATGTCCACCCGGATGGGGTGGCTGTGGTACAGGCACTGGCACAGCTCGGTGACCAGCCGCCAGTCGGGGCTGTCCTCATACATTTTGATCTCCTGGGCGATGATGCCCTGCTCCTTGGCCACCGTCTCGTCGGTGAAGTAGGGGTGGGTCAGCATCCCCAGCAGCACGTCCAGACTTTCGTCCACCGCGCTGGTGGCGGTGAAATAATAGCAGGTGCGGTCAAAGCTGGTGAAGGCGTTGGCGTTGGCGCCGGTGCGGGCAAATTTGGCAAAGGCGTCCCCCTCCTGGTCCTCGAACATCTTGTGTTCCAGGTAGTGGGCCACGCCGGCGGGCAGGGTAAGCTCCTGGCCGCCCAGGCGGAAATGGACGTCGATGGAGCCGAACCGTGCCGCCACCACGGCGTGGGCGGCGGCGTAGCCCGGCATGGGCCGGACCAGCACGGTCAGCCCCGAGGGCAGGACATAGCGCTCGTTGCCGGCGCAGTCCAAAATGGCCAGATGTTCAGGCATGGGGGCCCTCCTTTCGGGTCAAGAGATAGCTGACCGAGAGGCTGAACCGGCGCAGCACCGCCCGGACCTGCTGTTCGGTGACGGCGGCCAGGTCGGCGCGGGCCTGGGCGGGGGTGGTGATGGCCCCGCCCCGGAGGATCTCCATGCCGTACCAGCTCTCGATGCCGCCCAGCGAGTCCTCGATGCCCTCCAGCCCGGCGATCAGGCCGCGGCGGCAGTCCTCCAGCTCCTGGGGGTCGATGGGTCCGGTGCACAGGGCGGCCAGCTCTTCCAGGATGGCCTCCTCGGCCCGGGCGGCGTTGCCCGGCTCGATGCCGCTGGAGACGGTCATGCTGCCGGTGAAGCTCTGGAACGAGGACGAGCAGTAGTAGCACAGATGGTCCCGCTCCCGCACATGGAGGAACAGCCGGCTGGTGGTGCTGCCGCCGTACAGGGCCATGGCCAGGCGGCAGGCGGCCATGTCGGCCAGGTCCATGGGCCGGCCCAGGGTAAAGGCCATGCACAGCTTGGCCTGCACCAGGTCCAGGGTCTCGACGCGGTGCAGGGGGGTGCGCCGGGGCATGGCCCCAAAGGGGGCCGGCGGGACGGGCTGGCGGCGGATGGCCTGCAGCTCGGCCAGGAACGCCCCGGTCACCCGCTCGGTCTCGGCGGGGGTGCAGCCCAGCACCATCAGCTCGATGGAGGCGGTGCGCAGCATCTCGTGGTACGCGTCGGCCAGGCCGGCGCCGGTGAGGGCGTCCAGCTCGTCCAGATAGCCCTCCTGCCGGACGCCCATGGGGCTGTCCTCAAAAAACAGCCGGGCGGTCTGGCGCATGGTATACAGGCGTTTGTCGTTCAGTTCGTCCTCCAGGGACTGGCGCAGCATCTGCTTTTCGATGGCCACGGCCTCGGGGTCAAAGCCGTCGGGCCCGATGCAGGGGTGGAACGCCACCCCCAGGGCCAGCTCGGTATAAGCGGCGCACAGATCCTCGCCGGCCAGGGCAAAGCGCTGCCGGATGCCGGTGACGCTGACGCAGACATTGCGCCCCGCGCCCACCGGGCGGCCGTCCACCGTCAGGTCGGCGCCGTAGAGGCGGGCCAGCTTTTTGGTCAGGGCGGTCATGTCGGGGCAGCCGGCATAGCCCCGCTCCATGACCAGGGGCAGCAGGGCGTGGGCGGTGGCGTTCTGCCGCCGGATGGGAAAGGTAAAGTGGATGCTGATCCGGCAGCGGTTGAGCTTTTCGGCCGGGTCATAGGAAAGATGCACCCCAGGTGCAAGTTGTTTGCGTTCCAATGGTATCCTCCGTGTTTGGGTCAGACAAGCTGGTTGACCGCCAGGAACTCTTCCAGCGAGAGGCCGCTGGCGGCGATGGCGCGGGCGTTTTCGACCCCCACATACCGCCAGTGCCAGGGCTGGAACACCATGCCGGTGGCGGCCTGGCGGTCCTCCGGCCAGCGGAGGATAAAGCCATAGTCGGCGGCGTAGGCCGACAGCCAGCGGAAAGCGTCGGTGTTGGCAAAGCCGGTGTCCAGGGTGTCGTACCCTTCGGCCAGGATGAGGGCGGCCAGGCCGGTGACCCGCTCGTTGCAGCCGGGGCGGGGCACGATGGAGGCGGCGCGGGCGTCCGCCTGGGCGTCGTCCATGCCGCCGTCCAGGTAGCCCTGTTTGCGGGCGTCGAAGTCCTGCTTAGCCTGCTCGGCGGTCTGGTAGCCCCCTTCGAGGGTCAGCCGGATGCCCACCTGGCCGGCCGCATCGGCCATGGCGCGGTAGGCGTCGGCCGCGGCCTGCTCCAGCTGCTGGCCGGTGGCGTCGTCGGCCACGGCCAGCGCCGGCGCGGGGTCGGCGGAGAGGGGCAGGTTGTTGTTCACCAGCACCAGATAGGGGTCGGACGGGTCGCAGACATAGCCGGACAGGTCGTAGCTGGGGGCCTCGAACTGTTGGCTGCCCCCCAGCAGGGCCCCCGCCCGGGGCAGCAGCCAGAGGATGAGGCCGGTCATCAGCCCCACCGCCATGCCGCAGGCCGACAGAAACAGCACCCAGTTGCGCAAAAGGCGCAGCCGTTTGCGGCGGCGGCGGGCCAGCCACTGCTCCCTCGTCAGGCGGGGGCGGCCGGCGGGGGCGGGGCGTTGGTTTTGTTGTTGTTCCATAATCTAAAGCTCCGCGCTTTTGTAAAGTTGCTTTGTTTTGGGCAAAGCCCATGGGGTTAGTATACCTCTTTTGGCCTTTTCTGTAAACAGGCGATTTGCGGCCGGGCCCTGCCCCCCGCCGGGGGCTTTTTGCTGTTTTTAGAAAAACACGTCGTAGCTGTCGTACTCCTCCGCCTCGGCCCGTTTGGCCTCGATCACGGCGGCCGCCCGGGCCAGCTGGCCGGGGGTGGCCCCGCACTCGCTGACCAGGGCCTGCACCGCGGCGGCCAGGTCGCCGCCGAACAGGGTGTCCAGCCGCTGGCGCATGCAGGCCACCCCGTAGGCCCGCCGGGTGACGGTGGGGGTGTAGACGTTGTGGTTCGACTCTTTGGCGGCGGACAGCCAGCCTTTGGCCTCCAGGCGGGTCAAAAAGGTCAGGACGGTGCCTTCGGTCCAGCCGTGGCCGGCCAGCCGGCGGCTGACCTCCCGCCGGGTGACGGGGTGCGGGGTGTCCCACACCGCCAGCAGGACCTGTTCTTCCGCCGCCGAAAGGGGCTTGCAGCGCTTTGGGATGCCGTACATGGGGGTGCCTCTCCTTTTCTTTTGCATACATTTGTATGTGTTTTATCCATTGTACCACCCTTGCGGGCGGCTTGCAAGGGCTTTTTGAGGGCCAAAAGAGAGGTGCTCTATGCTTTCTCCTACATTTGTATTCGTTATTGTTCGCATATCACGCACATTTGTGCGTTCCGCGACCTCATGCCGGGGCCGGGGCTCTCTTTTTGTGCAAAAGCGCTCTTGTTTTTGCCCCGCCAAACCCTTTATACTATTCATGCAACGCGGAGCAATGGCTGCGGTCCATTGCAAGTTTTGAGGAGAAAGAGGGAGAACCACCATGGCAAGAGTATACAATTTCAGCGCCGGGCCCAGCATGCTGCCCGAGCAGGTGCTGCGGACGGCCCAGGCCGAGATGCTGGACTACCACGGCAGCGGCCAGAGCGTGATGGAGATGAGCCACCGCAGCAAGTGGTTTGAGGAGATCATCCAAAACACCGAGGCCAGCCTGCGCCGGCTGATGCAGATCCCCGACAACTACAAGATCGGCTTTTTCCAGGGCGGGGCCACCCAGCAGTTCGCCATGGTGCCCCTGAACCTGATGACCACCGGCCAGGCCGACTACATCGTCACGGGCAACTTTTCCAACCTGGCCGCCAAAGAGGCCGCCAAGTTCGGCCAGGTGAACGTGGTGGCCTCCAGCAAGGATAAAAACTTCACGTATATCCCCGATGTAAACGCCATCGACTACACCCCCGGCGCCAGCTACATCCACATCTGCCAGAACAACACCATCTTCGGCACCCAGTATGTGGAGCTGCCCCGGGTGGAGGGGGTGCCCCTGGTGGCGGACATGAGCTCGATGATCCTGTCCCGCCCGGTGGATGTGAGCCAGTACGGCTGCATCTACTTTGGGGTGCAGAAAAACGTGGCCCCCGCCGGCATGGCCATTGCCATCATCCGGGAGGACCTGCTGGGCCACGCCGCCGGCAGCGTGCCCACCATGATGAACTACACCACCCTGATCGGAAAGGACAGTATGTACAACACCCCGCCCTGCTGGTGCATCTACATGACCGGCCTGGTGCTGGACTATCTCGAGCACGAGGTGGGCGGCCTTGCGGCCATGCAGCAGATCAACGAAGCCAAGGCCAAGGTGCTGTACGACTATCTGGACAGCCAGAACTTCTATAAGAACCCCGTCGAGCACCGCTACCGCAGCACCATGAACGTCACCTTCACCAGCCCCGACCCCGACACCGACAAAAAGTTCTGCGCCGAGGCCGCAGCCGCCGGCTTTGTCAACCTGAAGGGCCACCGGCTGGTGGGCGGGATGCGGGCGTCCATCTACAACGCCATGCCCCCTGCCGGCATCGACAAGCTGGTGCAGTTTATGGAAGCGTTCCGCAAAGCCAACGCCTGAGGGAGGACCGACCTATGTTTACCATCCAGACACTCAACGCCATCAGCCCGGTGGGGCTGGCCAAGCTGCCCAAAAACCTGTTTGAGGTAGCGGTGGAGACCGACGCCCCCGACGGCATCCTGGTGCGCAGCGCCGATCTGCTGAACGCCGATTTTCAGGACAACCTGCTGGCCATCGCCCGGGCCGGCGCGGGGGTCAACAACATCCCCCTGGAGCGGTGCAGCGAGCAGGGCATCGTGGTCTTTAACACCCCCGGCGCCAACGCCAACGCCGTGGCCGAGCTGGTGGTGGGCATGCTGATCGCCGGCAGCCGCAACGTGCCGGCCGCGTCGGCCTGGGTGCAGGGCCTGGCCGGGGACCCCGGCCTGAAAAAGGACGTGGAAAAGGGAAAAAAGCAGTTTGTGGGCAACGAGATCGCCGGCAAGACCCTGGGCGTCATCGGCCTGGGGGCCATCGGCTCCCGTGTGGCCAACTGCGCCCTGGCCCTGGGCATGGAGGTGTACGGCTACGACCCCTACATCTCCATCGACGCCGCCTGGAACCTGAGCCGCCGGGTCCACCACTGCGTCAACCTGAACGATATGCTGCCCCTGTGCGACTACCTGACCATCCATGTGCCCTACCTGCCCACCACCCGGGATACCATCAACGCCCAGACCCTGGCCCTGTGCAAGGACGGCGTCAAGGTGCTGAACTACGCCCGGGGCGAGCTGGTGAACAACGCGGCCATCCTGGACGCGCTGGAAAGCGGCAAGGTCTCCGCCTACATGACCGACTTTGCCGCCGAAGAGCTGCTGGGCCGGCCCGGCGTCATCTGCACCCCCCATCTGGGCGCCTCCACCCCCGAGGCCGAGGACAACTGCGCCATCATGGCCGCCCAGGAGCTGAGCGACTACCTGCGCAACGGCAACATCACCCACTCGGTGAACATGCCCGACGTGCAGCAGCCCCGCGCCGGCGGCCGCCGCATCTGCGTCATCCACCGCAACGAGCCGGGCGTCATCAGCCAGATCACCGCCCTGACCACCGCCGCCGGCCTGAACATCGAGAACATGGTCAACAAGTCCAAAAAAGACATGGCCTACACCATGCTGGATGTCACCGGCACCACCGACGGCACCCTGAAGGGCAAGCTGGCCGGCATCCCGGCGGTCATCCGGGTGCGCATCCTGTAAAGCATCCCTCCCCCCAACGTCAACAGCCCCCTCCTTTCCCAAGTGGAAGGGCGGGGGCTGTTTTTGGTCTTTATTCCAGGTTGATCTCTTTGGCGTATTCTTCCAGCAGCTCCCGCTCCAGGAAGGGGGTCTTGACCCCCATGCGGTCCCGGTAGGCCTCGTGGCCCTTGCCGATGACGGCGATCAGGTCGCCGGGCTGGGCATGGTCCACCGCGTAGTGCAACGCGTCCAGCCGGTCGGGGATCTCCACAAACGGGGCGTCGGGGTTGCCTTTCTGCATCCCCTGGCGGATGTCGGCCAGGATGTCCTCCACCTTTTCAAAGCGGTTGTTGTCCTCGGTCAGGATGGAAAAATCCGCCATTTTGGCGCAGATCTCCCCCATGCCGTACCGGCGCAGCCGCGAGCGGTTGCCCCCGCAGCCAAACACCACCACCAGCCGGTGGGGATGGTAGGCCCGCAGGGTGGCCAGCAGGCTTTCGGTGGACACCTCGTTGTGGGCGTAGTCCAGCAGGATGGTAAACTTTTTGCTGATGGGCACCAGCTCCACCCGGCCTTTGACCACGCAGCGGGCCAGGCCGTCGTGGATGGCGCGGTCGGGCAGGCCCAGCTGCCGGCCCACCGCCAGAGCCGCCAGGGCGTTGTAGACGCTGAACTGCCCGGGCATGTTCACCTTGACGTCCATCTCCTGCCCGTCCGGGCCGCTGACGTGGAAGGACACCCCCAGAAAATCGTGGGTGCGCAGCAGCTGGCAGTCCCCTGCCCGGTAGTCGGCCCCGGGCTGCATCCCGTAGGTCACCAGGCGGCAGGTGTGGCCTTCCAGCAGGGCGGCGGTGTTGGGGTCGTCCCCGTTCACCACGCCCAGATCGCACCGCTGGAACAGCTTGCCCTTCCAGCTGCGGTATTCCTCAAAAGTGGCGTGCTCGCCGGGGCCGATGTGGTCGGGGGACAGGTTGGTGAACACCCCCACGTCGTAGTGGATGCCCCCCACCCGGTCCATCATCAGCCCCTGGCTGGACACCTCCATCACCACCGTGTCGCACCCGGCGTCCACAAAGGTGCGGAAGATCTTCTGCAGCTCGTAGCTCTCGGGGGTGGTGTTGGCGGTATCTTCGTGGCGGCCCATATAGTACACGCCGTTGGTGCCGATCATGCCCACATGGCGGCCGGCGGCCTCCAGCACGCTGCGGATCATGTGGGCGGTGGTGGTCTTGCCCTTGGTGCCGGTGACCCCGATCATGGTCATCCGGCGGGCCGGGTTGCCGAACAGGTTGGCGCTCATCAGGGCCATGGCGTGGCGGCTGCTGGCCACCTTCAGGACCGTGACCCCTTCCAGCCCTTCCAGGCAGATGTCGTGCTGGATGACCAGCGCGGCCGCCCCCCGGGCGGCGCAGTCGGCGGCAAACGCATGGCTGTCCCGCTGGGTGCCCACGATGCAGACGAACAGCACCCCCGGGGCGGCCTTGCGGCTGTCGTACACAATATCGGTGATCTCGGTGTCCATGCTGCCCTGCACCAGGGTGCACTCCACCCCTTGGGTCAACGCGGATAGCTTCATAATCCTTCCTCCTGTAAAGCCTGTGAGGGCTGTGTGGTCCCGGCGGCGGCCTCCCCTTCGGTGTCCGCGCCGGTGTCGGCGGCGCCGCTTTGAGCGCCGTCCGCTCCGTCTGCACCGGTTTCCGGGGCCGGTTCCGCGCCGGTCCCGGAGCCGGCCGGCGCCGCCTCCGGGACGGTGTAGCCCGAGGGCAGGACCGGGCTGCCCTGGGCAAAGATGGCCTGCAGGCTGCCGTCGGTGCGCAGGTGGCTGCAGTCCAGGTGGCCGGTGTCGGTGGGGGCGCAGCCCTTGCCCTCCCTGTTCAGCAGCATATATTCGGCGTAGTCCAGTTTATAATCCAGTTCGTTGCCGGTGCCCAGCAGCACGCTGATCCGGTCCTGATACAAAAAGGCCAGCTGTTCCACGTCGGCAAATTCCACCCGTGTCACGTCCGCCAGCAGCTCCCGCTCTTCCAGGGCCGCCAGCAGCGTCTGCAGCGCCTGGACCCGGTTGTCGGCGGCGGGCGCCGTCTCCTCCTGGCCGGAGGAGGATGCCTCGGACCCGCTGGCCGCCGGCTCCTGGGCGGCATAGGCCAGCTGGTCCCCGGGGGTGACGCTGACCGGGTCCCCGCCGTAGAGGACGGGCAGGTCCGCCGGCTGCTGGGTCCCGGAGGAAAGGATCTTCAGATCCTTCGACAGGCTGATCCAGCCGCCGGGGGCGGGCATGGCGTAGGCGGGGGTGGCGGGGGTCACATGGACCACCACCGTGCTGGGATACACCCGCTCCACCGCGATGTGTTCCAAAAGCGGGAAGCTCTTTTCCAGCTGCGCCGCCTTGGCCTCCGGGTCAAAGCTGAAGATGTTCTCCTCCAGCTCCACCCCCAGAGCGTCCAAAATTTCCTGGCTGGTGTAGGGGCTCGCGTCCCCCGTGCCCTCCACCCGGATGGCGTTGATCTTGAACAGCATGGTCATGGTCAGGTAGATGCCGGCGGCGGCCACGCACAGAACCAGAGCCACCGCGGTCAGGCGGCGCAGCATCCGGCGGCGGCGCAGCATCCGGCGGGTGACCCTGCGGCGGCGGCGCGCCTCCCGGCGCTGCACCGGCTGGGCCGGGCGGCGCTGGGCGGGCCGGGCGCTTTGCACCGGGCGGGCGGCAGGGCGAGCCGGACGGGCGGCGGGGCGGGCCGGACGCGCCTGCCCCCCTGCCCGGGCCGGGGGCCGGGTGCGCCCGGTGGGGAACTCCACCGTGTTGTCCCGGTACATCCCGCCGCCGCGGTAGGCGGGGGACGGGTTGGGGTTCTGGTAATCGTACAGCTCAGGCCGGTGTCCGCCGCCTGCCTCCTGCGGGGGGCGGACGGGGCGGGCCGATCCGGGACGGCCGCCCTGGGCCGGGCGGGCGGCAGGCCGGGGCCGCTTTCGCTTTTTAGCGGGCATACCGCGCCGCCTCCTTTCCTGGGGGATGTTTCCGGCCGCGCTTCAGGGCCGGTCCCCTTTTCCCTGCCCCGGGGCGGACGCTTTTACGGGGTGTGCACCAGGGTCTGCAGCCGGGCCACGATCCGGTCCAGGCTGTCGTCCACCGACAGGGTGCGGGCGTTCCGGCCCATTTGGGCCAGCCTGCCCTCCCCGTCCAGCAGGGTGCGGACCTCCGCCACCAGCTTTTCGCCGGTGAGGTCCTTTTCCTCAATGACCACGGCGGCGTCCACCTTGGCCAGCTCCAGGGCGTTGTAGTACTGATGGTTTTCGGCCACGTTGGGGCTGGGGATCAGGATGGCCGCGCGGCCGGCGGCCTCCAGCTCGGCCAGGGTCAGGGCGCCCGCCCGGCTGATGACCAGGTCGGCCGCGGCCAGCAGCTCGGGCATATTGTCGATGTACTCCCGCACCACCAGATCCTCTCCCCGGGCAAAGCCCTTTTCCTTTTCCAGGTCCTGGAACAGCTGCACCCCGTACTGGCCGGTGGCGTGCAGGTGCAGGATGTTCCGCTTTTCCTTCTGCTCCCAGGCGCACAGGCTGGCCACCACCTCGTTGATGCGGCGGGCCCCCAGGCTGCCCCCGAAGGAGAGGATCACCGTCCGGTCCCCGGCGTGGAGGTTGGCCCGGGCTTCCTCCCGGCGGCGGGCCCAGGCAAAGACCTCGGGCCGGACGGGGTTGCCCACCACCACGGTCTTGCCGGGGGCGCCCAGCCGGTCGGCCCCGGCCTGCACCGCGGCGAAAACCAGATCCACCTCCGGGGCAAGCAGCTTGTTGGTCACGCCGGGGAAGGCGTTCTGCTCATGGATGGCGGTCTTGATGCCGTGTTTGGCCGCCGCCCGGACCACCGGCCCGGAGACGTAGCCCCCGCACCCGATGACCAGATCGGGCTCCACCTCCCGCAGGATGGCGCGGCACCGGGGCCCCGAGCGGGCCAGGTTCCACACGGTGACGGCATTGCGGCGCAGGTTTTCCAGCGAGGGCCGCCGCTGGAAGCCCGTCACCTCGATGTGATGGAAGGGATAGCCCGCCCGGGTCACCAGACGGTATTCCATCCCCTCTTTGCGGCCGGCAAAATGGATCTCGGCGGCGGGGTCGGCCGCCCGCAGCGCCCCCGCAATGGCAAGGGCCGGGTTGATATGGCCGGCCGTACCGCCGGCAGCGATCAATACGCGCATGGTTGATTCCTCCTGTCCGGGTGTGCCGGACTGCGCCAACGATCCCGCCCGTTTGGTTTACGGACGGGATATTCATTCAGGCAGTTTACCGCCTGTGTTGCATTTGAGCCGCTCAGATCCCCGCGCGGTGGCCGGAAGCCTGCCGCCGGACGCTGTCCAGGGTGATGGGCGGGCGGGCTGCAGCCCGCTGGGCCTGCTCCTGCCGGGCCTCGTGGGCGGCGCGGCGGGCCTGTGCGGCCCGGGCGCCGTTGCGGCCGATGTGGATCATGACCCCCATCTCCGCCATCAAAAGCAGCAGGCTGGTGCCGCCTGAGGAGAAGAAGGGCAGGCTGATGCCGGTGTTGGGCAGGGTGTTGGTGACCACCGCCACATTGCAGAACACCTGCCAGCCCACCTGGGCCATGATGCCCACCCCCACCAGGGTGCTGAACCGGTCGGCCGCCTGGAAGGCGATCAGGAACCCCTGCACCAGCAGCAGGACGAACAGCAGGATGACCACCACCGCCCCCACAAACCCCAGCTCCTCGCACACCACGCTGAAGATAAAATCGTTGGTGCACTCGGGCAGCCAGAGCTGTTTTTCGACGCTGTTGCCCAGGCCCAGGCCGGTCAGCCCGCCCGAGCCGATGGCGTACAGGCTCTGCAGGGTCTGGTCGGTCATCTTGTCCAGGTCGCTGGTCCAGCCGTCCAGACGCTCCTGCAGGTAGGGGATCGAGTCGATGTGGGACAGCACCGTCTCGAGCAGGAAGCCCGCCCCCAGGGCCCCGCCGTAGGTGATGATGCCGCCGCTGCCGTTCAGCAGCAGGATGCTGCCCACGATGGCGCACATCAGCACGATGCCCGACATATGGGGCTCCAGGGCCAGCAGCAGCACCACCGGCACCAGGGGCAGCAGGGGCACGGCCAGCTCCCGGACGATCTTCTGGTACAGCCAGCCCCCCACGCTGCCCACCCTGCGGCGTGCGCCGGGCCCCTCCTGGGGCGCGACCGGGTGGGGGGTGCGGCTGGCCAGATGGGCCGTCAGCAGGATCATCTCAAACTTGACCAGCTCCGACACCTGCAGGGTGGGCAGGCCCTTGATGTTCAGCCAGCGGCGGCAGCCGTTGAGGGGCTCGCAGAACAGGACCGCCACCAGCAGCACCAGGCTGATCAGGTAGCCTGCCCACACGAACTTGCGGATGAACCGCAGGTCAAAATACGAAAACAGGAACATCACCCCTACCCCGATCAGGGCGTAGAGGGCCTGGGACTTGATGTAGTGATAGCTGTCCCCCATCCGGAGATAGCCCGTGGTATAGCTGGCGCTGAACAGCATCACCAGCCCGAACACGACGATCAGCCCCAGCGTTGCCAGCCAGCCGATGGTCAGCGGGGTCCAGGGCCCGGGGTCCCGCTGGAGGACCACCACCGGGCCGTTGGGGTCCGTGCGGCGTCTTGCCACTGCCATCCTAACACCTACCTTTCCGCCCGGGCCGCCTTGCCCGGGCATCTTCGACTGCCCCATGCGGGGGCCTTACAGCTGCGCGGTGCGCAGGGCGGCCAGAGCGCCCGCCAGCGCCAGCGCGCAAAAAACATAAAACACCGACACCGGCCCGCCCTTCCGGCGCAGCCAGGCGTCCAGGCTGCCGGCCTTGAACAGGGGGCGGCCCTTTGCGCGGCGCCAGATGCCCTGCAGCAGGGCGGCCAGGCCCTCGGCCCAAAAGGGCAGCCCCAGCAGCAAAGCCAGATCCCCCCGGCCGATGGACAGGGGGATGGCCCCCACCGCCCCGGCCAGGAACAGGCAGCCCACCGCCCCGGGCAGCAGCCGCGCGGGGTAAAAGTTCCACAGCAGAAAGGCCATCAGCGCCCCGGCCAGAGCCGCCGGCAGCACGGCCAGCGGGAAAAAGCCCAGGATCGTCTCGGCCCCCATCAGGCCCAGCATGGCCACAAAGGACGCGCCGGCCGCCGCCCCGTCGGCCGAGCCGGCCAGCCGGGCCGATTCGGCCAGGGCCAGCAGCAGCAGCGCCCACAGAGGGGCCGCCGCCCCGCCCAGCTCGCAGTAGCCCGCCAGGGGCAGGGTCAGGCCGGTGGGCATGCAGCCCCCCAGCCACAGGGCCGCCACCGTGCCGGCGGCAGCCAGGGCTTCCAGTGCCAGGCGGGGCCCGGTGCGCAGGCCCAGCACCTGCCGGGGCCGCAGCCGGGCCAGATCGTCGGCCAGGCCCGCCGCCCCCAGCAGGAAGCCGCCCCCCAGCCCCAGCATCAGCCGGCCGGTCAGGCCGCCGCCCAGCAGCTCGGGCTGGACCATGCAGACCACCGCCCAGCCCACCCCCACGGCGGCCAGGGTCCCGATGATGAAACACAGGCCGCCCATGGTGGGCAGGCCCCGGGGCGCAGAGGGCTCGGGGGGGTCCTGCCCGGGTTTGGGGTCAGGGGCGTTTTCCTTTTCCGGCGGGACCAGGGCCCGCAGCAGGGGCGTCAGCAGATTCCCGACCGCGGCGGTCAGGGCAAACCCCAGCACCGACGCCACGATCAAGGCAAAACGTATCATGTGTGTACTCTCCGAATGTCAGGATTGTTCGCCGCTTTCGCCGGCAAGGGCCTGGGCGTCCTTCAGGGCCTGCAGCCGCTCGACGGCGTTTTCCAGCGCCATGGCCCGGCTGCCCTTGAACAGGACGGCGTCCCCCGGGGCGGTGGCCTTGGCCAGGAAGCCCGCGATCTCGTCGTAATTGTGGGCGTGGATGGTGCGCACCCCCTTGGCGGCGGCCACGGTGGCGGTGCGGTGGGCCAGCTCGCCGTAGGTGATCAGGACGTCCACGGCGCTTTGGGCCACCAGGCGGCCCAGCTCCTCGTGCTCGGTGCGGGCCTCGTCCCCCAGCTCCAGCATATCGGCCAGCACGGCGAACCGGCGCTTGCAGGGATAATCCTTGAACATGGCCAGGGCCGCCCGCATGCTGGTGGGGTTGGCGTTGTAGCAGTCCTCGATGATCCGCACCCCGTGGCAGTCCAGCATATGCTGGCGCATCCCGGTCTGGCGGAACTGCTTCATCTGCTGGATGGCCTCCTTGGGGGTCAGGCCCAGCTGGCTGGCGGCGCAGTAGGCCGCCAGGGCGTTGGCCACATTGTGGCGGCCCAGCGCCGGGATGTGGACCATGAAGCAGCCGTTTTCGTCGTCGTCCAGCAAAAAGCTCATGCCGTCGTTCTCCTGCCGGATGGCGGAGGCGCAAACGTCGGCCTCCTGGCTGGTCATGCTGTACCAGACGGGCCGGACATGGGCGGGCAGCTCCGCCTTGCGCAGGAAGGGGTCGTCGTAGTTCAGCACCAGGGGCGCGCCCTCGGGCATCCCGTCGCAGATCTCCAGCTTGGCCTTGCAGATGTTCTCCTGGCTGCCCAGGTTGCCGATATGGGACAGGCCGATGCAGGTGATGACGCCCACGTCGGGCCGGGCGCAGCGGGACAGCCGGCTGATCTCGCCGGCATGGTTCATCCCCATCTCGACCACGGCGTACCGGGTGCCGGCGTCGATCTGGAACAGGGTGCGGGGCAGGCCCAGCTCGTTGTTCTGGTTGCCCTCGGTCTTGATGGTGCTGCCCAGGGCGCTGAGGGCCGTGGCGCAGAACTCCTTGGTGGTGGTCTTGCCCACGCTGCCGGTCACCCCCACCACCTTGGGGGCAAACTGGGCCCGGTAGTTCGCGCCCATCTGCATCATGGCCTGGTAGCTGTCGGGGCAGAGGATGGTCTTTTCCTGGGGCACGCCCTCCACCGGGTGGTTCAGCACCACCCAGGCCGCCCCGGCCTCCAGCGCCCGGGCGGCAAAATCATGCCCGTCGAAGCGCTCGCCGGGGAACGCCACAAAAATGCACCCGGGCTTCACCTCCCGGCTGTCGGTGGTCACCAGGGAGACCATCTGGTCCCCGTCGATGGTTCCGGCAGGCGTCAGCCCTGCCAGAAGGGTTTTTGCTGCGATCTTTTCCATTCGTTCCTATCCCCTTTCTGTATATTGCCAGATATTCCTATTATAAATTGTACGGTGCACCCGTGGCAAGTAGAGCTGTGCGGTTTTCGCGCATCCTTCACGTTTGCCGCGGCGCCTGCGCCCTCACCCGCAGGTGATGGTCACGATGGTGCCCAGCTGGGCGGTGGAGCCGGGGGCCTCGCTCTGGGCCTGCACCAGGCCGGAGGCGCTGCCCTCGACGATGCAGTTGAAGCCGGCCGCCTGCAGCATCTGGCGGGCAAAGTCGGCGCTCTTGCCGGTCAGGTCGGGCACCTGGGCGGTCTGGCCGGTGTAGGTGTCGGTGTACAGGTAGATGGTGGTCCCGCTGGGCACCTCGGCGCCCGCCGTGGGGTACTGCCAGGTGACGGGGGCGGCGGTGTTGCCGCCTTCGCTTTCCACCAGGTGATGGGCCAGGCCCCGGATATTGAGGTTGACCTGGGCGTTGCTCCACTCGGTGCCGATCAGGTTGGGCACCTTGACGGTCTGGCCGCTGCGGTCGATGCCGTCGGTGGCCACCCCCAGGTAGGGCGCGATCTCGCTGATGATGTTGCCCACCACCGGAGCCGCCAGCACCGAGGAGTAGTCGCTGTTGACGTTGTTGGGGTCGTCCAGCATGACATAGACCAGGATCTGGGGGTCGTCGGCGGGCAGCACCGCCACGAAGGAGGCCGCCTTTTTGTAGTCGCCGTCGGCGCGCCGGTCCATGTTCAGCAGCTCGGAAGTGCCCGACTTGCCGCCGATGCGGTAGCCCGCCACATAGGCGCGGTAGCCGCCGCTGCGGGTGGTGCCGTCGCCCACCTCGTGCTCCATGATCTGGCGGATGGTCTCGCTGGCGCTGCCGCTGATGACCTGGCGGCGGACGCCCGGCCCGATCTGCTCCACCACGTTGCCGTTGGCGTCCACGATCTGGTCCACCACATGGGGGGTGACCAGATAGCCGCCGTTGACCGACGCCGCCACCGCCGTGCACACCTGCAGGGGGGTCACCGCCATGGACTGGCCAAAAGCGGAGGAGGCCAGCTCCACCTCGCCCATGTTCTGGTCGGTGTAGTACTGCATGTAGCTGGTCTCGTTGGGCAGGTCCACGCCGGTGCGCTCGGTAAAGCCAAAGGCCTTGAAGTAGTCGTAAAAGGTCTGGACCCCGATCCGCTGGCCCAGCTGGATGAAGTAGATGTTGCAGCTGTTCAGCAGGGCGTCGGCCAGGTTCTGGGTGCCGTGGCTGTGGCGCCCGGCGCAGTGGTAGGTCTCCTTGGCCACGGCATAGGCACCGCTGCAGTTGAAGGTGGTGTTGTAGGTGGCGTTGCCCGAGTCCACCCCCATGGCCGCGGTGATGACCTTAAAGACGCTGCCGGGATAGTACAGCTCGGTGATGGTCTTGTTTTTCCACATGATGTCCCGGAAATAGCCCGAGTAATCGGCGTCGGGGTCCAGGATCCGGTCGCCGTTTTCGTCGGTGACAAAGGTGCCGTCCTCGTTTTTCAGATAGATGCCGTACAGCTCGGGCTCGGCCCGGACCAGCTCTTCCAGATACGCCTGGATGGGGGTGTAGTCGTTGGGGTTGTTGGGGTCGAAATCCGGCTTGGAAGCCATGGCCAGGATGCCCCCGGTGTTGACGTCCATCACGACGGCGCAGCCCCGGTTCTCGACGGTGTTGGCGGCGATGGCCTCGTTCAGGTATTTTTCCACCACTTCCTGGATGGTGGTGTCCAGCGTCAGCACCAGGCTGTCGCCGTCCTTGGCGTCGTAGGTGACGGCGCCGCCGTCCGCGATGGCGTTGCCCCGGGCGTTGCGGATGGTGACGGTCCGGCCGTCCGTTCCCGACAGGATATCGTCGTAGGATTTTTCCAGCCCGTAAAAGCCTTCCCCGTCCGCATTGGTAAAGCCCAGCACCGACGCCGCAAACGCCCCGTAGGGATAATTGCGCTGGTAGGTGCGGGACGAGGACAGGGACAGCCGGCCGCTGCCCTTGATGGCGTTGCGGTCGGAGACGTACTGCTCGATGGACTCCTTGACGGCGTTGTTGACCTTTTCGGCCAGCACCTGGTACGAGGAGTCGATCTTGCTCAGGGCCGCATAGATGGCCTCGTACTGCTGGGCATACGCCTGGGAGGTGGTGTCCACCTTGTCCAGGCTGACGCCGTCCCCCGACAGAAGGCGGAGGGTCAGCTCCCGGCTGATCTCGCCGCAGGCCGCGGCGTCCAGGGTGCGGACGGTGGACTCCACTTCCCCGCCGGTGGCAGGGTCGGTGGAGGTGATGGTCTGGCTGTCGTAGAGTGCGGTGGAATAGCTGGGGTCGCACCAGATGTCCCACACCACGCTGGTGGAGGCCAGCACCTTGCCGGTGGCGTCGTAGATCTCGCCCCGGGTGGCCTGGATGGTGGTGTCCAGCAGCTGCTGGTCGCTGG
The DNA here is from genome assembly GCA_019116585.1 of Candidatus Faecalibacterium gallistercoris. Taxonomy (GTDB): domain Bacteria; phylum Bacillota; class Clostridia; order Oscillospirales; family Ruminococcaceae; genus Faecalibacterium; species Faecalibacterium gallistercoris. Next base: position 55,940 of record DXBJ01000005.1, on the reverse strand, counting down.
CGTAGCGGCTGTACATCTCGCCGTTGCGGATCTGGATATCGTAAAGGCTGTTGACCACGATGGCGGTGCCCAGCAGCACCAGGCCGATGGATACGGCCAGGCCCCATTTCCTGGTCTTGCGGGGGATGGGGGCCGAGTCGGGGTCACGGCGGAGCATGGTCCCCCGCCGGCGCCGGTTGATCGCTTCTTTCATTCGCTTCTCCTGCCTGGCGCCCCTGCCGGAGCGTCAGAAACCGAAAAAGCGTGCGCAGACGCACGCTTCCCCGGGTATGATCGTTTTATTCGGCGTCCGCCGGCGGGTCCATGGTCCGCAGCAGGGACGTCACGCCGGCCTGAAGGGTATCGGTCCATTTTTCCACCGCCGACTCGCGGCGGGTCAGGACGCTCTGGTCGTCCAGGCGGATGTAGGTGATCTGGCTGTCGTCGATCTTCATCAGGCCCAGGCGGCCGGCCACGCTCTCCACATTGGAAATGCTGGACTGGACGTTGAGGGTGGTGGTGTAATAATCGTTCTGGCTCTGGGCCGAGATCAGGGCCGCCTTCGCCTGGCGGATGTCCCCGCTCAGCTCGACGATGCGGGCCTCGCTGAACAGCAGCGCCACCGACAGCCCGGCCAGAAGCCCCAGCGCAAGGATCTGCACGCCGTGCTGCATCATGGCGCGCAGGGGCGAGATGGCGGCTTTGCCGCCCTGCTCCACCCGGAGGTCGGGCCGCCGCTCGGGCTGGGGGGCCGGGCGGCGGACTGCCTGTCCTAAAGTGATGCCGTTGTAGTTGTAATCGTATGCAGGCTGACCCATGATCTGTCTCTCCTCTTGTTTACGCGCCCTGTGTGCGGGGGCGTGGATTATCGTTTTTCAAGGACCCGCAGCCGGGCCGAGCGGCTGCGCCGGTTGCCGGCCAGTTCGTCGGGGTTTGCCTCGATGGGCTTGCGGGTGATCAGCGTTGCCTTTGCCCTGCCGCCGCAGACGCAGACGGGGAACTCGGGCGGGCAGGTGCAGGCGGTGGCCCAGCGGCGGAACTTGTTTTTCACCAGCCGGTCCTCCAGAGAGTGGAAGGTGATGACGCAGAACCGTCCGCCCGGTTTCAGCGCGCCGAAAATGGCGTCCAAGCCCTCGTCCAGAGCGTCCAGCTCGTGGTTGACCGCGATGCGCAGGGCCTGGAAACTGCGCCGGGCGGGGTTTTTGTCCTTGCGCCGGACCGCCGGGGGCATGGCCGAAGCCACCAGCCCCGCCAGCTGCAGGGTGGTCTCGATGGGGGCCTGGGCCCGCGCCTCCACGATCTTGCCGGCGATCTGCCAGGCATAGGGCTCTTCGCCGTAGTCCCGCAGGATGCGGGCCAGCTCCTCCCGGTCCAGGGTGTTGACCAGGTCGGCGGCGGTGGTGCCCTCCTGGCTCATCCGCATATCCAGCGGCGCGTCGGCCCGGTAAGAAAAGCCCCGCTCCGCGTCGTCCAGCTGGTGGCTGGAGACCCCCAGGTCCAGCAGCGCCCCGTCGATGGCCTCCACCCCGACCGAGGCCAGAGCGTCGGCCGCATAGCGGAAGTTGGTCTGCACCACGGTGGCCGGCAGCCCTGCCAGCCGCTGGCGGGCGGTGAGCACCGCGTCGGGGTCCTGGTCCAGGGCGATCAGGCGGCCGCCTGCCGCGGGGTCCAGCCGGCCGGCAATGGCCCGGGAATGGCCCGCGCCCCCTGCCGTGCCGTCCAGGTAGATCCCGTCGGGCCGGATGGCCAGCCCCGCCAGACATTCGTCCAGCAGCACCGGGACATGCTCGAAGGAGGCAGGGTCGAATGCCTGCTGGGTCTGTTCGTCGTTCATGGGGCTCGCCTCCTTTCCCGGCAAGATCGGAATCGTTTCAGATGTGGAGCTCGCGCAGGCGGGCGGCCCGCTGCTCGTTGGTGACGGCCGCGCGGCGGGCGTCCCAGCGGGCGGCGTCCCAGATCTCGGCATGGTTGCGGTTGCCGATGACGGCCACCGTCTTGCCCAGGCCCGCGTAGGCCCGCAGGCTGGCGGGCAGCAGGATGCGCCCCTGCTTGTCCGGGGTCACCTCGCAGGCGGTGCTGAACAGGTCGCCGGTGATCTCCCAGCTGTCCATCAGCTCGTCCGCGCCCAGCCGCTCCGAGATGCGCTCCACCTCGGCCATGGGCAGCGCGAACAGGCACTGGTCCAGCCACTCCATCACCACAAAGCTCTCGCCCATCCCTTCCCGGAACCTGGCCGGAAAGTTCAGCCGGCCCTTGGCGTCGATGGCGCAGTCGTACCGTCCAAAGAACACCCTGACCGCCCCCTTGTGTGGGATGGGGTGGGGATCGCTCCCCACTTTTCCCTACTTTACTCCACTGATAAAGTTATTGTAACAAATCAGCCCGGTGAATGCAATAGTTTTCGCCCGACTTTTTCCGCCAAATTTCCGCAGCCTGTCCAAAAGCAAAAAGCCCCTGCCGGCATGGCAGGGGCTCTGGGCCGGACGGACATCGCCGTTCACGGCTGCTGTTTTTTAGGCTGCTGGCGCAGGCTGGCGCGGACATTTTTGACCTGGGAGGCGTTGGCGATCATGGTCTCCTCGGTGGTCTTGAGCATATTGTCGCAGTAGTCCGCGGTGGTCTGGCGCAGGGTGCGGCTTTCGGCCTGGGCCTGGGCCATGATCTCGGCGGCCCGCTGCTGGGCGCTTTTGACGATCTCGGACTCGCTCACCAGCACCCGGGCCCGCTCCTCCGCCTGGCGGATGATGGCCTTGGCCTGGGCGTTGGCCGAATCCACGATCTGGCCCCGGTCGTTGACGATGGCCTGGGCCTGGCGCAGCTCGCCGGGGAGGTTGGCGCGGATCTCGTCCAGGTATTCCTGGATCTGGTCCACGTCCACGATCCGCTTGCCCCCCGACAGGGGCATATTGGCGCTTTCGGCCAGAGTATCTTCAATGGTGTCCAACAGTTCGTTGACGTTCATACGGTGTCTCCCCCTTCCGCTTCGGCGGGGCGGGGCTTTGTATACCGCCACAGCAGCACGCGGCCGTAGCGGTACTGCTTGCGCAGCACCAGGCTGCCCACCTCGGCGGGCAGGACCAGCTTTGCCTCGCTCTCGCACAGGACGATGCCGCCGGGCGCCACCACCTTTTCCACCGCGGGCAGGATCTCCTCCAGCATCCCCTGGCGGAAAGGCGGGTCCAGCAGCACCAGATCGAACATCTCATGGCAGGCCGACAGCCAGCGCGCGGCATCCCCCACGCTGACCCGGCTGCGGTCAAACAGGCCGCAGGCCTTGCAGTTGCGCATCACCACGGCGGCCGCCTCCCGGTTCTGGTCCAGAAAAACGCACCGCGCCGCCCCGCGGGACAGCGCCTCGATGCCCAGCTGGCCGCTGCCGGCAAAAAGATCCAGCACCCGGGCCCCCGGCAGGTCGAACTGTACGATGCTGAACATCGCCTCCTTGACCTGGTCCAGAGTCGGGCGGGTCACATCTGTGCCGGGCAGCGCCTCCAACCGGCGGCCCCGGGCCTCTCCTGCGATCACGCGCATCTGTATCCGCTCCTTTCATCCATCACTGCCTTTTATGGTTCAGCCAGCTGCTGCTCTGCGCCGCGGCGGGCGCCTTGTTCCCTTCATTATTGCAGAGCGGGGCGCGGTTGTCAAGCCTTGGGGCCTGGGGCGGCGCGGTTGTCCCCGTTTTCGCCAAAAATTTTTCAGAAGGGCGGCGCGGATTCTTTATTCGTTCATATCTTTGTGCTACTATAAGACTGATTTATTATGTAAAATCCGGTCCTGCCCGGACAGGGAGGAGCAAACGCCAGATGGAACGCACCGAACATTTTGACTGGAACGACGGCTGGTCTTTCACCCCGCAGTTCACCCCGGCCCTGCTGGAGCCCGCCTGCGGCCTGCCCCTGGAGCCGGTCCGCCTGCCCCACACCGTCAAAACGCTGCCCTTTAACTACTGCAACGAAAACGACTATCAGCTGGTCAGCGGCTACCGGCGGGTGTTCACTGCGCCCAAAAGCTGGGAGGGCCGCACCCTGCTGCTGACCTTTGGGGCGGCGGCCCATGAGGCCACTGTCTACTGCAACGGCCAGCGGGTGGGCCACCACGCCTGCGGGTACACCGCCTTTACCGTCAACCTGACCGGGGCGGTCCGCCTGGGGGAAGAAAACGTCCTGGCCGTCCGCTGCGACAGCCGCGAGACCCTGGACATCCCGCCCTTTGGCGGCCAGACCGAGGCCCTGACCTACGGCGGGCTGTACCGCGGGGTCTGCCTGGACGTGAAAGAAAACGCCTGGCTGCGGGATGTGTTCATCCAGGCGGGGATGGACGGGGCGTTCCGCATCTATTCCGCCGCCGAGGGCGAGACGGTGGGCTGCGCGCTGGAGGCCGAGATCCGCGCCCCCTCGGGGCGGCGGGCCGCCTATATGGGCGAGCTGGCCCTGCCCATCAGCGGCACCCTGAACGGGGTCCAGCCCTGGAGCTGCGAGCACCCCACCCTGTACACCCTGACCGTGCGGCTGATCCGCCCCGGCACCAGCGGCCTGCCCGACCGCGTGCTGGACCAGAAGGTGATCCGCTTCGGGTTCCGCACCATCCAGTTCGTGGCCGGCGGGCTGTACCTGAACGGCGCCCGCACCGAGCTGCGGGGCCTGGTGCGGGCCCAGAGCTGGCCCTATCAGGGCTACGCCATGCCCGACAGCCTCCAGCGGATGGACGCCCAGGTGCTGAAAAAAGACCTGGGCTGCAACGCGGTGCGGTGCTGCTGCCCGCCCAGCCCCGCTTTTCTGGACGCCTGCGACGAGCTGGGCCTGCTGGCCTTTGTGGAGATGCCGGGCCAGCGGCACATCGGCGGCCCCGCCTGGAAGGCCCAGGCCCTGCAGAACTGCCGGGAGATGGTCTGCCAGTGCCGCAACCACCCCAGCGTGTTCCTGTGGGGGGTGCGGGTGGCGGGCAGCGCCGACGACGACGCATTTTACAAAAAGACCAACGAAGCCGCCCGCCGGCTGGACCCCACCCGGCCCACCGCCGGCACCCGGCGCACCAAAAAAAGCCAGCTGCTGGAGGACGTGTACGCCTACGACGACTTTTCCTTTGCGGGGGCCGGGGCGGGGGCGGGCTGCCTGCCCAAAGCCAGCGTCACCCCCGATATGCGGCGGGGCTACCTCGTCAGCGGGTACGGCGGGATGATGTACCCCGCCAAGAGCTTTGACAGCGGGGCCGCCCGGCTGAGCCAGGCGCTGCGCTACGCCGCCGTCCTCAACGATGCGTCGGCCCAGCCGGGGGTGGCCGGCAGCTTTGGCTGGTGCATGACCGACTACAACGTCCACCCCGCCTACGGCAGCGGGGACCGGGTCAGCTACCAGGGCGTGATGGACCTGTTCCGCAACCCCAAGCTGGCGGCCGCCGTCTTTGCCAGCCAGAAGTCCCCCCGGGTGCCCTCCGACATCGTGCTGGAGGTATCGCCGGCGGCGGCCTTCGGGGACATGCCCGCCGGGTACCCCGGGGGGTGCTGGGCTTTCACCAACGCCGACGCGGTGCGGATGTACCGGGACGGGGACCTGATCGCCGTGTTCACCCCGGACCGCCAGGGCCGGTTTGCCGCCCTGGCCCACCCGCCCATCCAGATCGACGACTTTGTGGGCCCCCTGCTGGAAAAATACGAGGGCATCGCCCACGGCGAAGCGGTCCAGCTGGCCGCCTGCCTGAACGCCCTGCGGCGGGACCCCGCCGCCCCTTCGCCTCTGCTGCGGGCCCGTCTGTCCCGCCTGATGCGCGCTTTGCGGATGAACGAGGCCACCCTGGGCCGGCTTTACCGCACCTACATCGGGACGCTGGGAGGGCCGCCGGGCGCCTTCCGGTTCGAAGCGGTCTGGCGGGAGCGGGTGGTCCGCACCGTGGTGCAGGAGCCGGTGCAGCGGGTCCGGCTGGAGTGCACCGTCCGCAACGCCATCCTCACCGACGGCCCCGCCTGGGACTGCGCCGCCATCGCCCTGCGGGCCATCGACCAGAACGGCTGCCTGCTGCCCTATTGCAGCGAGGCGGTCCAGCTCTCGGTGGAGGGCCCCGCCCACCTGATCGGGCCCTCCGTCGTCCCCCTGCGGGGGGGCATGGCCGGCGCGTACCTTGCCACCGAGGGGGTGGCCGGCCGCGCCACGGTGCACTGCAGGATGGAGGGGGCCCTCGACACCGAGGCCTCCGTCATCATCCGCCGGCGGGAAAACTAGGTTTTCCGCGGGTTTTTACGGTTGCTTTGCAGTCTGTTCAAACTTTTATCATTTCCATCTGGCATACTGTAACCAATACGATTCACACTCCGCCCTCCTGCCTGCCAACGCGGGAGGGCCTTTACAGGGGGTATTTTACTTATGCGTGAAAAATTCCGTCAGTTCATGGCAGGGCGGTACGGCACCGACGCCTTGAACCAGTTCCTCAGCATCCTGGCGGTGGCGCTGCTGCTGGTCAGCCTGCTCACCAGGCTGGGGCTGTTCACCTGGCTGGGGCTGGCCGCGCTGATCTACTGCTATTTCCGCACCTTCAGCCGCAACATCTCCCGCCGCACCGAGGAGAACTACAGGTTCTGCTCCTTCCAGGAGCGGCTGGCCGGCAAGTGGAAAGGGGTCAAACGGCGCTGGGCCGACCGCAACACCTACCGCTACTACCGCTGCCCCAAGTGCCGCCAGATGCTGCGGGTGCCCAAGGGCCGGGGCCGGATCGAGATCTCCTGCCCCCGGTGCGGCACCCAGTTCATCAAAAAGAGCTGATATGTTCGGCTATATCATACCCGACCAGCAGACCATGACCCCGGAGACCCGCTGGCGGTACCGCACCGCCTATTGCGGGCTGTGCCGCCGGGCATCGGCGCTGCACGGCATGGCCGGGCGGCTGACCCTCAGCTACGACCTGACCTTCCTCAACCTGCTGCTGTCCAGCCTGTACGAGGGCGAGACCCCCGCCGTCACCGGGCATGGGCGGTGCCCGGTGCACCCCATCCGCCCCATCGACTGGCGCTACAGCGGCCCCACCGACTACTGCGCCGACATCGGGCTGGCCCTGCACTACTACAGCGCCAGGGACAAATGGGAGGACGACCGCAGCCCGGTGGGCCTCGGCTATATGAAAATGCTGGACCAGCACCGCCGGGCGGTGGAGGCCCGCTGGCCCCGTCCGTGCCGGGCCATCACCGAGGGGCTGGCCCAGCTGGCGGAATACGAGGCCGCCGGCTGCGAGGACCTGGACCTGGTGGCGGGCAGCTTTGGGGGGCTGATGGCCGAGCTGTTCGACTACCGGCAGGACCGGTGGTCCGGCGAGCTGCGGACCATCGGGGCATCCATCGGCCAATACATCTACCTGCTGGACGCCTGGGACGACCTGGAGCGGGACAAGCGCCGGGGGGCCTACAACCCCCTGAAAAGCCTTGCCGCCGCCCCCGACTACGAGCAGCAGATGCGGGAGATCTTCGAGCTGCTGCTGGCCCGGGCGGCGGCGGCTTTCCGCCGTCTGCCCTGCGTGGAGGACGTCGATCTGCTGGAAAACATCCTCTATTCCGGCATATGGCTCAAATACAACGTAAAAAACCGAAAAAAACAACCCCAGACCCCCTGAACCGGGGGCCGGGGGCTTGCTTTTCGCGCTCCGATAGGCTAGAATAGTTTCGATTTGTGAGTGATCCGGGGCACGCCCCCGCCAGCATAGAGAGTTGTGAGGAAACGTTTGAATGAGAGATCCCTATGAGGTCCTGGGCATCCAGCGGGGTGCCAGCGAGGAAGAGATCAAAAAGGCCTACCGCGCCCAGTGCAAGCGCTGGCACCCTGACCTGAACCCCAACGACCCGACCGCCGAGGAGCACTTCAAAGAGGTGCAGGCGGCCTACGACGCCATCGTCAAGGGGGACACCGGCCCCCAGCCCGGCGCAGGGGGCGGCTACAGCCAGCAGGGTTACGGCGGCTACAGCCAGCAGAGCTACCAGCAGGGCGGCAGCTACGGTCAGGGCGGCTACGACGGGGGTTTTTATGGCTTCGACCCCTTCGGGTTTGGAGGCTTCGGCGGTTTTGGGGGCTTTGAGTACGGCGGCTACAGCCAGCAGGGCCCCAGCGCCTCCGGCGCCGACTCCGTCGAGATGCAGGCGGCCCGCAATTATATCGTCAACCGGCGCTACGCCGAGGCCCGCCGCGTCCTGGACGCCCAGCGGGAGCGCAGCGCCCGCTGGTACTACCTGTCCAGCCTGGCCAACGAGGGCCTGGGCCGGGCCATCGACGCCCTGCAGGACGCCCGCCGGGCCGTCCAGCTGGACCCCAACAACACCGAGTACCGCGCCCACCTGAACCGGATGCAGGACCCCGGCCAGAGCTACCGCGCCCAGACCACCTACTCCTCCGGGGGCGGCGGCATCATGCGGTGGTGCTGGTCCATGATCCTGCTCAACCTGCTGTGCAACTGCTGCTGCGGCAACCGCTGGTTCTTCTACCGGCCGTTCTGACACGCCGGCACATCCACACCGACACATCCCCCGTCCGCCGGACGGGGGATTTTTTGTGCCCCGGACCGCAGCAGACTGCCTGTCTATAGACCTTTCCCCCAAAGTGTGCTAGAATACAGACAGCTTCCGGGCTGCGGCCCGGCGCGTTTTTGAGAGAAAGGATGCTTGCATGTGAAGATCATACTTGTGGGCGGCGGCAAGGTGGGCACAGCCCTGGCCCGCCAGCTCAGCGAAGAGGGCCACAGCGTCACCGTCATCGACACCAACAAGGCCCGGGTGGAGCAGATCGTCCAGGCCTACGACGTGTTGGGGGTGGTGGGCAACGGCTCGTCCATCGCCACCCTGTCCGAGGCGGGCATCGAGGACAACGACGTCTTTATCGCCATCACCGGCTCGGACGAGCTGAACCTGCTGTGCTGCATGTTTGCCAAAAAGGCGGGCAGCCGCCACACCATCGCCCGGGTGCGCAACCCGTCTTACAGCCACGAGCTGGACTTTATCCGCCAGCAGACCGGCATCTCGGCCATCATCAACCCCGAGATGAGCGCCGCGATGGAGATCTCGCGGCTGCTGCGCTTCCCCGGGGCGTCCAAGATCGACACCTTTGCGGGGGGGCGGGTCCAGCTGATCAAGTTTGCCCTGACCCAGGCCCACGGTCTGGACGGGATGCCCATCCGCGACATCCCCGCCCGGATGGGGTGCGACATCCTGGTCTGCGCGGTGGAGCGGGGCAAGACCGTCACCATCCCGGACGGCAGTTTTGTGCTGCGCAGCGGGGACCTGGTCACCTTTTTGGCCACGCCGGACAAGGCCCAGCAGTTCTTTACCCGGCTGGGCATCCCGGTGGCCCCGGTCAAAAACGCCATGATCGTGGGCGGCGGGGCCATCGCCTTCTATCTGAGCCAGTACCTGCTGGAGAACAGGATCAAGGTGCGGATCATCGAGCGGGACCTGGCCCGCTGCGACTATCTGGCCGAGGAGCTGCCCGCCGCCCAGATCCTGTGCGAGGACGGCTCCAACCGCAGCTTCCTGCTCAGCGAGGGGCTGGCCTCGGCCGAGGCCTTCGTGGCCCTGACCAACATGGACGAGGAGAACATCCTGCTGTCCCTGTTTGCCAGCAACCACTCGGACGCCAAGCGGGTGACCAAGATCAACCGGCTGGAGTTCGACGAGATCCTGAACAGCTTTGACCTGGGCAGCGTCATCTACCCCAAGTACATGACCTGCGACTTTATCGTCCAGTATGTCCGCGCCCTGCAAAACGAGGCCGGCAGCAACATCAAGACCCTGTACCGCATCCTGGACGACCGGGTGGAGGCGCTGGAGTTCACCGTCCACGAGGTCAGCCCGGCCACCGGCGTGCCCCTGAGCGAGCTGCACCTGAAGCCCAACCTGCTGCTGTGCTGCATCACCCGCGGGGACCAGATCATCATCCCCCGCGGCGGCGACACCATCCAGCTGGGGGATACCGTCATCGTCGTCACCCTACAGCACGGCCTGCATGACCTGCGGGACATCGTGGCCGGGCAGGGGGGCGCGCGCAGATGAATTACGCCATCGTATTCCGGCTGCTGGGCTACATCCTGCTGTGCGAGGGCGCCCTGATGGGCCTGCCCGCCCTGGTCAGCGCGCTCTACGGGGAGTGGGACGTGCTGCAGGTGTTCCTGTTCACCATCGTGCTGTGCGGCCTGACCGGCGGCGCGCTGACCCGCATCAAGCCCCGCCGCAAGATCTTTTATATGCGGGAGGGCTGCGTCACCGCCGCCCTGACCTGGGTGCTCATCAGTGTGATGGGGGCGGTGCCCTTCGTGCTGTCGGGCGCCATCCCCGACCCCATCGAGGCGCTGTTCGAGACGGTGTCCGGCTTCACCACCACCGGCGCGTCGGTGCTGGCCGATGTCGAAAGCCTGCCCATGGGCATCCTGTTCTGGCGCAGCTTCACCCACTGGATCGGGGGCATGGGCATCCTGGTCTTTCTGCTGGCGGTGCTGCCCCTGACCGGCGGCAGCCATGTCAATCTGATGAAAGCCGAAAGCCCCGGCCCCCAGGTGGAAAAAATGGTGCCCTCCGTCCGCCAGACCGCCGCCATCCTCTACACCATCTATCTGGGCATGACCGTCATCCAGATCGTTTTTATGCTGGCGGGGGGCTGCCCCCTGATGGACAGCCTGCTGATCACCTTCGGCTCGGCAGGCACCGGCGGCTTTGGCATCAAAAACGACAGCATGGCCAGCTACTCCCCCTACATCCAGGTGGTCACCACCATCTCGATGATCCTGTTCGGCGTCAACTTCAGCGCCTACTTCTACCTCATCCGGGGCAAGTTCCGCAAGGTGCTGATCGAGGAGGTGCGCTGGTATTTCGGGGTCATCCTGGCGGCCATCGCCCTTATCAGCTGGAACATCCGGGGCCTGTTCCCCGATCTGCTGACGGCCATCCAGCAGGCGGCCTTCCAGGTGGGGTCCATCATCACCACCACCGGTTTTTCCACCTGCGATTTTGACCAGTGGCCCTCCTTTGCCAAGAGCATCCTGGTGCTGCTGATGTTCATCGGCGCCTGTGCCGGCAGCACCGGCGGCGGCATGAAGATCAGCCGCCTGGTCATCCTGGCCAAGAGCATCCGCAAGGAGATCGCCCAGACCCTCCACCCCAGCGTGGTCACCCCCGTCCGGGTGGACGGCAAGCCGGTGGACCAGGAGACCATCCGTTCCACCAACGTCTTTGTGGCGGCCTACGTGATCCTTTTTGCGGTGTCGGTGCTGCTGGTCAGCCTGGACGGCGAAAGCCTGGTGACCAACTTCACGGCGGTGGCGGCCACCTTCAACAACATCGGCCCCGGCCTGGAAGGGGTGGGCCCCATGACCAACTTTGGGCTGTACTCCGGCTTTTCCAAGCTGGTGCTGACCTTCGATATGCTGGCCGGCCGGCTGGAGCTGTTCCCGCTCCTGCTATTGTTCGTGCCCGAGACCTGGAAAAAGTTCTGACCGAAAAGTCCCCCCTTTTCAACAACAGACAGCCCCCTGCCCATCTGTGAAGACGGGCAGGGGGCTTCTTATGATTTTTGGGGCAAAAAGGTCACGGCTGGCTGCCGGCAAAACGATACCGGCCCTTGCCCTGCCGCTTGGCCTCGTACAGGGCTTTGTCGGCAGCGGCATACAGGGCGTCGTAGGCGCCGCCGCCGGGGCAGGCCGCAATGCCGATGCTGCAGGCGGCGGGCAGGGGCTTGCCCTCCCACTCGATCCTGCGCACGGCTTCGATCAGCCGGGCGGCGTAGTTTTCGGCGGTGTAGCGGGTGCAGGGCGGGTCGAAAATGGCGGCGAATTCGTCGCCGCCCAGACGTCCCACCCGGCAGCGGGCGGGCGCCAGGGCGTTCATCAGGCTGGCCAGCTGGACCAGCACGTGGTCCCCCGCCTGGTGGCCGTAGGTATCGTTGATGGTCTTGAAGTCGTCCATGTCCAGGATCAGCAGGGTCAGCTGCTGCCGCGGCCCCAGCTGGGCCAGGCGGCGGGTGCCGTAGCTTTCCAGGGCGGTCTTGTTCAGGGTCCTGGTAAAGGCATCCATGGACAGTTCCTTTTCCAGCTCCAGGATGCGGTCTTTCTGGCCCATGATGTCAAACAGCAGGCCCACGCCCACCACCGGCTGGCCGTCCCTGCCGTGCTGGAAGGCTATATGCACCTCGAACCAGCGCTCCCTGCCCTCTTTGACCGGCAGCAACACCTCCTGCTTCTGGTAAGCGGCGGTGGTGTAAGCCTCGGTCAGGCAGCGCAGCAGGGTCTTTTTCTGCTGATCGTTCAGCCGCTGGCCGGTCTCGACCTTGTCCCGGATGTGGTCGATCTGCTGGGGCAGGTCGAACACGTCTTTCCACGCGGGGCTGAAACGGATCACATCCTCTTTGATGTCCCACCGGAAGGCGATCAGGTTGCCCTGCCGGAGCAGCAGGTCGTACTGCTCGCTGCTCAGGCGGAACTGCTCCTCCGTCTCCTCCAGGGCGCGGTTGATGTCCTCGATCCGGCCGGCCTGGGTCAGCTCGGTGCAGATGCCGTGGTAGCGGGCAAAGTAGATCACCAGGGTCATCATGCCCACGATGACGTAGTTGAGCACCGCGCCCGGGTCGTTCAGGGTGGCCAGGTAGGCCAGCATGATCAGGTACCCCGCCGTGATGTTCACCACCGCATAGACGGGCTCCATCAGAAAGAGGGCGGCAAAGGCCACCATGGTCGCCACGCCGCTGATCTTGCCCACCGAGAGGGAGGTGCTGAGGTCGAACGCCGCAAACAGGGCCTGCCACAGCACAAAGAAGCTGCCGGCAAACTGCAGGATGCCATAGCGGACCTTGAGGCTCAGGTTCCGGCTGCCCAGGGCATCGGCGCACAAAAAGACGGCCGCCGCCAAAAACAGGCTGGCATAAAAAGCAAAATAGGTCCAGTTGTTGGGGGTCGTGAGGCCGGACGGCGAATAAAAGATGACCCGTATGATATTGAACAGTTCTACCCCGACTGCAAACACCGAGATGACCTTTGTCAGCGCCCAGTTGCTGCGGACTGCCTGCTCCACAAAAGCCGGACGGATCTGGGGCTGGATGCGACGCGGCATACAAAATCTCTCCTTTGCTCTAAAACGCTGTCCGTTCTTTATTATACCGTCCGGCGGCCGGTTTGTCGAGAGTGAAACCGCGCCGGGGAGGCGCAGCGCCGCCCCACACTTTGTACAAAGTTTAACAATAATTTTTGTGCAAGACTGCAAGTGAAAAAAATGTGAAAAATGGAAGGCGCATCCTTGACAATACCATGAAAAACCTGTAATCTATTGTTCGTACCCGAACTATAAACAGGGGGGGTTCCCTGGACGCAAGGGGGTGGGATACATTGGAAAAGGACTGCGGCGCACAGATCAACCTGCTGTCCCGTATGCTCAAACGGCGGCTGAACGTCACATTGCAGGGGCTGGGCATCACAGCCATCCAAAGCAGGGTGATGTTCTACATCATGGACCACTGCCTCGAGGGGCCGGTGTTCCAGCGGGATGTGGAGCAGGTGTTCAGCCTCAGCCGCTCGACGGCCACCGGCATCCTGCAGCAGCTGGAAGAGAAAGACCTGCTGCGGCGGGAGAGCGTGCCCAGCGACGCCCGGCTGAAAAACCTGGTGCCCACCCCGCGGGCCGCCGAGCTGGACGCCGAGGTGCGGGCCTGCCTGCGCCAGACCGAGATGCTGCTGACCCGGGGGCTGTCGGAGGGGCAGGTCCAGCTGTTCAAAGAGACGCTGGCCGCTATGATCCGGAACCTGGACGCGGCCGGCGCCCAGAGCCCCGGCCCTGATTAGTTCGCAGCCGAAATGTTCGCGCAAGAACAAATGCAAGTATGTAAGGAGGAGTACACGAGGCATGAATTCGATCGTTAAGACCTTGTCCCGCAGCATCCGCGAGTACAAGAAGACCTCGATCCTGACGCCCCTGCTGGTGACAGTGGAGGTCGTCCTGGAGTGCGCGATCCCCTTTGTGATCGCCAACCTGGTCAACCAGATGCAGGCGGGCTGCTCGATGGACGTCATCGTCCGCTACGGCGCGGTGCTGCTGGTGATGGCCGTCATTTCCCTGATCTTCGGCGGCGCGGCCGGCGCCACCTGCGCCAACGCTTCCGCCGGCTTTGCCCGCAACCTGCGCAAGGATATGTTCTACAAGATCCAGGACTATTCCTTTGAGAACATCGACAAGTTCTCGGTGTCCAGCCTGGTCACCCGCCTGACCACCGACATCAGCAACGTCCAGCTGGCCTACATGATGATCATCCGGGTGGCGGTGCGCTGCCCCCTGATGCTGGTCTTTTCCTTTGCCATGGGCTTTATCATGGGCGGGCGGCTGGCCATGATCTTCCTGTTCACCATTCCCCTGCTGCTGATCGGGCTGCTGCTGGTCATCCGCGCGGCCACCCCGCTGTTCCGCCGGGTGTTCCGCAAATACGACGCCCTGAACGACTCGGTGCAGGAGAACGTCCAGGCCATGCGCGTGGTCAAGAGCTACGTCCGTGAGGACTACGAGAAAAAGAAGTTTGCCGCCGCGGCCGAGAACGTCCAGCGCGACTTCACCAAGGCCGAGCGGATCATGGCCCTGAACGGCCCCATGATGCAGTTCTGCGTCTATGCGGGCATGGTCTTTGTCATGTCCTATGGCTCCTACACCGTCATCACCACCATGGGCCTGGACCTGAACGTGGGCCAGATGTCCTCCATGCTGACCTACAGCTTCCAGATCCTGATGAGCCTGATGATGCTGTCCATGGTCTTTACCATAATCACCATGTCGCAGGAGTCGGCCGAGCGTATCGTGGAAGTGCTGAGCGAGGAGAGCACCCTCACCAGCCCCGCCGGCGCCCTGACCGAGGTCCGGGACGGCAGCGTGGATTTCGACCACGTCAGCTTCAAATACTCCAAAAAGGCGGAGCGCAACGCCCTGTCCGACATCGACCTGCACATCAAGTCGGGCGAGGTCATCGGCATCCTGGGCGGCACCGGCTCGTCCAAGTCCAGCCTGATCCAGCTGATCCCCCGCCTGTACGACGTCACCGAAGGCAGCGTCAGAGTGGGCGGCGTGGACGTGCGCAAGTACGACCTGGAGACCCTGCGCAACCAGGTGGCCGTGGTGCTGCAGAAGAACGTGCTGTTCTCGGGCACCATCAAGGACAACCTGCGCTGGGGCAACCCCAACGCCACCGACGCCGAGATGGAGGAGGCCTGCCGCCTGGCCCAGGCCGACGAGTTCATCCAGCAGTTCCCCCAGAAATACGACACCTGGATCGAGCAGGGCGGCTCCAACGTTTCGGGCGGCCAGAAACAGCGCCTGTGCATTGCCCGCGCCCTGCTGAAGAAACCCAGGATCCTGATCCTGGACGACTCCACCAGCGCGGTGGACACCCGCACCGACGCCCTGATCCGTCAGGGTTTCCGGGAGTTTATCCCCGAGACCACCAAGATCATCATCGCCCAGCGGGTGGCCAGCGTCCAGGACGCCGACCGCATCGTCATGATGGAGGGCGGCCGCATCGCCGCCATCGGCACCCACGACCAGCTGATGCAGTCCAACGACGTCTACCGCGAGCTGTACCTCACCCAGAACCGCAAGTCCAATAATCCTCAGGCAGGAGGTGACAAGGATGCCGAATAATGCAACCACCGAGCGGGGCAAGCGGGCCCCCAAGGGGGTCATGCCCCGTCTGATCCGCACCGTATTTTCCTTTTACCCGGTCCTGCTGCCGGTGACCATCGGCTGCATCCTGGTCAACGCCATCGTCAGCTCGATGCCCTCTGTTTTCATGCAGAACGCCATCGCCGTGGTGGAGTCCACCTATAAGACCGGCGACTGGGCCGCCGCATCCGGCACCATCTTCCGGCTGGTGACCATCCTGATCACCCTGTATGTCATCAGCCTGGCGGCCGGCGCGGCCTTCAACCAGCTGATGGCCATCATCACCCAGGGCACCCTGGCCAAGCTGCGCGAGAAGATGTTCGACCACATGCAGGACCTGCCCATCCGCTACTTCGATACCCACAGCCACGGCGATATCATGAGCTTTTACACCAACGATATCGACACCCTGCGCCAGCTCATCAGCCAGAGCCTGCCCCAGCTGATGATCTCGGCCATCACCCTGCTGAGCGTGTTCTGCATCATGATCTACTACAGCATCTGGCTGGCCCTGGTGGTGCTGTGCGGCGTGGTGGTGATGTTCTTCACCGCCCGTTACGTCAGCGGCCACTCGTCCAAATACTTCCTCCAGCAGCAGATCACCATCGCCAAGACCGAAGGCTTTATGGAAGAGATGATGAGCGGCCAGAAGGTCATCAAGGTGTTCTGCCACGAGGAGGGCGCCAAGGCTGACTTTGACAAGGTCAACGACGAGCTGTTTGAAAACAGCGAAAAGGCCAACCGCTACGCCAACATCCTGATGCCCCTGCTGGGCAACATGGGCAACGTGACCTACGTGGTGGTGGCCCTGGTGGGCGGCGCTCTGCTGCTGAACGGCGCGCCCAACCTGAGCCTGTCGGGCATGGCCCTGAACATCAGCATCGTGGTGCCCTTCCTGAACATGACCAAGCAGTTTGCCGGCGCCATCGGCCAGGTGTCCAACCAGGTCAACATGGTGGTCATGGGCCTGGCGGGCGCCCACCGCATCTTCGCCCTGCTGGATGAAGAGCCCGAGACCGACGACAGCTACGTCACCCTGGTCAACGCCCGGGAGAACGCCGACGGCACCCTCGAGGAATACCCCGAGCGGACCAACGTCTGGGCCTGGAAGCACCCCCACCACGACGGCACCATCACCTACACCCGCCTGCGGGGCGACGTCCGCTTCTACGACGTGGACTTCGGCTACACCCCCGAAAAGACGGTGCTGCACGATATTTCGCTGTACGCCAAGCCCGGCCAGAAGGTGGCCTTCGTAGGCTCCACCGGCGCGGGCAAGACCACCATCACCAACCTCATCAACCGCTTCTACGACATCCAGGACGGCAAGATCCGCTACGACGGCATCAACATCCGCAAGATCAAAAAGGCCGACCTGCGCCACTCGCTGGGCATCGTGCTGCAGGACACCAACCTGTTCACCGGCACCGTGATGGAGAACATCCGCTACGGCAACCTGGAGGCCCACGACGAGGAGTGCATCGCTGCGGCCCGGCTGGCCGGCGCGGACGACTTCATCCGCCGGCTGCCCGACGGCTACAACACCATGCTGACCGGCAACGGCGCCAACCTGTCCCAGGGCCAGCGCCAGCTGCTGGCCATTGCCCGGGCGGCGGTGGCCGATCCCCCGGTCATGATCATGGACGAAGCCACCAGCTCCATCGACACCCACACCGAGGCCATCGTCCAGCGGGGCATGGACGCCCTGATGACCGGGCGCACCACCTTTGTCATCGCCCACCGGCTGTCCACCGTCCAGAACGCCGACGCCATCATGGTCCTGGACCACGGCCGCATCATCGAGCGCGGCACCCACGACCAGCTGATCGCCCAGCACGGCACCTACTACCAGCTGTACACCGGCGCGCTGGAGCTGGACTGATCCGCAGCCAGTTTCCACGGCAAACCAAAAGGGCTTTCCCCCAAAAGGGAAGGCCCTTTTCTTTATGCGCCGGAAGCCGGAAACGAAGAAACCCCGCATGGACACCTGGTGTTCCAGGCATCCATGCGGGGTCTTATCAAGTTGCGCCAGCAGGAGTCGAACCTGCGATGGAGGAGTCAAAGTCCTCTGCCTTACCGCTTGGCGATGGCGCATCGAAGGCATGGCGCGCCGGACAGGACACGCCATGCAGTAGTATACCATATTTCGGGCCGTTATGCAAGATGCGCCCGGGCCGGATCACTCGATCAGGCCGTTGAGCAGGGTCAGGCACTTGCGGCTGTGCAGCTTGCGGATGGCCTTGGCCTCGATCTGGCGGACACGCTCGCGGGTGACGCCAAAGTCCCGGCCCACCTCTTCCAGGGTGCGGGGGCGGCCGTCGTCCAGCCCGAAGCGCAGCCGGATGACCCGCTCCTCCCGGGGGGTCAGGCTCTTGAGGGCCAGGTTGATCTGCTGGGCCACCATGGCGCGGTCGGCCGCCTTGCCGGGGGCCTCGGCGTTCTCGTCGGCCACAAAGTCCCCCAGGGAAGAGTCCTCTTCCTCGCCCACCGGGCTTTCCAGGCTGGCGGGCTCCTGGGCCATCCGCTGGATCTCGCGCACGCGCTCCACCGTCATGTCCATGGCCTTGGCCAGCTCTTCGGCGGTGGGCTCGTGGCCGTTCTGGTAGACCAGCTGGCTGGTGGCCTGGCGCATCCGGTTGATGGTCTCCACCATGTGGACCGGGATGCGGATGGTGCGGGCCTGGTCCGCGATGGCGCGGGTGATGGCCTGGCGGATCCACCAGGTGGCGTAGGTGGAAAAGCGGAAACCGCGGGCGCAGTCAAACTTTTCGGCCGCCTTGATCAGGCCGATGTTGCCCTCCTGGATCAGGTCCAGGAAAGCCAGGTTGTGGCCCACGTGCTTTTTGGCGATGGACACCACCAGGCGCAGGTTGGCCTCGCTCAGGGCGCGGCGGGCATTCAGGCCGTCCTGCCGGGCCTTGAGCAGCTCTTCCCGGCGCTCGTCGCTCAGGGGGCCGTCCTCAACGGCCTGCAGGGCCTCCTTTTCTTCGGCGGCATCCTCGGCGGCGTCCTCGGGGCGCTCTTTGTCCCGGCGGTCCTCGGGGTCCAGCTCTTCTTCCGGCTCTTCGTAGTCGGGGGAGTTCTCGTCCTCTTCAAAAGAGAAGCGGGCGGTGTTCCGCTTGATGTAGTCGGGGCGGTTGTATTTGCGCCGGTCCGCCTGCAGGATGCGGGCCGCCTCGGCGCCGGCATGGATGCGGCGGCTCAGCTCCACTTCCTGTTCGGCGCTCAGCAGGGGGATCTGGCCGATCTGTTTTAAGTAATTCTTGACGGGGTCGTCCAGCAGCTCGTCCATGGCGGCTTTCAGGTCGGCAGGGTTCTCCTCCAGGCGGTCCTCCTCCGGCTCGTCGTAGTCGTCGTTGGCGCTGGCCTCGGCGCTCTCCACCTCGGCCAGGATGCTGTCCACGTCCAGGGCGGTCTCGTTCTCCTGGATCTTGATGCCCCGCTCTTCCAGGATGGTGTACAGGCTCTCGGTGTCCAGGCCGCACTCCTGGGCCAGCGCGCGCACTTCGTCCGCGTTGACCGTGCCCTCGCTGGCGCCTTTGCGCAGCATTTCTTTTAAGGTCATACCCATCGTATACTCTCCTTTTCGCTCAAAAGGCCAGGCAGCCTGCGGCTGCTCAAATCACCAGCCCGCCGTTCACCCCAAACACCTGCCCTGTGATGTAGCCGGCCTCCTCCCCTGCCAGGAACAGCAGGGCCCGGGCCACTTCCTGGGCATTGCCCAGCCGGCCCACGGGGGTCTCCTCGGCCAGGGCGGCCTTGTCTCCGGGGGTAAAGGCCGCCATCATGTCGGTGTCGATGACGCCGGGGGCCACACAGTTGACGGTGATGCCGCTGGGGCCTTCCTCCCGGGCCAGGGCCTTGGTCAGGCCGATGAGGCCGGCCTTGGCCGCCGAATAGTGGACCTCGCAGCTGCCGCCGGTCTGGCCCCACATGCTGCTCACCGTCAGGATGCGCCCCCATTTGCGGCGGATCATCCCGGGCAGGGCCAGCTGGCACAGGTGGAACGCGCCGGTCAGGTTGACGTCCAGCATATGCTGCCATTCGGCGGGGGTGATGTCGGTGAACAGCTTTTGCTGTGCGATGCCGGCGTTGCAGACCAGCACGTCCACATGGCCCAGCATGATCTCGGCCGCCGTGAAGGCGGACTCGCAGGCCGCGCGGCTGGCCACGTCGCACTGCAGGGCGATGCAGCCGGGCAGGCTGGCCTCCAGCGCGGCCGCAGCCTGGGCGTTGGTGTGGTAGAGCACCGCCACGCGGTACCCCGCCTCGTAGAAGGCGCGGGCCGCAGCCGCGCCGATGCCCCGGTCCCCGCCGGAGATCAGCACCCCCCGGGCCGGCGCCGCCGTGTGGGCGGCAGGGGCGGGGCGGGGCTTCTCCGTCTCCCGGACAGACACAGCAGGCCGCGCAGCCTCCTGGGCCGCCGGACGGGCCGGCGGGACCGGATGGGGCTGTGCAGCCGTTTTTGCCGGGGCGGGCGTCGGGGGCTCCGCCGGGGGGCGGGGCTGGGACGCGGCGGCCCGGGGCACGGGGACGGCCGGCGCAGCAGCCTTGGGCTGCGGGGCCGGTTCGAGCGGTTCCAGATCAAAGGTCAGCTCAAAATCCTCTTCATGCATGGGCTGTTACTCCTGAATGACATTTGGATGCCTTGCCGCCCGCCGTCCCGCCGCCTGTACTTTCCCTGCCGGAATCGCCGGCCCTGCGGCATTTTCGGACAAAAAAGCGGGTGCTTTCGGCAAGATACCAGTGTATATTATACACCTTTTGTGCGAAAAAGAAAAGAGGGGGACGAAAATTTTCTCCCCTCTCTCACAGGTCCCCGCCGGAGGGCGCGGAAGGCTTGCGCCATTTCGGGCGTTTGCCCCGCTCGGCCCGCAGCCGGACGAAAAAAGCCTCCAGCAGCGCCGAGGCTTCCGCGGCCCGCAGGCCCCGCTCCACGGCGGGGCGGTGGTTGAACGGCAGGGCAAACAGGTCGGTCACCGACCCGCAGCAGCCTGCCTTGGGGTCGGCCGCACCGTACACCACCCGCCGCAGCCGGCTGTTGATGATGGCCCCGGCGCACATGGGGCAGGGCTCCAGGGTGACAAAGAGCTCGCACTCCCACAGCCGCCAGCCCCCCAGGGCCTGGCAGGCCCGGTCGATGGCCAGCAGCTCGGCGTGGTGGACGGCGTTTTTTTCGGTCTCGCGGGTGTTGTGGGCCGCCGCCACGATCTCGCCCCGCCGGGCCACCACCGCCCCCACCGGCACTTCCCCCAGGGCGGCGGCCTTTTCGGCCTCGGCCAGGGCCGCGCCCATCAGCTCGTAGTCTGTCATAGCACCTCCGTGGTCAGCTGGCCCAGCAGCAGCACCAGCACCACCAGCATCATGGGCCGGATGACCTTTGCGCCCCCCTTGAGGGCCAGGCGGGAGCCGATCAGGTTGCCCGCGATGCCGCTGATGGCGCAGGGGATGGCGATGTGGAACACCACCAGCCCCGACGCCAGATAGGTGGCCAGGCTGGCGTAGTTGCTGGCCAGGTTGAGCAGCTTGGCGTTGCCGCTGGCCCTCCGCATATCGTACCCCATCAGGGTGCTGAAGGCGATGATGGCAAAGGTGCCGGTGCCCGGCCCAAACAGGCCGTCGTAGCAGCCGATGCCCGCCCCGATGGCCGCCGCCAGCAGGGCGCGGGCGCCGGTCAGCGGCTGGGCGCCCTCGTCCCGGTCGGGAGTCTGCCAGCGGGTGAGGATGATGACGGCCGCCACCGGCAGGATGCACAGCATCATCAGGCGCAGCGTGCCGTCGCTGAGCAGCACCGCCAGGTGCGAGCCCGCCGCGCTGCCCGCAAAGCTGCCCGCCGCAGCCAGCAGGCCCACCTTCAGGTCCAGCGCGCCGCTTTTCAGAAAGCGGGCGGTGGCAAAGGTGGTGCCGCAGGCGGCGCTGAATTTGTTGGTGCCATAGGTGTAGTGGGCCGGCAGCCCCGCAAACAGATAGGCCGGCAGGCTGATCAGCCCGCCGCCCCCCGCCGCCGAGTCCACCACCCCTGCAAAGCCGGTCATGCAGATCAAAAAGAGCATCATCGGCCCGCTGATCGCAACAGGTTCCATACGTTCCTCCCCTCCAGGCCGCCGGTCAGTCCTCTGCGCCGGTCAGCCACAAACGCCCCTCGCAGGCCAGGATCTGGTCCAGGATCATCCGGCTGACCCTGGCCCCGTAGACCATGGCCGGGTGGGCGTTGTATTCAATGATGTCGTCAAAGTTTTTATTCATCAGGACGATCACATACTCCCCGTAGGGGGTGTGGACGATGCCGCCGTCGTTGCGGCAGGCGTCCATGCTGCCGCTCTTGCTGGCCACCCAGATCAGCTCGGGGTCGCCGGTCTCCTCGCAGTCCAGATAGTAGGGCGGGAAGCCGGCTGTCAGCATGGCGTTGTAGTGCTGGGAGCGGAAGATGGACAGCATTTCGGCGCTGGCCCCGGGGCTGACCAGCTCCCCCCGGGCCAGCCGGGCAAACAGGGCGGCATAGTCCCGCGGGGTGGTGGTGCCCAGCCTGTCGTAGCGGTCAAAGTGGAGAGGGTTGTGCAGAACAGTGTGGGCAAAGCCCAGCTCCCGGATACACGCATTGATGGTCTCCAGCCCCAAATAGTCGATGACCATGTTGGTGGCGATGTTGTCCGAGCAGATGATCATCATGGTGGCGGCGTCCCGCACCTTCAGGGCCGCGCCCACGCCCAGGGCCCGCAGCATCCCCGAGCCGTCCACAAAGTGCTCGGGGCGGTAGGTGATGGTCTGGTCCAGGCTGGCTTTGCCCCGGCCGGCCTGCAGGTAAAGGGCCGCCAGAATATAGGCCTTGATGGTGGAGGCGGTCTCGAAGGTCTCGTCCGCCCCGATCTCCACCGTGCGGCCCTGCAGGTCGTCCACAAACACGCTCATCTGCCCGTGGTACGAATACAGCTCCGCCGCGATCCGCTTTTCCAGCGTCATATGTTTGTCCATAAAGTTCCTTTCCGGGTCCGCCCTTCCGCCGCAGCGGCGGCGGCTCACAAGTTCTCCTCAAAGAATCGCCTCGCGTTGCGCCAAAAGACGCCTTCCAACTCGTCCTCGGTAAAGCCGGCCTTGCGCAGGGCGTCGGCCAGCAGGGGCACCCGGGCGCAGCTGTCCAGCTCCAGCGGGCCGCTGATGCCGTCAAAATCGCTGCCCAGGGCGATCATGCCGGCGCCGCCCACCTGCTTGAAGTGGGCCGCATGCCGGGCGATCAGGGCCGCCGTGCTG
The DNA here is from genome assembly GCA_019116585.1 of Candidatus Faecalibacterium gallistercoris. GTDB lineage: Bacteria > Bacillota > Clostridia > Oscillospirales > Ruminococcaceae > Faecalibacterium > Faecalibacterium gallistercoris. Next base: position 33,070 of record DXBJ01000005.1, on the reverse strand, counting down.
CGGCAGGCCGCCGGGTCGGGCTGGTCGTCCAGGAAGGCGGTGCAGTAGTTCAGCCCCGCGATGCAGCCCCGCTCCGCCATGGCCCGGATCATCTCGTCGGTCAGGTTGCGGCAGTGGGGGGCCAGCGCCCGGCAGTTGGAGTGGCTGGCCGCAAAGGGCCGGGTGCTGTGCTCTGCCACGTCCCAGAACCCCCGGTCGGACAGGTGGCTCACATCCACGATCATGTGCAGCCGCTCCATCTCGGCCAAAAAGGCCAGGCCCGTTTCGGTCAGGCCGTGGTCCGCATCGGGCGGGCAGGGCCAGACGAAGGGTGCCTTCTCCTTCACGTTGGAGGCGGCCAGCTCGTTGTCGTAGTTCCAGGTCAGGGTCATCATCCGGACCCCCAGCTCGTACAGCCGGCGCAGCACCCCCAGGCTGCCTTTGCAGCAGCCCCCTTCCTCCACCGTCAGCATGGCGCTGATCCGGCCGGCGGCGGCGTTCCGGGCGATGTCGCCGGCGGCGTACACCGGCGCGATCCGGTCGGGGCTGGCGGCCATCAGCCGCTTGAACAGGTCGATCTCCTCCAGGGCGGTGACCAGGGGGTCCTCCCCCGAGCCCAGATCGACGAACGCCGCAAAGCATTGCAGCATATAGTCCCCCGCCTCCAGCTTTTCCAGGTCGATGTGCAGGCCGCTGCGGGCAAAGCTGAGGGGCCGGCCGGCCTGTTCGGCGCGGCGCATCTCGCTGAGGGTGTCGCAGTGCAGGTCAAATACTTTCACAGGGCGCGCCTCCTCGCTCAAAAAATGGTGCCCACGGCGGTGAGCTTCTGGTCCAGGTCCGCCCGGTAGAAGGCGCTGGCCGGGTCCAGGCTGTTCAGCACCACGCCGCCGCTGGCCGCCGCCCCGGTGGCGTGGATGTACATCCCCTGCCCCAGATACAGGGCAACGTGCCCCGGGAAATAAAGGGCGTCCCCCGGCTTTGCCTGGCTGCGGGGGACGGCGCGCATGGGCCAGCCCGGCTCGATCCGGGCGTTGCGGTAGATCAGCACGCCGTTCTGCATATACACATCGCTGACCAGGCCCGAACAGTCCACCCCGTCCCAGGCTTTGCCGCCCCAGCGGTACTGCACCCCCAGGTATTTGCGGGCCGTCTCGCACACGGCCCGGCGGAAGGCTTCCTCGCTGCCCCCGTGCCAGCGGTCCAGGGCGCGGCGCACCAGCCGCCCGGGCTCGGTCCCCAGGGCCTGGGCCAGGGCGTCGTCAAAGGGCAGGCCCTCCCGCTGGGCAAAGACGGCGTCCTCCTCCCAGCACAGCGGCTCCAGGGACTGTTCCCACACCCAGGCCGGCTGGCCGTTCACCTGCAGCACCCTGGTCCAGCCGGCGGGCGTTTCTTCCCCGTCGGGCAGGGACGCCAGCCGCAGCCGCGCCCCCCGGCCCACCGTCTGCAGGAACAGCCCGTCCACACGGGGGCTGTCCAGCAGGTCGGCGGAGCGGGCCGCCATCACCGCGGGCGCGGCCAGGTAGGCCCGCAGCTCTTTCTCTGTGACCACGTTCAGCTCAAACCGGCGGACATAGCCGGGATAGCCGTAAAAGGTGCGCACCGGCACCAGCAGCTCGTCTGAGTCCTCTGCCAGCACCTGGCAGCTCTGGCCGTACAGGCCCTGGTCCCCGATGGGGAAAAACCGCCGGCCCTCCTGGTCCCGCCCCACCGTCTGGGGCTGGTCGTAAATGGTGACGGCCGGCTGATTGAACAGTGCGTATCGCATCGAAAAACCCCCTTTCATCCGGTTTCTCATTGTAGCATCCCGGTGCGAAAAATGCAAGAAAAAAGCGGCCCCGCCCCCGGCAAAAATACCGATGGCGCACGGCGCGCCCTTCTGTTACAATAAAAGCAGCAGCCAGAAAGGAGGCCCTGCCATGAAAAACCTGACCGCCGCCCTTGCAGCCGCCGTTTTGGCGGCCTGCGCCCTGACCGCCTGCGCTTCCCCCGGCCGGACGGCCCGGGCCCCCGCGCCCGCCGCCCCGCCGGCCCCCTCTGCTCAAAACGGCCAGGAGGCCCCGCCCTCCGGCGAGATCTCGAGGGACGAGGCCCTGGCCATCGCCCTGGCCAACGCCTCGGTCCCCGAGGCGGACGCCTATAACGTCAAGGTGGAGCGAGACGGCGACAACGGCATCCCCCTCTGGGACATCGAGTTCGAGACCGAATACGGCGACTACGACTTTGAGGTGGCCCTCTCCGGCGGGCGGATCGTCGGGGCCGACTACGAGGTGGACGACGAATGGCTGGACCGCCTGGGCGGCAGCCCCGTCACCGCCGACGAGGCCAAAGCCATCCTGCAAAGCAAAGCCCCCGGCGTCGAGGCCGGGGACATCGCCCTGCGGGAGGAGCACAGCGACGGCCGCCTCCGCTACGAGGGAGAAGCCTGCGGCGGCGGCATGAAGTACGAGTTTGAGATGGACGCCGCCACCGGCGTCATTTACGACTGGAACGCCGACCTGCGGGAGTGAGGGCCCTCCGCTTGACTTTCCCTTTTCGCCGTGTTATAACAGGCGAAAACACCTTTTTGAGGAGAAATTGCATGAACGATTTGAAACGCCTCTTCGGCTATATGGGGCCCTACCGGCGGGACATGGCCCTGGGGATGCTGCTGGTGGTGGTGGAAAGCGCCTTTGAAATGGTGATCCCCATCCTGATGAGCGACATCATCGACCAGGGGGTGGCCCACGGGGACGTGCGGGAGATCGGGTGGACCGGCGTGGAAATGGCCGTCTGCGCGGTGCTGGCCCTGATCACCGGGCTGCTGTACGCCCGGTACGCCGCCCGGGCCTCCTATGGCTTCGGCGCACGCATCCGCCAGGCCGAATACGCCAAGGTGCAGGCCTACGCCTTCGGCAACCTGGACCACTTTGAGACATCCTCCCTCATCACCCGGATGACCACCGACGTCACCGTGGTGCAGAACGCCATCAACGGCGGGTTCCGGCCCATGGTGCGGGGCCCCGCCATGCTGGTGCTGGGGGTGGCCCTCTCCTTTTATATGAGCCCCAGCCTGGCGGCGGTCTTTTTTGTCTGCGCGCCGGTGCTGGGCGTCATCCTGTTTTTCATCGTGCGTCGGATCGCCCCCCTGTACGCCCGCCTGCAGCAGGCCATGGACCACCTGAACACGGTGGTGCAGGAGTGCCTGACCGCCATCCGGGCGGTCAAGGCCTTTGTCCGGGGTGAGTACGAGGAGGAGAAGTTCCAGGCCGTCAACACCGAGCTGATGGACGTCAGCATGACCACCTTCCGCACGGCGGTGCTCAACCTGCCGGCTTTCCAGCTGACCATGTACGCCGCCATGGTGTCCATCCTCTGGTTCGGGGGCAACATGATCCTGCAGGGCAGCCTGACGGTGGGCCGCCTGACCAGCTTTTTGAGCTATGTGCTGCAGGTGATGAACTCGCTGATGATGATCTCCAACGTGTTCCTGCTGATGACCCGCTCGCTGGCCAGCGCCCACCGCATCGCCGCGGTGCTGGACGAGCAGGTGGAGCTGGCAAACCCCGCCCACCCCGTCACCGAGATCCCCGACGGAGGCGTGGCCTTTGAGCACGTCTCCTTCAAATACCACCCCGACGCCGCCGAATACGCCCTGGCCGGCATTGACCTTGTCATCCAGCCGGGCGAGACGGTGGGCATCCTGGGGGGCACCGGGTCGGCCAAGTCCACCCTGGTCCAGCTGATCCCCCGGCTGTACGACGCCACCGAGGGCCGGGTGCTGGTGGGGGGCCGGGACGTGCGGGAGTACGACCTGACCGCCCTGCGGGACGCGGTGGGCATTGTGCTGCAAAAGAACGTCCTGTTTTCGGGCACCGTGCGGGAAAATCTGCTCTGGGGCAACCCCGGCGCCAGCGACGAGGAGCTGTGGGCCGCCTGCCGGGCGGCCTGCGCCGACGAATTTTTGCAGCGGATGCCCGGCGGCCTGGACGCCGACCTGGGCCAGGGGGGCGTCAACGTGTCGGGCGGGCAGAAGCAGCGGCTGTGCATCGCCCGCACCCTGCTGAAAAAGCCCCGGGTCCTGATCTTTGACGACTCGGTCAGCGCGGTGGACACCGCCACCGAGGCCAGGATCCGCAAGGCCCTGGCCGCCCTGACCGGGGTCACCAAGATCATCATCGCCCAGCGGGTCACCTCGGTGATGAACACCGACAAGATCGTGGTGCTGGAGGACGGGCGCATCCACGCGGTGGGCACCCACAGCCAGCTGCTGGCCTCCGACCCCATCTACCAGGAGATCTATCATTCCCAGATGAAAGGAGGCGGCGCCGATGGCAGCACGGCAGATCACCGGTAAAAAGCCGAAAAACTTCTGGTTCACCTTCCGGACCCTGCTGGCCTATATGGGCCGGCACAAGTTCCTGTTCCTGGCGGTGGCGGTGCTGGTCACCGTCAGCGCCCTGGGCAACCTGCTGGGCACCTATATGATCCGCCCGGTGGTCAACAGCGTGGGCGCCGGGGATGTGGACGCCCTGGCCCGCGGGGTGCTGGCCACCGCCGCCATCTGCGGGGTGGGGGCGCTGGCCGCCTTCGGCTACACCCAGACCATGGTCTACGCCGCCCAGCAGGTGCTGTACGACATCCGGCGGGATCTGTTCGCCCACATCCAGTCTTTGTCTTTGCGCTTTTTCGACACCCAGCTCCACGGCGACATCATGAGCTATTTCACCAACGACGTGGACACGGTGGCCGACGCGCTGAACAACAGCTTTGCCATGACCATCCAGAGCTTCATCCAGCTGGCGGGCACCCTGGTGCTGCTGTTCATCCTCAACTGGCAGCTGTCCCTGATCGTGGTGGTGGGCTATGCGGCCATGTTCCTGTATATCCGGTTCAGCGCAAAGCGCAGCACCTCCTACTACACCACCCAGCAGGCCGCCCTGGGCGACGTCAACGGCTACATCGAGGAGATGGTCAGCGGCCAGAAGGTGGTCAAGGTCTTTAACCACGAGCCGGCCAACCTGCGCGTTTTCCAGGCCAAAAACGAGGCCCTGCGCCAGGCGGGCACCGGGGCCCAGAGCTACGCCGCCACCATGGTGCCGGCGGTGGTCAGCATCTCCTATATCAACTACGCCATTGTGGCGGTGGTGGGCGGCCTGATGGCCCTGCGGGGCATGACCGACATCGGCAGCCTGTCCAGCTATCTGGTGTTTGTCCGGCAGGCGGCCATGCCCATCAACCAGTTCACCCAGCAGAGCAATTTCCTGCTGGCGGCCATGGCCGGCGCCGAGCGCATCTTTGAGGCCATGCGCCTGCCCCCCGAGGTGGACGAGGGCAGGATCCGCCTGGTGAACACCCGGGGCGAGGGGGTCACCCTGACTGCCTGCGCCGAAAAGACCGGCCGCTGGGCCTGGCAGAAGCCGGACGGCTCCCTGGTGCCCCTGCGGGGGGACGTGCGGTTCCACGACGTCACCTTTGGCTACGAGAAAGGCCGCCCCATCCTGCAGAACATCAGCCTGTACGCCAAGCCCGGCCAGAAGATCGCCTTCGTGGGCTCCACCGGCGCGGGCAAAACCACCATCACCAACCTCATCAACCGCTTTTACGACATCGACGCCGGCAGCGTCACCTACGACGGCATCGACGTGCGGGACATCGCCAAGGACTCGCTGCGGCAGTCGCTGGGCATCGTGCTGCAGGACACCCACCTGTTCACCGGCACCATTGCCGACAACATCCGCTTCGGCAAGCTGGACGCCACCCGGGAGGAGATCGTCCGCGCGGCCCGGATCGCCAACGCCGACAGTTTCATCCGGCGCCTGCCCCAGGGCTACGACACCCGCATCACCTCGGACGGCGCCAGCCTGTCCCAGGGCCAGCGGCAGCTGCTGGCCATCGCCCGGGCAGCGGTGGCCGACCCGCCGGTGCTGATCCTGGACGAGGCCACCAGCTCCATCGACACCCGCACCGAAGCCCTGATCGAAAAAGGGATGGACCAGCTGATGGAGGGCCGCACCGTCTTTGTCATCGCCCACCGGCTGTCCACCGTCCGCAACGCCAACGCCATCATCGTGCTGGAGCACGGCCAGGTGGTGGAGCGGGGCGACCACGACGCCCTGCTGGCCCAGAAGGGCGAATACTACCAGCTGTACAACGGGATGTTCGAGCTGTCGTGACACCCCCGCGGCACGACGCCAAAAACCGGCCCCCCTCTTTGCCGCTGCAGGCAGGGAGGAGGGCCGGTTTTCATTTGACTTCGGTAAAGGTATCGTGGGGGCCGGGCTGGTACAGCCGCCGGCCGATCATCTCCAGCAGGCAGATCACCGGGGCCTGGCAGGTCAGCTGGAAGTACCCGTTCAGCCGCACGTCGGTCATATAATAGTTCAGGTTGTGATCGCTCATCCGGGCCAGGGTGCAGCTGGCGCTGTTGGTGATGGAGACGATGGTGCATCCCCGCTCCTTGAGGGCCTTGACCATGCCCAGCAGCTCCCCCGTCTCCCCCGACACCGACAGGGCCACCACCGCCACACGGTCAAACCTGGCCTGGGTGTTGACCACGCTGCCGATGGGGGTGAAGGGGTCGTCGATGGCGGTGGCAAAACAGCCCACGTTGCACAGGTACCGGGCCCCATACCGGGCCAGGATGCTGCTGTTGCCCACCCCGATGAACAGGATATGCCCCATCTGCCGCAGCAGCTCTACCACGCCGTCGATCTGGGCCTGGGTGGCCGGGGCCGACAGCCGGGCCAGAAAATCCTGCAACGCCGAGATGTCCAGGTCTGCCACGTCCCGCTTGTCCCGCAGCATCTCCTGCTTGAGCCGCAGCTTGAACTCGGTGTAGCCGTCGCAGCCGAACTTTTTGCACATATGCAGCACGGTGGTGGTGGAAACATGGGCCTGCGCCGCCAGCTCCCGTATCTTCATATAGGCGACTTTCGACCGGTTTTTGGCCACGTAATTGTACACCGACATTTCCAGGGCGTTCAGGCTCTGGATCTCTTCATTGGAAAACACGACACATCCCCCCAAGGCGCCCGGGCTGCGCCCCACTTGTGGGCACAATCGGATTTTTACCTATTATAGCACAATTTCAAAGGGAGTGCCAGCGCTATTTCATGCCGCGCAGGGCAGGTCAGTCCAGCAGGCGCTCCACGCTGCGCCTTCCATAGATGACCCGGCTGACGATGACGGCGCCAGCCCGTTCATCGACCCGGTAAAAGATCAGGTAGCTGCCGACAATGAGCTTGCGGTACTCATACTTCAGCGGGCGCACCGGTATATAGACCGGGCGGGCATACGGCATGGAACAGACACTTTCGGCCGCCGCCGTGAACCGTCTGACCATACGCCTGGCTGCATCGGGGTTTTGCAGCGTGACGCCGACATAGCGGACCACATCCAGGATGTCCTGCTGTGCACAGGACAAGTAATACAGTTTATACGGCATGGTTCTCTTTCAGGATCGCTTCCGCACCTGCAAGGATCTCCTCCGATGTGCAGCGGGCGGCGGTCATTTCCTCTTCCCGTTCCGCCGCCTGCAGTTTGGTGTAGATCTCGCTTTCCAGCTGCAGGTTTTCATAGGCTTCCATACTGAGGACGACCATATCGCCATACCCGTTTTTGGTCAGAAAGACGGGCTGTGAAGTTTCGTGCACCGTTTTGGAAATATCCGCAAAATGGTTTCGCAGATCAGAAACCGGACGTATCATCTTCATAAAAACACCTCCCGCTTCCATTTTATCATAATGATGCTAAAACGCAAGGAGTTTTTTCATCTGCGTCCCGGCAGCGATCTCAGGGCGCGGGGCTTACCCCTTCCCTCCGATCCACACCCGCACGATCAGGCCGTGGGGCGCCGCGGCGGCAAAGGTCAGGCGGCCGTGGTGGGCGCGGACGATCTGCCGCACGATCCGCAGGCCCAGCCCGTGCTCGGCCCCGCTTTCCGGGTCGGCGGCCTGGGTGCTGGCCACCGGCGCGCCCCGGTTGAGGATGCGCAGCTTGTCCACGCTCACCCCCACCCCGCTGTCCGCCACCGTAAAGACGCAGCCCCCGGTGGCGGCGGGACCCACCATCACCTCGATGCCGCAGCCGCCGGGGTTATGGTCTACACTGTTGTGCAAAAGGTTGGCCAGCATCCGGCTGAGCAGGGCCGGGTCCCCCTCCACCGTCATGCGGGCGCCCGGCGCCGCCTCGGTAAAGGTCAGGGTGTAAGCGTCGGCCAGGCCGCTGTTCAGCACCTCGCTGACGGCCTGCCGGGCCAGCTCCACCGGGTCCAGCTGCTTGACCTCCAGGGGGCGCAGGGCATATTCCAGCTTGGTGGTCAGGTTCAGGTCGGCCACAAGGCCGGTCAGTTTTTCGCTCTGGCGGCGGATGACCGCCGCCTGATCCCGGGCCGCTCCGGGCAGGGCGGGGTTTTCTTCCAGCTCGCTGGCATAGCCCAGGATCACCGACAGGGGCGTGCGGATATCATGGGATATACCCCGGATCCAGTCGCCCCGGGTGTTGTCTTTCTGGACGATGTAGGCCGCGGCCCGGTTGAGCCCGGCGCTGATCTCGGCCAGCTCCCCGTCCTCCCGCAGGTGGACCGGCTTGCCGCTGACCATGCTGTTGATGCCGTTGAGGATGGGGTCCATCGCCTTTTCCACCCGGCGGGCGCTGTGCAGGAACAGCACCACGATCAGCAGCAGGTTTGCGTAGAACACCACGCTGAACAGCATGCTCAGAAAGCCGAAATAGCTTTTGTCCATGGACAGATAGTACTTGACCATGGTGCCCTTGGGCTGGGCCACCGCCACCAGGCTGCCGTCGTCCTGGGCCCAGACGGTCATGGGCCAGTCCTCCAGATACCAGCGGCTGAACATGGCGACCGCTCCGGCGCTGTAGTGGCGGGCCAGCTCTTGGGGCATCCGGTACTCCCAGACCACGTTGCCCTCCGGGTCCAGCACCATGGCCCAGGCGTCGGGGTCCAGCATGGCCGTGGCCTGGGCGTCGGCCTGCCAGCCGTCGGGGCCCTGGCTCAGATGGCCGCAGAACGCCGTGATGGAAAAGCTCTCCCGCGGGGGCGTGACCTCGCTGATCAGCAGCAGCCCCACGATCAGCAGGATGTTGGCCGCCAGCAGCAGCGCCAGAAGCCCCACGGTGGAAAGCACATACCGCCGGAAAAATCGCCGGACCGGATTCATCGCGGCGCCCCCTTCGGGCTGGGCAGGTCCAGCCGGTAGCCCAGCCCCTTGACCGTCACGATGGACACCGGCCGGGAGGGGTTGGCCTCGATCTTTTCCCGCAGGTGGCGGATATGGGTGGCCAGGGTGCTTTCGTACCCCTGCCAGACCGGCCCGCAGACCGCCTCGCAGAGGGCTCCGGTGGTGACGATGCGGCCGGCGTTCTCGTACAGTTTGCGGAACAGCTGCAGCTCCTTGGCGGTGAGGGGGCTGACCTGCCCGTCCCGGTGGGCGGCGGCGTTTTCCAGATCCACCTCGGCGGCCGCCAGCCGGACCATCCGCCCGGCGGCGGGGCTGGTCCGCCGAAGGATGGCCTGCACCCGGAACAGCAGCTCCCGCGGGAGAAAGGGCTTGGCCAGGTAATCGTCGGCCCCGCACTCAAACCCGGTAAATTTGTCCTCGGCCTCTCCCCGGGCCGTCAGCATCAGCACCGGCACGCTGCTGCTTTGCCGCAGCTGCCGCAGCACCTCAAAGCCGTCCATCCCCGGCATCATCACATCCAGGATCACGATGTCCGGCTGCCCTGCCGTGCAGACGGCCAGGGCATCGGCCCCCGAGCCCGCCGTCAGCACCCGGCTGTATCCCGCCCGGGTAAAGATGGCCCGCACCATCTCCCGCAGCTCGGCCTCGTCGTCCACGATCAGGATGGTCTTGTCCGTATCGCTCATACACGCGCCTCCTTTTGCCTCTATTGTACCACAAGCCGGGGGCCGGGGCTATCGGGGGCGTGCAATCTCAAAGCAAAATCAAGCAGCGTGCCCGGCCCGCAGGGCAAGGTCTTGCCGGATTTTTTGCAAACTTTGAACAGAAGCTTAATTTTCCCTTGTGTTTGCCCTGCAAATGCAGACAAACCCTCCCTGGCCGCGTTATAATAAAGACGGCGGGCGGCCGCCCGCCCGTTGCATCAGCATTTGCGAGAGGTATCCCATGAGAACCATTGTCAAGATCCTGGCCCGGCTGCTGAGCCTGGCGCTGGCCGGTGCGCTGGCCGGCGGCTGCCTGCTGGCCGCCCTGGGCTACAAGATGTACCGCCAGGCCCTGGACGCCCGGAGCCTGGAGGCCACCATAGCCGCCGTCCAGGCAGACCCCGGCTACACCCCCATCGACCAGCTGCCCCCGCTGTACCTGGACGCGGTGGTGGCGGTGGAGGACCACCGCTTTGCGCAGCACAGCGGCATCGACCCCATCGCCATCCTGCGGGCGGCGGTCCACGACCTGCGCACCCGCAGCCTGGACCAGGGCGGCAGCACCATCACCCAGCAGGTGGCAAAAAATCTGTTTTTCACCCAGGAAAAACGCTTCACCCGCAAGATCGCGGAGGTATTCATGGCTTTCCGCCTGGAGGACGCCTGCACCAAGGACGAGATCCTGGAGCTGTACGTCAACACCATCTATTTTGGGGACGGCTACTACGGCATCCGCGACGCCTGCGCCGGCTATTTTGGCAAGGAGCCCGCCCAGCTGACCCCCTACGAGGCCACCCTGCTGGCCGGCATCCCCAACGCCCCTTCGGTCTATTCCCTGACCGCCAACCCTGACCTTGCGGCCCAGCGCCAGCAGTACGTGGTGGGCCAGATGGTCAAGTTCGGCTACCTCACCGCCGAAGACGCCGCCGCCATCACCCCGCCGGCAGCCTAGGGTGTATCTGAGAAGTCAAAAATGCTGGGATATTCGCCAAAAAGCGCCAGATGCAAGGCGCATGAGCGCCGCACTCCTTGGTGGAATGCAAGCGAATGCAACGCAGCAGATGGGGCTTTTTGGTAGAATAGAACAGCGTTGGGGAGTTTTCAGATACACCCTAAAGCAAAACCGCCCCCGTACCTTTTGTGCAAAGGTACGGGGGCGGCTGGGCCGATGGTCGGAGTGGCGAGACTCGAACTCGCGGCCTCCTGCTCCCAAAGCAGGCGCGCTACCAACTGCGCAACACCCCGGCGGCAGAGTATAGTATACCGCGTTTGGGGCGTTTCGTCAATCGGGAATTGCCGCCGGGCCGGCGCAGGGGCCGGCCTTATCCAAACAGTGTTTCCAGGGTGGACAGCACGCCGTCCTCCTCGTTGGAGGGGCAGACGGCCCGGGCGGCCTGCTTCACCTCGGCGGGGGCGTTCGCCATGGCGTAGCTGTGCCCGCAGTAGCGCAGCATCTCGATGTCGTTGCCCCCGTCCCCGAAGGCAACGCACTGCTCCGGCGTGATGCCCCACCGCTCTACCAGCCGCCGCAGCCCGGAGGCCTTGTGGCAGCCGGGCAGGATCAGGTCGATGGAGCCGTGGCCGCTGGTGGTGGGTTCGACCCTGCCCGCCAGCCGGCGGCGGAACAGATGGTAGTAGTCCCAGGTCTTTTCTTCCGGGACGGTGGGGGCAAACTTCAGGATCTGGTCCTCCACCGCCTTGAAATCGTCCACCCACTGCAGGCGGTGGTAGTAGATGTGGGTCAGGTCGAAAAAGGCCTGGCTCACCGTCCCCCGCTGGCAGTAGGCGCTGTGCAGCCCGCACAGCACGTTTTTCACTTCGGGGTACTCCCGGCAGACGTCGACCACAAAATCCACCGTCTGCCGGGGGATGCTGGCGGCAAAGACCAGTTCCTCACGGTCTTTGACCAGAGCGCCGTTTTCGGCCACAAAGGCGAGCTTTTCGGCGCAGTCGGGGAACAGGTCCCGCAGCTGGTAATACTGGTTCCCGCTTGCCACCACGAACCGGCACCCGGCCGCCTCCATGCGGGCCAGGATGCGCCGGAAGCGCGGGACATCGTAGGTGTAATCGGAGCGCACGAACGTGCCGTCCACATCGACGGCCACCAGTTTCAGGTCAGGGCGCATCGGGGTTCCTCCTTTGCAGATATGGGCTTGCAGCCCTTTTACTGCCTCCATCATACCATAAGGGGAGGCGGCTATCTACCAGATTACCGCCCGGTTTTATCCCGATCCCGCCCATTTGCCGGCCCCGGGCCAAAACGCCTTGCTCCCGGGCCGCCCCTGTGCTATGATAAAGAGGAAAGGAGGCCGCCCCTATGCCCCGACCCGTCCTTTTCCTCGATGTGGACGGCGTGCTGTGCACCCCTCTGAGCGTCCGGCTGGACCAGGTGTTCCGCCGCCCCATGGACCGCCAGTTCTTCGACCCCGTCGCCCTGTTCTGGCTGCAAAAGCTGGTCCGCCGCACCGGCGCGCAGGTGGTGCTGTCCTCCTCCTGGCGGTACGCCCTGGAGGACGGCGATCTTTTCACCGGCCGCATCCTGCAAAACCTTTACGACTGCCTGGCGGCCCACGGCGCGCCGGTGGCCGGCATTGCCCCCATCCTGGGCGTCAGCAAAGGGGAGGAGATCGCCGCCTGGGTCACAGACCACCCGCCGGCGCCCTATGTCATCCTGGACGACCGCGCCGACGAGTTTGCCGCCGTGCCGGCCCTCCGGCCCCATCTGGTCCTGGTGGACAGCCGCCGCGGCTTCCGCCGCCGGGACTTCCGCCAGGCCCTGGCCTTATTCACCACTCAAACAACCAAGAAAGAGGTGCAGCCCCATGATCGACTTTGAAAACCCCACTTATCTCAAGCTCCGCCCGGTCCAGGATTCCAAGCTGGACCGACTGGTCGCGCCCCTGCTGTGCCCCGGCGAAGAGATCGTCCAGACCTTCCAGAGCGTCCGCGACGGGGTGGTCTTTACCACCCGCCGGGTCATCGCCGTCAATGTGCAGGGGGTCACCGGGATGAAGAAAGCCTTCACCATCCTGCCCTACCGGCGCATCCAGGCCTACGCCATCGAGTCGGCCGGCCTGGCCGACCTGGACGGCGAGCTGCAGCTGTGGTTCTCAGGCCTGGGGACCGTCCGCTTCGAGCTGCTGGCCGGCTCGGACCTGGCCGCGCTGTGCCAGGCCATCGAGTGCGGGATGTGACGGCCCGGCCTGCCCGGCCCTGAACAGACAGAAGGCTCCCCTTTCCGCCGGCACGCAGCGGGAAGAGGAGCCTTCTTTTTATCCCTCGCCGGCAGCCTGGACCAGGGCGTCCAGCTGCTCGAACGTATACAGTCGGTTGAATACCTCCAGCATTTCCTTTTTGGAAAGCCGGGGCGGCAGGCCCAGGGCTTCCAGCAGGCGGTATTTGCGCTCCGCCGCGCCGGCCGTGCCCGACAGGCCCCAGTCGTACAGGTCGACGTAGGTGATGGCCCGGCCCGGCCGGACGGCCGGGCTCCCCGGCCCGGCCTCGGGACCCAGGGCGTCCCGCAGGCTTTTGCGGATCAGCTCATCCGGCACCCCTTCCACCCCCAGCAGCCCTTCCTTGCCGGGGGCGGCCTTGCGGCGCTCCTTGCCGGGCAGGGCGGGCACATAGGCCTGGACCACCCGCTCCGCCCCCACCAGGTTGGTGATGTAGGTGCGGATCTGGAAGCCCGCCCGGTCCGAGTCGGTCAGCAGGATCAGGCCGTTCCGGGCCGCCAGCTCCTTGAGCAGCTGCTGGCGCTTCCGGTCCGAAAAGATGGCAAAGCCGCCGGTCGGCAGGATCATGGCGTCGGTCAGGCGGGCCAGGCGGGCCGCGTCGTATTTGCCCTCCACCACCAGCACCCGGCCGGTGTGGATCCGTTCGGGGGCGCTCATCGGCCGCCCCCTTCCATGGCCAGGCGGCACAGGGCCGTCTCCAACAGGATCTGCGGGGCCACGGGCTGGCCTTTCAGGGCCTGGTCCAGCTCCAGCAGGATGCCAAGGCAGGCCCGGAGCTGGGGCAGGGTGTAGCCTGCCGCCGTCTGGGCCGAGCGCTTGAGGCGGTAGTCGCTGCCCTTGTAGCCAAAATCCTTAAAGACGGCGCTGTAGTTCTTTTTGTGCTGCTGGCCCAGCTTGACCCGGTAAAGGTCTACGTAGCTGCCGATCATGGCGGCGGTGACGGCGATGGGCTCGTTGCCCAGGCGCAGCAGGACGTGCAGCTTTTTGCAGGCGGCCGCCGCGTTGCGGGCAGTGATCAGCCGCACCATCTCAAAGACGTCGGCCTCCAGGCTGACCACCCCCATCTCGGCCACCAGGGCCGGCGTGATGACGCCGTACCCGGCGGCGGCGGCCAGTTTGTCCACCTCGTTTTCCAGCAGGTAGGGGTCCTCGCCGCAGCGCTCCAGCAGGGCCGCGCCGGCGGGGCCCGACAGTTCCGCCCCCTGGGCGGCGGCGCGGCCGGCCATCATCCGGCGCAGCTCCGAGGGGCCGGGCTTGACCAGCTCTTCGGCCCAGCCCAGCTTTTTGCACTGGGCGATCACCCGCTGGGCACGCTTGCCGGGTTTGGCCTTGCCGGTGCGGTCGGCCTCAAAGACGCTGCCAAACACCAGCACCGCGTTTTCCACATCGGACACCGTGTCCGCAAAGGTCTCCAGATCCTTTTCGCTGTAGGCGCCGGGGTCCAGCTCGGGCAGGCAGACCACCCGCCGGGTCCCGAAAAAGGAGATGGTCCCCGCGGCGGTGATGAGCTGCTCCACATCGGGGGCAGGCCCGTCCAGCACCGTCACCTCTTCGCCGGTGTCCCGGGCCAGAAGGGCGCAGGCCGCGCCCACCGCCTGCCGCACCAGATAGGGCTCGGTCGAATAAAAATAAAACACGGTGCAGCCCTGTTCCACCAGGGCCGCCAGCTTGCTTTCAGCAGGCATAGCTACCTCCCATCTATCGCGCTTTGGTCCCGCCTCCCGGCCGCAGCCACAGCCGGGAGGGCGCGGGCGGGGCGTCGGGCCGCATCCAGTCGTAATGCCCCAGGGCCAGCATCTCCTCCCAGCGGAAGGCTCCGGGCGCCGAGGGCGAGGCCAGCAGCCAGTCCACCTGCGCCGTGCCGGCCAGCTCAAAGTCTCCGCTCACGGCCCCCAGCTGCCAGCGGTCCACCGTCACCCGGACCCCCACGCCCCCGCTGGTGCGCAGCAGATCCAGCCGGATGCCGCCCCGGGCGGTCTGGAAATCGGTGTAGGGCTCGAACCGCCCCGGGGTGACCACCCGCTGGGCCGGAGGCTGGCTGTTCCGGGCGGGGTCCAGGCGCAGGTCTACTAGAAGGGTGGCCTGCTCCTGTCCGTGGCGCGCCAGCCAGCGCTCCACCGCGCTGCGGCCGCTGCTGCCGCCCCGGTAGAGAACCACCGTCTGGTCGTTCTGGGCCAGCACCACCGACGGGGTGCGCACCCCGCCGATCAGCTCCACCCGGACCACGTCCCGGTTCAGGACAAGCCCAGCGCCGATGCCTGCCCCGGCGGCCAGCAGCAGGGCGGGCAGCCAGATGCGGGCCCGCACCCGCCACCGGAACGCCAGCCAGCACAGGCCCATCAGGCCCAGGCAGACCAGGGCGGCGTAGCCGGTGTCGAAGGCCAGCTCGGCCCCCGGCCAGCCCGCTACCATCCGGGCCCAGCCGTTCAGCAGCCGCACCAGAAAGGCCGCGCCCCAGGCGCAGGCCCGGCAGACGGGCCCCAGCGCCGGCGCCAGCCCGGCCAGGGCCGCGGCGATGCCCAGCACCATCATGGGCTGGACCAGCCAGAGCACCGCCACCCCCGACAGCAAAGCGTAGGGGCTGGTGCTCAGCCCCCGCAGCACCAGCACCGGGAAGGTGGCCGCCGAAGCGCAGAGGGTGATGCACCCGGCCTCCCAAAAGGCGTCCCAGGCCCGGGCGGCCAGACGCACAGGCAGGGACCGGCGGGGAGCGTCCTCCTCCCGGGCGGGATGGCGGGCGGCGCGGCGGCGGACCAGCTCCGCCCCGGCCAGGGTGCCCGCCACCGCCGCAAAGGACAGCTCGAAGCCGATGTCGCAGACGGCGTAACTGTTGAAGGCGCTCATCCACAGCCCGCCCAGCGCCAGGCTGGTCAGGGGGTCGGCGGGGGCCATCAGCCAGACCCCCAGCGCCCCGATGCAGACCGCCGCCCCCGCCCGCAGCACCGACGGGGTGAACCCGGTGATGCCGGTCAGCAGCGCCGCCAGCACCACCGGCCACAGCGCAGCGATCCGCTCGCGCCACACCATCCCCGGGTGAAAGCCGCCCCGGGCCGGCCTGGGCGGGGCCAGTTCCAGACGGGCCAGCCGGACCCCCAGCCGCCGGTGGAGTTTCCGGCCCATCCGGCCGGGGAGGCGGGCCGCCAGCAGCCGGCCCTGTTCCAGCCATTTTCGCCGGTCCATGCCCGGCAGGGCCACCCCGCACAGGATGGTCACGTGCATCCCGCTGACCACCAGCACGTGGGACAGCCCCGCCGCCCGGTAGGCGCTATTCAGTTCGCTGCTGATGCGGGTGCGGTCCCCTACGATCATGGCCGCCAGGGCGCCGGCTTCGTCCCCTTCCAGCCCCTGGCACAGCGCCTCGCTGAGGCGGCTCTGGAGCCGGGCCGACCAGGCGCGGAAGCCGGGCCCCGGGCCCAGCCGGCGGAACCGGCGCTCGTACCCGGCCAGGAACGCCACTTCGTCGGCGTAGCGGCCGGGCCGGTCTGCCGGGGCCGGCGCCTCCAGGCTGAACCAGCCCTCGACCTGCTCCCCGGCACGGCTCAGCGGCAGCCCGTCGCACTGGCAGCAGAAGGCCGCCGGCTCTCCGTTCACCTCCGATACCCGCAGCCGGGCCCGGACGGTGGAGCGGGTATAGCCCTCCTGGACGTCCTCCACCGTGGCGGTGAGCCGGACCGTCCGCCCGCCGTAAGCCGCGGTCAGGGCGTCGAACTGCGCCCCGGTGCGGGCCGAAAAGGCCAGCCCCAGCGCCGCGCCCAGCAACAGCCAGAGCCCCCAGCCCCGGGCCCTGCCCCCGGCCAGCAGCACCAGCAGCCCCAGACCAAAAAGAGCCGCAAGGGGCCAAAAGCCCGCCTGCGGCTCAAAAGCAGCGATCAGCTGCGTGCCCAGCGCACCGGCAAACAGCACGCAGACCGGCCGCCTCACCCCATCAGTGGAAGAACAGGGGCAGCGGCTCCAGGAAGATGATGTCCTGGCGCTTGGCTGCGTCGCCCTCGGCCAGGACGGCGGCCTGCCCCACGATGTCGCAATGGGTCTGCTCGGCCAGGGCGTCCAGCGCCTTGAGGGAGCCGCCGGTGGAGATCACGTCATCCACCACCAGCACCCGCTTGCCGTTCATCTCGTCCAGCTCCTTGCGGTCGATGACCAGCTTCTGCTTGCCCTCGGTGGTGATGGACTGATCCTCCACGACCACCGGGTCTTTCATATACAGCTTGACGTTTTTGCGGGCACAGACATAGGGCTTGCCGCTCTGGCGGCTCATCTCGTGGGCCAGGGGGATGCCCTTGGCCTCGGCGGTGAGCAGGATGTCGAACTCGGGGCACTTTTTCAGCAGCTCGGCCGCAGCGGCCACGGTCAGCTCGGTGTCGCCCAGCATGATGAAGGCCGCAATGTCCATGTGGTCGTTCACCTTGCAGATGGTCAGCTCGCGGGTCAGGCCCGCGACCTTCAAAGTATACGTTTCAGCCATTGGTTATGATCCTCCTTCAGGCCCCGGCTCAGCCTGCGGGCCAGCCCATGGGGCGCTTTGCCATCACATGGAAGTGCAGGTGCTTGACGCTCTGGCCCGCGTCCTCGCCCACATTGGAGACGATGCGGTACCCGCCGGTGCAGCCAAGGTCCGCGCACAGCTTGGCGATGGTGGCAAAGATGTGGCCCAGCAGGGCCCCGTCCTCCTCGGTCAGCGCGGCGGCCGAGGGGATGTGCTTTTTGGGGATGACCAGAAAATGGATGGGGGCCTGGGGGTCGATGTCGTAAAAGGCCAGCAGCTGGTCGTCCTCGTACAGCTTGTTCGAGGGCACCTGGCCCGCGGCGATCTTACAGAACAGGCAATCTTCCATGGCAGACAGCTCCTTTCATGGGGGTTTATGATTGATGCGCTTTTGCAGGCGCTTCGGGCCTCAGTTCATCTGGCTGGCGGCCACTTCGGCGGCGGCGTGGAGGGCCTCGTCGATCTTGTTGGGGTCCTTCAGGCCGGCCATGGCAAAGTCGGGCTTGCCGCCGCCCTTGCCCCCGGCGATGGCCGACAGCTCCTTGACGATGCTGCCCGCCTTCAGGCCCTTTTCCTGAGCCAGCTTGTTCACCGAGACGGCCATGGTGATCTTGCCGCCGTCGCTGCCCACCAGGACAGCCAGCACCGGCTTGACGGCCTTGTCCCGCAGGGTGTCGCACATCCCGCGCAGGGTGCCGCTGGCCGTGCCGGAGAAGTAGGCGGTGATGATCTTGACGCCGTTCACGTCCTCGGCGCTCTCAAACAGGCTCTGGACCTTGGCGGCGGCCACCTCGGCCTTGACGGCGTCCAGCTCCTTGGCCAGGGCCTTGTTTTCGGCCATGACGGCCTCGGCCCGGGCGGCCAGGTCGGCCAGGTTGTTGGCCTTGAGGGCGGCGGCGGTGGTGCGCAGCACCAGCTCGTTGGCGTTGGCCCGCATCAGCAGGTTTTTGCCGGTGACGGCCTCGATGCGGCGGATGCCCGCCGCCACCGAGGACTCGCTGATGATCTTGAAGCAGCCGATCTGGGCGGTGTTTTGGACATGGGTGCCGCCGCAGAACTCGGTGGACCAGCCGCAGACGTCCACCACCCGGACGATCTCGCCGTACTTTTCGCCAAACAGGGCCATGGCGCCCATCTTCTTGGCCTCGTCCAGGGGCATCGAGCGGACCTGCACGTCCAGGGCCTCAAAGATCTTGTCGTTGACGATCCGCTCCACTTTGGCCAGCTCCTCGGGGGTGACGGCGCTGAAGTGGGTGAAGTCGAAGTGGGTCACATGGGCGTCCTGGTACGAACCTGCCTGGTGGACATGGTCGCCCAGCACCTCCCGCAGGGCCGCCTGCAGCAGGTGGGTGGCGGTGTGGTTGCGGGCGATGGCCCAGCGGTATTCCCTGTCCACCTGGGCGGTCAGGGTGTCGCCCACCCGGACAAAGCCGTTTTCCAGCACGCAGGTGTGGACGAAATAGCCCTTGGGGGTCTTTTTCACATCCAGCACACGCAGGGTGCAGTTGTCGCCGGTCAGGACGCCGTGGTCGGCGGTCTGGCCGCCCATCTCGGCGTAGAAGGGGGTCTTGTCCAGGACGACGAGGACGCCCTCCTTGGCCTGGTCGTCGGTGGCGATGCCGTCGGTCAGGGTCTCCTCGTCCGACAGGGCCACCACCACGCCGGTGTCGGTCAGGGTGTCGTAGCCGGTAAAGACGGTGGGGGCGGCGGTCAGCTCGCCGAACAGGTCGGCGCTCCAGCCCGAGATGTTCTTTTTCAGCCGCTCGGCCCGGGCGCGCTCCTTCTGCTTGGTCATCTCGGCGTGGAAGCCCTCCTCGTCCACCTCCAGGCCCTGCTCGGCCGCGATCTCGCGGGTCAGGTCCAGGGGGAAGCCGAAGGTGTCGTTCAGCTTAAAGACATCCAGGCCGCTCAGCACGTGCTGGTGGGCCTTTTCCATGGCGTCGATCAGGCCGGTGAGGATGTTCATGCCGGCGTCGATGGTGCGGGCAAAGTTGCCCTCCTCGGTGCCGATCACCTTCTTGATATAGGCGTCGTGCTCCCGCAGCTCGGGGTAGGCGCTCTCGCTGGAGCGGATCACCGTCTCCACCAGGTCCACCAGGAAGGGCCCCTGGATGCCCAGCAGGCGGCCGTGGCGGGCCGCACGGCGCAGCAGCCGGCGCAGCACATAGCCGCGGCCCTCGTTGGAGGGCAGGATGCCGTCCGACACCATGAAGGTGCAGCTGCGGATGTGGTCGGTGATGACGCGGATGGAAATATCGGTCTTTTCATTCTGGCCGTAGGTCTTGCCGGCGATGTGCTCGACATGGTGCAGCACGCTCTGGACGGTGTCCACCTCGAACAGGTTGCCCACCCCCTGCATCACGCAGGCCAGACGCTCCAGGCCCATGCCGGTGTCGATGTTGGGCCGGGGCAGCCGCTCGTAGTGGCCCTTGCCGTCCGAGTCGAACTGGCTGAACACCAGGTTCCAGATCTCCATAAAGCGGTCGCAGTCGCAGCCGGGGCCGCAGGTGGGCTTGCCGCAGCCGTACTCGATGCCGCGGTCAAAATAGATCTCGGAGCAGGGGCCGCAGGGGCCGGAGCCGTGCTCCCAGAAGTTGTCCTCCTTGCCCATGCGGACCATGTGGTCGGGGGCGATGCCCACCTTCCGGGTCCAGATGTCGTAGGCCTCGTCGTCGTCCAGGTAGACCGAGATATACAGCTTGTCCTTGGGGATGGCCATCCACTCGTCGCCGGTCAGGAACTCCCAGGCCCAGGGGATGACCTCTTCCTTGAAGTAATCCTGGAACGAGAAGTTGCCCAGCATCTCGAAGAAGGTGCCGTGCCGCGCGGTGATGCCCACCCGCTCGATGTCGGGGGTGCGGATGCACTTCTGGCAGGTGGTCACCCGGTGGCGGGGGGGCTCTTCCTGGCCCAGGAACCACTTCTTCATGGGGGCCATGCCGCTGTTGATCAGCAGCAGGCTGGGGTCGTCCTTGGGCACCAGGGGGAAACTGCCCAGGCGCAGGTGGCCCTTGCCCTCAAAAAAGGTCAGGTATTTTTCACGCAGTTCATTCAAACCGGTCCATTGCATAAACGATTCTCTCCTTGCTAGCCTTTCTCGTTGGGGTCCGCCCTGCCTGCGCAGAGGGGCAGGGCTGCCCCGGAAGCATCGCACCCCGGGGCGTAAACACGGCAGCGCGGCGGAAACAAAAACAGCCCCCGCCCCGGCAAAGGGACGAAGGCTGCCGTAACTGCTCCGTGGTACCACCCAATTTGCGGCGATGCCAAGACCGCCGCCTCTTTTGCCGCAATAACGCTGCGCCGCGCCCGGCTTGTCTCACCGGGAGCTCGAGGGTGGCATGGGGTGCGCAGCGCCGGCGGGCCTTTCAGCCGCCTTGCAAAAAGGGGCCCGCTCTCTGTACGGCCGGATCACATCCCTGGCCCTGTCATAGCCAAGTTGCTTTGATCGATTTTGGGGCGCGGGGGGCCTTGCGGCGGCCCGCACCAGTTAAATTATAAGCATACGCACGGCTTTTGTCAACCGTTTCGCTCAAAATTCCAGGGTGGGGCTGACCTCGCTGCGGCGCTGGGTCTGGACGATGCAGTCCCGGCCCGGCACCACGCCCCCCGCCCCAAAGGTGGTGAACACCGTCTGCAGCGCCAGGGGCGGTGTGTTGTTCTCCTGGGACAGGTGGCACAGGGCAAACTTTTCGCACCCGCCCTGCACCAGCTCCAGCAGCTTTTCGCTGCACTCGTCGTTGGACAGGTGCCCCCGCGGCCCTTCGATGCGCGCCCGTAAGTAATAGGGATACGGCCCGTTGTGCAGCATGTAGGGGTCGTAATTGCTCTCCAGCGCCACCAGATCGCACCCGTCCAGGGCGGCGTGGACGGCGGGGGTCAGGGTGCCCAGGTCGGTGGCGATGGCCATGGTCTTGCCGTCGGGGGTGGTGATGCGGTAGCCCACGCAGGGTACGTCGTGGCTGGTGGGGAACGCCCGCACCCCAAACCCGGCCACGTCGGCCTCCTCGCCCCGGTCGGGGTCCAGCAGGCAGACCGGGCAGGCCGCCGGCAAAAGGCCCGCGGCCTCCAGCGCCGCCAGGGTGGGCCCGGCGCCGTAGACCGGCAGAGGATGGCGCTTGAGGAAGGTGCCCAGACCTTTGACATGGTCGCTGTGCTCATGGGTGACCAGGATGCCCCTGCAGTCCGAAGCATCCAGCCCCGCTTCCCGCAGGGCCCCGGTGGTGACCCGCACCCCCTTGCCCATATCCACCAGCAGGTAGGCGCCGCCGCTGCGGACCACGCTGCAATTGCCCGACGAACCGGAATAAAGGGAGATAAATTCTGCCATCCCTACGAGGCCCTCCCTGCCTCACACAACACAACTCCAGGGGGGACCCGCCCCTGCCGGCGCATTTGCGGCAGAAGGTGCTCCCCCCTGGCTTTTTGGTTTCTGACCGGGCCGCCCGCAGCCCTTATGGTCTCACAAAGCCTGGTCCAGTGCGGCGGGCACCCGCTCCACTTTGCGGATGTCGGCCCCCAGGCCCCGCAGCTTTTCCACAATGTTCTCGTAGCCGCGCTCGATGTGGCCGATCTCCTCGATCTCGCTGGTGCCGCCGGCCATCAGGGCCGCGATCACCATGGCCGCGCCGGCCCGCAGGTCGCTGGCCCGCAGCGGGGCGGGCAGCAGCCGCTCCACCCCTTCGATGACGGCCACCTGGCCGTCCACCTGGATGTTGGCCCCCATCTTGCGCAGCTCGTCCACGTAGCGGAAGCGGTTGTCCCAGATGCCTTCGGTGATGGTGCTGGTGCCCCTGGCCACGCTGAGCAGCACCCCCATCTGGGGCTGCATATCGGTGGGGAAACCCGGGTGGGGCATGGTGTTGATCTTGGTGGGCAGGATGTCGCCGGTGCGGGTGACCCGGACGGCGTCGTCAAATTCCTCCACCTCGGCGCCGCAGCGGCGCAGCTTGGCGGTGATGGGCTCGAGGTGCTTGGGGGTGACGTTCCGGATCAGGACGTCGCCGCCGGTGGCCGCCGCGGCCACCATATAGGTGCCGGCCTCGATCTGGTCGGGGATGATGCTGTAGGTGCAGCCGTGCATCTGGCTGACCCCCCGCACCTTGATCACGTCGGTGCCCGCGCCCCGCACGTCGGCCCCGCACATATTCAAAAAGTTGGCCAGGTCCACCACATGGGGCTCCTTGGCGCAGTTTTCCAGCACGGTCTGGCCCTCGGCCATGACGGCGGAGAGCATGGCGTTCATGGTCGCGCCCACGCTGACCTTGTCAAAAAAGATCCGCGCGCCCTGCAGCTTTTCTTTGGCGCGGACGGTGATCATGCCGTAATCCACGCTGTCCTGGGCGCCCAGAGCGCTGAACGCCTTCAGGTGCTGGTCGATGGGGCGGGGCCCCAGGTTGCAGCCGCCGGGCATGGCCACCTGCGCCCGGCCGAACCGGGACAGCAGCGCGCCCAGGAAATAATAGCTGGCCCGCATCTGCCGGGACAGGTCGTCCGGCACATTGGTGCCCACCAGATGGGTGGTGTCGATCTCGTAGGTGTTGCGGTTCAGCATCCGCACCTGGGCGCCCAGGGCGCTGAGGATGTTCAGGCTGACGGACACGTCGCTGATGTTGGGCAGATTCTCGATCACACAGACACCGGCGGCCAGGATGGTGGCGGGCAGGATGCCCACCGCCGCGTTCTTCGCGCCCGAAATATCGACCTCGCCCATCAGCGGCCTGCCGCCTGTAATAACAAACTTCTCCAAAGTAATGATCTCCTTCATGGGGTCCGCAGAAAAAAACACGTCCCACACCGCAGCTTGCATGGCCCCGCCATAAATCCACCATGGCAGGCCGGTTTTTGGGGCGGCAGCTGCGTGCCGCCGCCCATTGCGGCTACCCTATTATACACAACTTGCAAAAAAAAGCAAAGTTTCAGGCCCGGAGTTTGCTCTTATTTTCTGTTTTGCCCAGATTCTCCAAATACATTCGTGTATTTTCTCCCTTTTATACAGAATATTCCCCGCAGCGTGCGCCGCCCGGCCGGCAAAGGCGGGTCTGCGCGCGCCGCGGAGCGGCCGCCTTTTCACGGCGGGCCGTTCCTTTGGGGGCCGGGGCCGCCCCTCACCAGACCCGGTCCTGACTTTCGGCCTCCTTGATCCAGCCCAGCTGGTAGGCGATGACCAGCTGTTTCAGGTCGTGGACCTTTTCCCGCAGGATCTCGCCCTCGTCCACGTCCTCGACCAGGACGCGGCGGTTCTCCTGCTCCAGGACGTTTTCGCGGGAGACGATGTCGATGTTTTCGGTGATGGCCTTTTCGGCGCTGACAAAGGGCTGGTGGGTCCGCAGGGACATGTCCCGGCTGGAATAGGTCAGGGTGTAGCCGGCGATGCCGGTCTTTTCGTGGTAGGCGCGGCAAAACCCGCCGTCGATGACGATCAGCCGGCCGCCGCCCTTGAGGGGGCTTTCGCCGTTTTTCTCCTGCACCGGCACGTGCCCGTTGATGATGTGGCAGGACCCCGGCAGGCCGAACTCGGCCAGGATGCGGCGGCAGGCCGACTCCTCATTGTACCAGGTGTAGTAGGGGTCCTTGACCTCGGTGTGGGTGGCCTTGTCCGCCACATACAGCCGCTCGAAGGTGGTCATGGCGCTGCGGCCGAACAGGGGCGACAGCCTGCCGCACCACAGGTACCACAAAAAGTCCTGGCCGCTCTGGCGGGCGGCGCTGCCCTCGGGGGCGTAGTAGCCCCGCCGGGCCCGCTCGTCGCAGTAGTCCATCAGGGCGCGGCCGGCGTACAGCCGCCCCTCGAACCGCTCGGCGGCAAAGGCCCCCTTTTCGGTCATGGGCACCGCCCCGTGGTAGAGCAGGTTGCCGTTTTCGATGTGGTAGACGCTGCCCTTGGCGTACAGGAAGCGGACGTGCTGCTGCAGCTTTTCGCTCTGGCGGAAGGAGACCACCAGCTTGTCCAGCACCAGCTGCTCGTCGGGGTTGAGGGCGGCGGGGTCGGCCGGGTCCACGGTGGGGAAGCTGGTGTCCCGCAGGGGATACTGCCGGCCGGCGATGTCCACCGTCCCCCGGGCAAAGTCGATCCGGCGCAGGTAGTCCCGGCCCTCCATCTGGAAGTCGGGGTTGCGGTCGATGACGGCGCACTCCAGCTTGAACATGATGATGGAGATGGCCTTGTGCATGACGGCGCAGCGGTGGAGCATCCCCTCGGTGTAGGGGCCCCGGGCGGCGTCGGTGTGGGGCATCCAGATGGTCAGGTCGTCGCCGCCGTAGTAGTGGTCGGCCAGCCGCTGCAGGTGCCGCAGGTTGATGCCGTAGCTGTCCTCCAGCATCCCGTGGTTGTGGTAGGCCAGGGTCGTTTTCATCACGGTGGCGCAGCACAGGGGGCTGCCCGCCGCCGCGCCCATCCAGACCACATCGTGGTTGCCCCACTGGATGTCCACGCTGTGGTGGCGCAGCAGCAGGTCCAGGATGATGTCCGGCCGGGGGCCCCGGTCGAACAGGTCCCCCACGATGTGCAGCTTGTCCACCGCCAGCCGCTTGATCAGCTCGCACAGCCGGGTGATGAAGCGGTCGGCCCGGCCGTTTTCGATGATGCTGCCCACGATCTGGCCGTAATAGAGGTCCTTGTCGTGGTCCTCAAAGTGGGCGTGGAGCAGCTCGTCCAGCACATAGCCGCACCCTGCGGGCAAGCAGGCCCGGACATAGCTGCGGGTGTGCTTGGAGGACACCAGCCGGCAGATGTCGATCAGCCGGAACAGCGTCTCGCCGTACCAGCCCTCCAGGGCGGCCTCGCCGGGCTGCCGGGCCTTGAGCTGAGGCAGCTTTTCAGCGGGGTAATAGATCAGGGTGGCCAGCTCGGCCCGCTCGGCGGCGGGCACCCCCTGCCCCAGCACCTGGTCCACCTTTTCGCGGATCACCCCCGAGGCCGAGTTCAGGATATGGACAAAGGCCTCGTTTTCCCCGTGCAGGTCGCTCATGAAATGCTCGGTGCCCTTGGGCAGCTTGAGCAGCGCCTGGGTGCTGATGATCTCGCTGGCGGCGGCCGCCTGGGACGGGTAGTCCCGGGCCAAAAGGTTCAGATATTTCAAATTACGGCGGATCTCTTCGGTTTCGGTTCGCATCCCTGTGCCCTCCCTGCGCGCATCCGGCGCCTGCTGCAAGTTTTTTCTATCAGTATAACACGGCGGGGGCAAAAAATGGTATACTGTTTGCAGGCCGAGCCTGTAAATCTTTTGGAAGGGACTTTATGCACTATGCCAACAACATTCACCATCCCGGCCTGCTGCACCCTCTGCCCCCGCCGCTGCGGGGCAGACCGGGCCGCCGGGCAGGCCGGGTACTGCGGGGCCGCCGGCGCCCTGAAAGTGGCCCGGGCCGCCCTCCACTTCTGGGAGGAGCCCTGCATCAGCGGCACCCGGGGCAGCGGCACCGTCTTTTTCTCGGGGTGCGCCCTCAAGTGCTGCTACTGCCAGAACTACCCCATCAGCGCCCAGTGCTTTGGCAAGGAGATCACCGTGGAGCGCCTGGCCGGCATTTTTCTGGAGCTGCAGCGCCAGGGGGCCCACAATATCAACCTGGTCACCCCGGGGCAGTGGCAGCCCTGGATCACCGCCGCGCTGGACCAGGCCCGGGCCGCCGGGCTGCGCCTGCCCATCGTCTGCAACACCGGCGGCTACGAGACGGCTGAGAGCGTCGGCCGGTGGCAGGGCTATGTGGACGTCTGGCTGGCGGACCTGAAATACGCCTCCCCTGCCCTGTCGGCCCGGCTGTCGGCCGCGCCCGACTATTTCCAGGTGGCCAAAACCGCCATCGAGGCCATGATGGCCCAGGCCGGCCGCCCGGTCCTGGACGGGGAAGGCATCCTGCGCAGGGGCGTGATCCTGCGGCACCTGGCCCTGCCGGGGCAGGTGGAGGACAGCTTTGCGGTGCTGGACCAGATGGCCGCCTGGAACGACGCCGACCCCGGCTGCTTTATCCCCAGCCTGATGAGCCAGTACACCCCCTTTTACCGGGCGGCGGAGCAGGGCATCGGCCGCCGCATCACCACCTACGAGTACCGCCGGGTGGTCAACTACGCAGTGGACAAGGGGCTGGCCGCCGGCTACATGCAGCAGAAGAGCAGCGCCAGAGAGGAATACACCCCCGACTTCGACCTGACCGGCGTGTAAAAGCGGCACGCCCCAAACGACGTACGCACACGGTTTCGACCAGATGCACAGTAGATTTGACGAAAATTTGGCATCTTGTTGCAGCCCACTTTGGCAAGCCTGCTTGAAATCCGGAGCAAAAAGCAATATAATGGATACAAGATCGATCGTGCGGCAGTCCGGCCGCATCCTGCTACCGGAAAATGATAAGGAGGAGTCCTCATGGAACACCACAACCCTCTGCTGAGCCCTGACACCAACGCGCCCAAATTCATCACCTGCGGCGAGATCATGCTCCGCCTGACCCCGCCGAACTACGAGAAGATCCGCATGACCTCCAGCTTTGAAGCCAGCTACGGCGGCAGCGAAGCCAACATTGCCCTGGCCCTGGCCAACCTGGGCGTGGACAGCACCTTTTTCAGCGTGGTGCCCAACAACAGCCTGGGCAAGAGCGCGGTGCGGTGGCTGCGCTCCAACGACGTGCACTGCACCCCCATGATCCTGGCCACCCAGCAGGACGTGCCCACCCACCGGCTGGGCACCTACTATCTGGAGACGGGCTACGGCATCCGCGCCTCCAAAGTGACCTACGACCGCAAGCACAGCGCCATCACCGAGTACGATTTTTCCCGCGTGGACCTGGACGCCCTGCTGGACGGCTTCAACTGGCTGCACCTCAGCGGCATCACCCCGGCCCTGGCCCCCAACTGCCGCACCCTGGTGATGGACATGCTCAAGGTGGCCAAGGCCAAGGGCCTGACCGTCAGCTTTGACGGCAACTTCCGCAGCAGCCTGTGGAGCTGGGAGGAGGCCCGGGACTTCTGCACCGAGTGCCTGCCCTACGTGGACGTGCTGCTGGGCATCGAGCCCTACCACCTGTGGAAGGACGAAAACGACCACTCGAAGGGCGACTGGAAGGACGGCGTGCCCCTGCAGCCCAGCTACGAGCAGCAGGACGAGGTGTTCCAGCACTTCATCGAGCGGTACCCCAACCTGAAGTGCATCGCCCGGCATGTCCGCTACGCCCACAGCGGCAGCGAGAACAGCCTGAAGGCTTTCATGTGGCTGGACGGCCATACTTTTGAGAGCAAGCTGTTCACCTTCAACATCCTGGACCGTGTGGGCGGCGGCGACGCCTTTGCCAGCGGCCTGATCTACGCCATGCTGCACAACTATAAGGCCATGGACATCATCAACTTTGCGGTGGCCAGCAGCGCCATCAAGCACACCATCCACGGCGACGCCAACATCACCGACGACGTCAACACCATCCGCAACCTGATGAACATGAACTACGACATCAAGCGCTGAGGCCCCGCCCGCCGGCGGCGCCCGGACCGGAAACGCCAGACAGGCCGCGAACCTTCCTGCAGGAGGGTCCGCGGCCTGTTTTTCGGTCGGATCACAGCTGGATGGTCTGCCCGGTGGACAGGTAGTGCAGCCGGCTCATGGACCGGGCCATAAAGGCATACTGATCCCGGCCGGTGCAGTGGCAGGTGTAAAATACGGTGGGGCTGCTCTCCAGCTCCCGGGCGTAGGCGGCCAGGGTGTCGTCCAGCGGCAGGGAATTGAAATGGAAGCCCCCCACCAGCACGTCGGGCCGGAACCAGTCCACGATGTTCAGGATGCCCTTGTGGGAGCATCCGCTGATCAGCACCCGCCGGCCCGCCTCCCGGATCAGCAGGTAGTGCTCGTGGCAAAAGTCCTCCGGCCGGAACGCCCCGTCCCGGAGCACCGTCAGCCCAAAGCTGCCCAGGTCGTGCCGCCGGGGCCGGCCGTTGCAGGTGAAAAGGGTCAGCCCGGGGGCCAGCTCCGCTTCGTCCCCGGTGAACCAGAGCCGGGGGCTGCCGGCCAGGGCGGTGTCCAGCCCGATGTACCGTTCGGACCCGTGGTAGTGGGGCTCGAAGGCATGTTCGTTCAGGTAGACCGGCGCGGCGCCGTTCAGCTCCAGGAAGCGGGCCAGCCCGCCGCCGTGGTCGTAGTGCCCGTGGGACAGCACGGCCAGGTCCACCGCTGCCAGATCCACCCCCAGCGCCGCCGCGTTGCGGGCAAACAGGCCGCTCTGCCCCATATCGAACAGGATCCTGTGCCCGCAGGCCTCGATGTACAGAGACAGGCCGTGTTCCCTGCCCAGGCCCAGCTGTTCCGCCCGCTGCCCGGAGACCGTATTTTCCACCAGTGCTGTGATCTTCATGCTGCCGCCGCCTTTCCTTCCGTCCGGTTTCCCGGCCGGGCCTGCCGGCCCGGGCCCTTGAACTGGCCCCATTATACCGCATCCGCCCCCAAAAGGGAACCGTCAGGGCTGATATATCGTCCGGGGGGCTTGACATTTTGCCCGCCGCGCCTATACTTGACTTTGGACATGAAAACAGGGGCGCCGAAAGGCTGAGATCCGCTTGCGCGGAGCACCCTTCAACCTGATCCGGGTAATGCCGGCGTAGGTAAGTTTGCGGAACGTCCGGTTTTGTAAACACCCCATGCGCCTGCTGCACGCCAGCGGGCGCATTTGTTTTTGTGTACTATTTTGAGCGAGGAGCGATCCCTTCATGACAAAAACCTATTCCAAAACCCGCATCCTGGTCGAATGCGCCCTGATGATCGCGGCCGGCACCGTGCTGTCCAACATCAAGATCTACGAGCTGCCCAACGGCGGCGCCGTCACCTTTTTGAGCATGCTGCCTTTCGTGCTGGTCAGCTTCCGGCACGGGGTCAAGTGGGGCCTGTTCACCGGCTTTGTCAACAGCCTGCTGCAGATGCTGCTGGGCTTTTATGCGCCCCCGGTGCCCAGTTTCCTCTACTTCCTGGGCGAGGTGCTGCTGGACTACGTCCTGGCCTTTATGGCGCTGGGCCTGGCCGAGCTGTTCGCCCGTCCCTTCCACAACCGGATGGTGGGCGTGGCCTTCGGCACCTTTATGGTGGGCCTGCTGCGGTTCCTGTGCAGCTTCCTGTCCGGCGTGCTGGTCTGGGGCAACCTGAACGAGGGCCTGGCCGCCTGGACCTACAGCCTGGGCTACAACGCCAGCTATATGGTGCCCGAGACCCTGCTGACCATGGTCGCCGCGGTGCTGGTCTGCAAGGCGGCGCCCCAGCTGTTCGCCAGCCAGGAGCGCAAGCCCGCCTGACCTCCCGCCCAGCCCCTGCAAAATCAACGCTTTGCCGCCCGTTTTTGACACGGGCGGCTTTTTTGCAAAAAAATGCAAAAAACCTGTTGACATTTCCCCCCGCCTCTGCTATAATAACTGACGTCGCCGGTCAAGACCACCGGCCACGACGCCAAAACAAAACCAAATATGGGGGTATAGCTCAGCTGGGAGAGCGCTTGAATGGCATTCAAGAGGTCAGCGGTTCGATCCCGCTTATCTCCACCAAGACAAAAAGCCTTGAAAACACGATGTTTTCAAGGCTTTTCTTTTTTCATAAGCGGCGCAAAGCAACGGGCATTTTTCAGCTGCACCCAAACCAGCTATACCCCTTTGCGATCTTAATTTTTGCCAAAAGGCCCGTATTTTCGACTTGTTTTTGTAAAACTCGACCCAAGTTCGTATATGCTATTCAGCCGCCTGCATCTGTACTCAAGCAAGCAGTACCCCCCGAAGGTCTATATTGTTTCCCGCATTATCTTACAGGGTAGTCCATTTATAAAGGTCAGCAAAGTCCCGTTGCAGTGCCTTACTCTCGTCGGGGTAATTCCACTATAGGTGTTCACATGAATCGCTACTTGGTTGTTGTTAGTGCAGCGTCGCTGGAGGGACGCCAGCTCTCAAGCGTCCAACACTTTGTCCAGTTCCTTTTTCAGGAGCCGGGTCGACAGCGCCGGGACATTGTTCAGTGGTGGGCCCTTGCCCTGGGCCATGCGCTCTTGAATGTCGATGATCAGATTGACACGCCGGGGCGGAGCCGGACTGTCCTTCGGGAGCTCCGGGATCGGACGCTCCCCGGCAATCACCGTCCGGATGTCATTGGGATCAAAGCCGGGGCCCAGGACAGAAGCCCGCAGGCGGGTGTACTTATCCTGCCCAGGGGCCAGGAACGAGATCACACCGCCCCGCCCATGCTTCACCGCAAAGCCGGACTCCTCCATGAGCCGCAGGAACGTCGGGAAGTCGGCGGGCTTTTTCCCCAGGGCCTCCACGATGGCCAGCCGCACCCGCTGTTGCGCGGTGGGCGGCTTTTCTCCAATCAACTGGCCATAGTGGAGAAAGCGGCCCTTGCTGTGCTGTTTCGGATTTTGGATAACAGACAGCTCGTGCTCAATGCACACCCGGTCAGAGAGCCGCCGCACCGCAAAGCTGGAGCCGATGAAGTTGTGAAACTTCCGGGAGCGGTCAAAGGCCGCGGAGTTGTAATAAATGTGATTATGAATGTGGCCCTTGTCGATGTGGGTACAAACGAAAAACTGGTACTTACCTTTTGTCCAGCGCATGGCCGTTTCATAGCCGATTTTGTTGGCTTCCTCCGGCGTGACCTCGCCAGGAAGAAACGCCTGCCGGATCTGAAAGAACAGGGCACCGCACTCTACGGCCCGGCCCGTTTCTGCCTGGTACTGGCTCTTTGTCAGAAGAAACTCAGCGGGGGCGGATGCCGGATCGCAGCGGTAGGCAGACACGTCCCCCAGCTTTTTCGGATTAAGCCCGTAGGCAAACCGATCCTCCATCGTCTGGACAGCAGTTTTTCCCGCCGCTACCTTGTAGGGCCGGATGTAGGTTGTAGCCATGGAGTACCCCCCTCCCAATAGAAAAACAGCGGCTGCAAAAAGCAACCGCTTAAAGACTTCTCAACAATTAATTTCAAAGTCAAGAATAACTAAATTTTAAAGCAATAGGGTTTAATTAAGTTCACACTGTGCTTTTCTACCAAGGTATAAAAATTCCATTATAGAATTAAACTCTTTAATCTCTGGGGATGAGCCACTTATAATTCCATTTTTTTGATAAATTGTAATTGCACTTTCAAAGTCATTATATAGTATTCCTCTTTTATCAAGCGCATTTTCAACTGAATTAACTCTCTCAACACAAAGCTCATACATATTGGGGGCGTTTTCGCATAGTAAATTTGCACACTCTTCGCCGTATTTTTCTATAATAGCTTTATGAGCGTCTGGTGAAACAGACTGTATTTTTTCGAGGACTTCTTTGCGGTCTTTCAACCAATTGATTGCAGCATCTTTGTTGAGTGCTTTCAGAAGGACTAATGCTAATTTATCTATCACCATAAGATTGTTTGGATTTTTATCGTAAAGGTAATTCAATGTTATGTACCTAATAATAGGCGGTAAAATTGAAAAGCTGGATACAACCTGCAGATTTGTTCCAAACTCATATTTTGTGAAATACTCTATCAAAACGGATGCGTACAGATCAAACAGCCTATTTATGGTATTAGTTACATCATCTTCACTAATTTCTCTGGTTGATTTAGTATGAGTACATTCAGAGCCTATTTTGTTTATGTCTTTGACTGCTCTCAATAAAAGTGGATTGTTTTTTTCCTTAATTTTATGCTGAAGTTTTCCGTTGCCTAATTCAACCGTTTCATTTGGTGATAAGTCTAAAATTCTTCTCACCACAACTTCTGCATATTGCCTGATTTTTGCGATGACACCCCTACGGGAAACTCCCTCAAGATAAAAAGCATCGTTGATTAGATCACTTACCAATGCGCGATAGGATTCATTATTAAAATTATTCTCACTCATTTTGCAACCGCCCCTATGCCGTAGTTATTTGCTTATGCTATTAGGTGTGTAACATTTTCTACTTCCTTTTTAATTCCTATAAGAAGCCTTATATTTATAATCCTAAATTATCCATTAGCTTTTACTTTTTTAGTATAACATGGTAATCCGAAATAATCTACTCCACCTCTGAACACTTTGTTCAGAGGTGGAGATAGCTGGGGAACGGCACAGGGCCGCCCCGGGGTCAGAGCCGCACAATGGCGGAGAGCTTTTCCAGAAGATCAGACAGGGGCCGCCACAGCTTTTCATAGTCCCGCTGCAACACCTTGATCTCCTCTGGGTAAATGCCGCCGTAGGTATTCGCCTGGATCGCCACCTGGTTTAGATTGTTGGAGCACCGCCGCTGGAGCGACACCAGCTCCTGGACGGGTGACAGGTCAACATGGAGCACATACCCATTGAGGGCCATTTTCCGCATATAGGCCCCCATGTTTCGGATGCCCGCTTCGGCCATACGCTCCCGGATCAGCGCCTGCTCTTCTTCAGACACCATCACATGGAGGTGGATCGGGCGGCGGCGTTTCTTCGTCATCGTTCCTCCCGTTCCAAGCT
This sequence comes from Candidatus Faecalibacterium gallistercoris, assembly GCA_019116585.1. Classification (GTDB taxonomy): domain Bacteria; phylum Bacillota; class Clostridia; order Oscillospirales; family Ruminococcaceae; genus Faecalibacterium; species Faecalibacterium gallistercoris. Next base: position 60 of record DXBJ01000005.1, on the reverse strand, counting down.
CCGGCGTTTGTGGGGCGGCTCTTTTACCTTATCCAGCCGCTTTTCCTCCTCCGGGGGAGG
>DXBJ01000049.1 GCA_019116585.1 Candidatus Faecalibacterium gallistercoris | reverse complement strand
CCGCCCAGCATATTGCTCCACTGGTCGTCGCCGCCGAACTGCATGTTGCAGCCGTAGTGCTGGAACATGTAGTAGAAGTCGTAGCTCTGCATGATCATGTAGTTGAACTCGAGGAAGGACAGGCCCTTCTCCATCCGCTGCTTGTAGCACTCGGCCCGCAGCATATTGTTCACCGAGAAGCAGGCGCCCACCTCCCGCAGCAGCTCGATGTAGTTCAGCTTGAGCAGCCAGTCGGCGTTGTTCAGCATCAGGGCCTTGCCCTCGCTGAAGTCGATGAACCGCTCCATCTGCCGCTTGAAGCAGGCGGCGTTGTGGTCGATGTCCTCTTTGGTCAGCATCTTGCGCATATCGGTGCGGCCGGAGGGGTCGCCGATCATGGTGGTGCCGCCGCCGATCAGGGCGATGGGCTTGTTGCCGGCCACCTGCAGCCGCTTCATCAGGGTCAGGGCCATGAAGTGGCCGGCGGTCAGGCTGTCGGCGGTGCAGTCAAAGCCGATGTAAAAGGTCGCCTTGCCCTCGTTGATCACGTCGATGATCTCCTCGTCGGTGATCTGGGCCACCAGCCCGCGGGCCTTCAGTTCGTCGTACAGTTTCATAAGAACATACCTCCTGTTTTTGTACCCAGCGGAGGATAAAAAAACACCCTCCGCCAACGTAAATTGGCAGAGGGCGAGAAAATCGCGGTACCACCTCTGTTTGCTGCCCCCTCGCGGATGACAGCCTCACAAGTGCAGGCCCCTCAGTGGATGGACCAACACTCTGCGTTTGTAACGCTCGCACGCGGCGGGGCCTAGTGGGGCGGGGTGCGCCGGTTCAGCCTGCAGCTCCGGGAGGTATTTCGCCTGCGGCTCTGCACGCCCCTTTCACCAGCCGGGGCCTCTCTGGGCAGAGCGGGTCAGGGTACTCGGTTCCCATCATCGCCTTTACGATTGTCTATTGTACAGGAACAGCCCGGGAATGTCAAGGGGCAATTTCAGTCCAGCCGCTCCACCCGGAGGGTGGCGATGCCCGACTGTCCGGGCTGCCCGGTGACCAGGTCCTGGGGCGCGGGCACCAGCAGCATAAAGCCGTCCTTCCCGTAGCGCCTGCCGTAGCCGCGGGCATAGTCCTCTTCCACCGAGGCGTGCTGCACCCGGCCCACCACCATGGCGGTGATGCCCGCCCCGCTCAGGTCCTGCACCTGTTCCAGGGTGCATTCCAGAGTGAGGAAGGCTTCTTCGATGACCGGCGCATGGATGCTTTTGGCCCGGGCCAGGGTGAAGCCTCCGGCGGCAAACTCGTCGGTCTCCGCTCCGTTGCAGCGGATGGTCTCCACCAGCTGATCGTAGCGGCCCAGGGGCAGGAAGTTGACGGCAAAGCACCCCTCCCGCCGGATGTTGGCGTAGGTGTGGGTGTGCTGGTACAGGTTGCCCATCACCGCAAAAAAGGCGGTCTTGTCCCCGTGGAAGCAGCTCCAGGCATGGAAACAGACATTGGGTTTCCCGTTCTCCTTCCAGGTGGTTACGGCAAAAAGCGGGGTCGGGATGCCTCCCGTCACCTCAAAATGGGAGAAGAGCTCGAACTCCTCGGGGTAGGCCGGCTGGAACCAGGCAGGAAAACGGCTGCCGATCTCGATCTTCATCCCGATGCACGCCCCTTTCCGGCCATCAGGCCCCCAGCAGGGCCAGCGCCCTTTTGTACAGCGGGTCCAGCTCGCAGCCGCAGCTGCCGCACTCCTGGTCTGCCTGCCGGATGGCGTCCACCAGGGCGTCGTGGTCGGCGCGGCCTTCCAGCCAGGCCCGGGCCGGTGCGGCGATCCGCTCCCAGCCGGATGCGGCAAACTTTTCCATGATGCTTTTCAGCTCGTCCATCGTCGTACCCTCCTGTTCATTCGCGCCCGGCCAGCTCCAGCATTTCGCGGGCGTTGGCGCGGGCAAGGTCGGTGACCTGGTCGCCCGAGATCAGGCGGGCCAGGGCTTCTGCACGGCCCTCGGCGTCGAGGGGCGTTACCTGGGTAAAGGCCCTGTCCCCTTCCACCCGCTTCTGGATCAGCAGGTGGCAGTCCGCCAGGGCGGCGATCTGGGCGGTGTGGGTGATGCAGAGGATCTGGTGGCCGCTGCGGGCGCTTTGGCGCAGCACCTGGCCGATCTTGCCCGCCGCCTTGCCCGATACGCCGCTGTCGATCTCGTCGTAAATGACGGTGGGCACCGCGTCCCGGTCGGCCAGGGCGTTTTTGATGGCCAGCGTGATGCGGCTCAGCTCGCCCCCCGAAGCGATCTTGGCCAGGGGTTTGGGGGGCTCGCCGGGGTTGGTGGCGATGTAAAATTCCAGGCTGTCCTGCCCGTGGCTGGCCAGCGGCCCGCGGCTGTGCCGCAGGCTGAGCCGGACCCCCGGCATGTTCAAAAAGTCCAGGGTGTCCGAGATGCGGCGGTTCAGCTCCTCAAACGCCTTCAGGCGGGTCTGGGTCAGGACTTCGGCGGCCTCCCGCGCCAAGCCGTACAGCCGGCGCTTTTCGGCCTGCAGCCGGTCGTGGTGCTCCTGGGAGAACTGGATCCGTTCCAGTTCCTCCCGGGCCTTTTCTCCAAAGGCCAGCACATCCTCCACCGTGTCGCCGTATTTCCGTTTGAGCTTGTAGATCAGGTCCAGCCGCTGCTCGATCTCGTCCAGCTCGCCGTCGTTGCTCTCGTAGTCCTCCAGGCGGGAGGCCAGCTCCCCCGAGAGGTCCTTGAGGGTATAATACAGGTCCAGCAGCTGGCCGGCGCTGTCGGCCAGGCCGCTGTCCAGCTGGGCCGCCATGTCGATGGCGTTGGAGGCCTCCCCCACCAGGTCGACCCCGCCGGCGGCCTCGTCCCCGCCCGAGAGGGCGGCGTAGGCCCGGGCGATCTGTTCCCGGATGGTGGAGGCGTTGGCCAGTACCTTGCGCCGGCTCTCAAGGGTCTCCTCCTCCCCGGCGGTCAGAGCCGCGTCGTCGATCTCGCCCACCTGGTACTGGAGCAGGTCGGTCTTGCGGCGCTTTTCTTCCTCATCGGTCACCAGGCTGTCCAGCTCCCGCTTGACCCGGATCAGCTCCTTGTAGATCTTATAATAGTTCTGGTAGGCCTCCCGGTTCTGGGCGTAATCGTCCAGGATGCCCTCATGGTGGGCGGGGTTGAGCAGGCCCACCGAGTCGTGCTGCCCGTTGATGTTGATGAGGCCGCCGCACAGCTCCCGCAGGACGGCGGCGGTGGCCGGCATCCCGTTGATGCGGCAGGTGCTCTTGCCCTCGGCGGTGATCTCCCGGGTCAGCAGCAGCTCGGCGCTGCGTTCGTACCCCGCCTTTTCCAGGTTGTCCTGGACGGCGTCGGGCACCTGCTCGAAGGCGGCCCGGATCACCGCTTTGGCGGCGCCGGCGCGGACCAGCTCCCGGGAGGTCCGGCTGCCCAGAATGGCGTTGATGGAGTCGATCAGGATCGACTTGCCGGCGCCGGTCTCGCCGGTCAGGACGTTCAGTCCCTTTTCAAAATGGACGTCAGCCTTCTGGATGACGGCCACATTTTCGATTTGCAGGCTGCTCAGCATGGTCTAGGCCTCGTTTTTCTTATTTGCGCGCAATGTAGCGCTCCAGCTCGGCGCTGATGTTCTTGGCGTCCCGCTCCGAGCGGACCACCACCAGAAAGGTGTCGTCGCCCGACAGGGACCCCACCACGTTTTTCCACTGCATCGAATCGAACACCTGGCAGGCGGCGTTGGCCATGCCGGGGTAGCACTTGATCATGACGATGTGCCCTGCATAATCCACCCCCAGCACCGACTCCCGAAAGATCGTCTCGAACCGTTCCTGGACTTTGGGGTCGTACCGGTCGCTGTGGCTGGACACATAGCGGTAGCCCTCGTCGGTGGCAGCCTTGACCAGGCACAGCTCCCGTATATCCCGGGAAATGGTGGCCTGGGTCACCTCATAACCCTCGGCGTTCAGGTATTCCTGCAGCTCTTCCTGCCGGCTGATGGAATGCTCGCGGATCAGCCGGAGGATGGCCTGCAGCCGTTCGGCCCGGGTCCTGGTGTCTTCCTGCGGTTTGCGGCTCATGGGAATTCCGCCTCCTTTTATCACAATTACGCTGTTTGATGGTTCCTGTCCGGTGCGTCAGGTCCGGCTGCGGAGTTTCTGGTCGATGGCCTGGAACTGGTCGGCCCGGCTGAAGGTGATCAGCTGGACGTTCTGGTCCGACAGGCGGACCACCGCCGTCGCGCCGGCCCGCAGCGTATAGCCGTCGTCGCCGTCGCAGCTGATGAACACCTCGTCGTCCGCCACCTGCCCCACACAGATGTTGATCTTGCGCTCCTGGGCAAAGACCATGGGCGGGGTGGCCAGGCTGTGGGGGCAGATGGGAGTGACCACGATGCCCTTGGTCTGGGAGTCCAGGATCGGCCCCCCTGCCGCCAGAGAATAGGCGGTGGAGCCGGTGGGGGTGGCCACGATGACCCCGTCCCCCCGGAAGTGCTCCACCAGGATGTCGTCACAGTAGACGCTGAAGTCGATGGCCTGCTGCAGGCGGCCCTTGGTCACCACCACATCGTTGAGGGCGTGGCCCTCCCAGCCGTCGTCCCCCAGCACCCGGACGTAGAGCAGCATGCGGCTGTCCAGGCTGTACCGGCCCCGGGCCACGGCGCTGAGCTTGGTCTCCAGCTCGTCCACCTCGCAGGTGGCCAAAAAGCCGCAGCGCCCCAGGTTGATGCCCAGGATGGGCTTGTGGTAGCTCAGGGTCAGGTTGGCCACATGGAGGATGGTGCCGTCGCCCCCGATGGTCAGGATGACGTCGGTCTGTTCCATGCAGGCCTCAAAGGGCAGATACTCCACCCCTGCAATGTTGCAGTCCTGCTTCCACTTTTGTTCCATCAAAACGGACGCCCCGTGGGTCCGCAGGATCTGCGCCGCCCGCAGGGCCAGCTCTCTGGCCGAGCTCTTGCCGGGGTTGGGGGAAATGTAGACCGTCATCCTTCTGCACCTCCTGTGTGTCGGATCTGGTTCAGCGGTCCAGCGCCTGGTGGCTGGCGGCCACCACGGCCGCCGCCGCATCCTCGCCGGGGGCGGCGGGGGTGTCGCTCTTTTCCACAAACATCAGGTATTCTATGTTGCCCTCCGGGCCCTTGACCGGGCTGAAGTCCAGCCCGCGGACCCCGAAGCCGTTGTCCACCGCGTAGCCCATGGCCCGGAGCAGCACCTCCCGGTGGGTGGCAGGGTCCCGGACCACGCCGTTTTTGCCCACCTTCTCCCGGCCGGCCTCGAACTGAGGCTTGACCAGGCAGACGCCCACTGCGTCGGGGGTCGTCACCGCCCGGGCCACCGGGAAGATATGGTGCAGCGAGATGAAAGAGACATCCACGCTGAAAAAGGCGATGGGGTCGTCCAGCTGGTCGGGGGCGACGTTGCGGATGTTGGTCCGCTCCATGTTTACCACCCGGGGGTCGGTGCGCAGGCTCCATGCCAGCTGGCCGTAGCCCACGTCCACTGCATAGACCTTGGCCGCCCCGTTTTGCAGCATGCAGTCGGTGAAGCCGCCGGTGGAAGCCCCGATGTCCATGCACACTTTGCCCCGGGGGCTGAGGGGGAACACCTGCATGGCTTTTTCCAGTTTGAGGCCTCCCCGGCTGACATAGCCGATGTCGTGGCCCCGCACTTCCACCACCGCATCTTCCTTGACCATATCGCCGGCTTTGTCGGCCTTCTGCCCGTTGACGTAGACCACGCCGGCCATGATCATCGCCTTGGCGCGCTCCCGGCTCTGGATCAGGCCGTGCTGCACCAGGTATTGGTCCAATCGTATCTTCACCTTGTCCGCTCCTTTTCTTGTCCGGCGTCCAGGGCCTGCCGCACGGCCTGCACAAGGCTTGCGGCATCCAGACCCTGGAGCTCTTTCAGTTCGGGGACCGTGGCGTGGGTCAGTTTGGTGTTGTCCACCGCCCGGTGGATGAAGGTCCCCCGCCAGCCGTCCTCCGTCAGGCGGGCCACCAGCTGCTGGCCGATGCCCCCTGCACAGACGCATTCCTCCGCAAAGAGGATTGTATCAAATCGTTCGATCGCATGTAGGAATTCATCTGTAAAGGGAAATATCTTTACAAGCTTGCAGACCCTGCACGGGATGCCCTGGGCTTCCAGAGCCGCCCCGGCAGCCAGCACGTCCTCCACCTCGCTGCCGTAGCTGACCAGGACGGCGTCCGCCTCCGGCTGCCCGGTCAGGAAATCGAAGGCGCGGCCGGTGCATCCGTACCGGGCCAGGGCCGCGCTCTCCCCTCCGCGGGGATAGCGCAGCGCCTGGGGCCCGGTATAGCGGGGCCCCACCAGCTGGACCAGCCAGTAGCACAGCTCGGCATAATTGGAGGGCGAATAAATGGGGATGCCTGCCTCGCTGAGGAAGGCCGGGTCGTAGATGCCCTGGTGGGTCTCGCCGTCGGCAGGCACCAGGCCCGCCCGGTCGATGGCAAAGATCACCTTGACCCGCAGCAGGCAGACGTCGTGAAGGATCTGGTCGTAGGCCCGCTGCAAAAAGGTGGAGTAGATGGCTGCCACCGGGGTCATCCCCTGGCTGGCCAGCCCCGCCGCAAAGGTGACGGCGTGCTGCTCGGCCATCCCCACGTCAAAAAAACGGTCCCGGTAGGCGTGGCCGAAAAACTGCAGGCCGGTGCCGTACTTCATGGCGGCGGTGATGGCGCAGATCTTTTTGTCGGCGGAGGCGGCCTCGCACAGCGCCTTGCCGAACACGGTGGAGAAGGAGGCCGGCGCCGCCACCTCCGGGTCCGGGACATAGCCCTGGCTGCCGGCGGAAACCCCGTGGAACTCCCCGGGGTTCTGCTCGGCGGGAGGGTATCCCTTGCCCTTGGTGGTCACCACATGGAGGAAGAGAGGCCCCGACCGGACCGTGATGTTGCGCAGCGTCTGCTCCAGCTCCAGGACCTTGTGCCCGTCCAGGGGCCCCAGGTACTGGAAGCCCATGTTCTCGAACATGGTGGAGTCGTACATGGTCCGGCGGACGATGGTCTTGGCCCGGCTGAGGAACCGGTGCACCGGCTCGCCGATCAGCGGCACCCGGCTGAGGACCCCGCTCAAATGCTGGTTGGCCCGGAAATATTCGGGGCTGGCCCGCAGATGGGTCAGGTACCGGGCCATGGCCCCCACATTTTTGGAGATGGACATCCCGTTGTCGTTCAGGATGACCATGAGGTTGTTGAGGGAGGAGATGTTGTTCATCCCCTCGTAGATCATCCCGCCGGTGAAGGCCCCATCCCCGATGATGGCCACCACCCAGCCGGGCTCGTTTTTCAATTTTTTGGCCCAGGCCATGCCGATGGCCAGGGACAGGGCCGTGTTGCCGTGGCCCGCCACGAAGGCGTCGTGGCTGCTCTCCCGCGGGTTGGGGAACCCGGAGATGCCGTCCCGCTGGCGCAGGCGGGCAAACCCCGCCTTGCGGCCGGTGAGCAGCTTGTGGGTGTAGCACTGATGCCCCACGTCAAAAACGATCTTGTCCTGGGGCGAGTTCAGCACCCGGTGCAGGGCCACCGTCAGTTCCACGGTGCCCAGGTTGGAGGCCAGGTGCCCCCCTGTGTGCAGGACGCTGTCCACCAGGAAACTGCGGATCTCGCCGCACAGCTGGACCACCTGCTTTTCGGTCAGGCGCTTGAGATCTTCCGGCCCCCGGATGGCATCCAGCAGAGGTGTATCCACTCCTATCACCGCCTCTCTCTGTTCCGGCCGCTCACGCGATCATCCCGGACAGCGGGTACAAAAAGCCCACCGCCGCCCCGACGATCAGCCCCGCGTAGACCTGCAGCGGGGTGTGGCCCACCATTTCTTTCAGGTGCATGTTCTGCAGGAAGGGCGAGCGGCTCTCGCTCTCTTCCAGCCACATTTCAATGATGTTGTTCAGGACCTTGGCCTGCTCGCCCGTCTCGTGGCGGACGCCCATGGCGTCGTGCATGGTGATGATGGCCACCACGCAGGCGATGGCAAACAGGGTGGAGTGGACCCCCTCGATCCGGCCGGTCGCCACCACCATGGCGCAGACCGTGGCGCTGTGGGCGCTGGGCATCCCGCCGTCGCCCACCATCCGCTCCAGCTGCAGCTTGCCTGCCAGGAGCGAGCTGATGGTGGTCTTGATCAGCTGCGCCGTGAGCCACCCCAGGATGGAGACGGTCAGGATCTCATTCCAGGTCAAAATGTTGTGAATCACTTCCATCGTCTGTTTCCCTTCTTTTCCGTTTCATTTCCCTTTGCCGTGGGTTCAGTCAGCTGCGGCGCTCCAGCATGGCGGCGGCCAGCTGCTCCAGGAAAGCCGCTTTTTCACCAAAGGCCGTATGTACGGCCTCGCAGGTGTCCTGGTTGACCTGCTGTGCCAGGGTCATGGCGCCGTCGGGGCCGTAGAGGGTGACAAAGGTGGTCTTGCCGTTTTCCTTGTCGCTGCCGGCGGGCTTGCCCAGCTGCTCGGTGGTGGCGGTGGCGTCCAGCACGTCGTCCACGATCTGGAACACCAGCCCCAGCCCGTAGGCATACTGCTCCAGCGCCTCCCGCTGGGCCTCGGTGGCGCCCGCCGCCGCGCCGCCCATCTGGACGGCCGCATTGATCAGGGCGCCGGTCTTGTTGTGATGGATCAGCATCAGCTGGCTCTCGGTGGGGTCCAGCACCTCGTATTTGAGGTCCAGCTCCTGGCCGTAGACCATGCCCCGGCTGCCCGCCCCCTGGCTGAGGGCCCGGGCCGCCTGCAGGCAGACCTCCGGCGGGGCGGGGGCGTTGGTCACCGCCTCGAAAGCCTCGGTCAGCAGCACATCCCCGGCCAGCAGGGCCGCGGCCTCCCCAAAGGCCTTGTGGCAGGAGGGCCGGCCCCGGCGCAGGTCATCGTCGTCCATGCAGGGCAGGTCGTCGTGGATCAGGGAGTAGCAGTGCAGCATCTCGACGGCAGCCGCAAAGGATTCGGCGGCGGCGTCATCGCCCCCCAGCATATCGCATACGCTGAGCACCAGCACCGCCCGCACCCGTTTGCCGCCGCCCATCAGGCTGTAGCGGGCCGCCTGACAGACCTGTGATTCTGCCGGCAGATAGCGCCTGCAGGCGTCCTCCAGCGCCCGTTTGGCCCGGGCCAGATATGCGTCGTATTGCTCGTGGTAATTCATGCCTGTTCCTCCGCGTCTTTTCCTTCCGGCCCCTGGGCCGCCTGGGCGCCCAGCCTGCCGTCGATCTCTTCGATCTGCAGCGAGACCTTGTCCAGCGTCCTGCTGCAATAATCCACAAGGCCGGCCGCCTCGGCATACAGTTTGACTGATTCGGCCAGGGTGGTCTCTTCGCTCTGCATTTTAGTCAGGATGTCCTCCAGACGGGTCATCCCCTCTTCAAACGTTTTGGGTGCTCGCATCGGTCTCCTCCACTGCTGTGACCAGGCACCGGGCCTGGCGGTGTGCGGCGATCAGTCGGATGGTCTGCCCCGCCTCCAGCTGGCCGGCCTGGAGGACTTTGCCGTCCGCCCCGGCCACCATGGCGTAGCCGCGGGCCAGCACCTGATAAGGGTTGAGGGTCGCCGTCAGGGCCGCCGCATGGGCCAGCTGGCGGCTCTTTTCTTTCCAGCAGGCCCGGCTGCCCTTCCGCAGCGCCTGGCAGAGGGCCTCCAGCTGGGCCCGGCCCGCCTGCACCTGCCGCCGCGGCAGGCCGCCGGCCAGGGCGTCCCGGTATGCTTTGCAGTTATTATAGCATATTTCCCGGCGTTTTTGCATATTTCCCTGTATATTTTCCCTGAGCTCCCACAGCTGGCGGCGCAGGGCCTCCCGGTCGGGGACGGCCAGCTCGGCCGCGGCCGAGGGCGTAGGCGCGCGGCAGTCGGCCACGAAGTCCAGGATGGTGTAGTCGATCTCGTGCCCGATGGCGCTGATGAGGGGCGTCCTGCACCGGAACGCCGCCCGGGCGATGCACTCGGCGTTAAAGACCCACAGGTCCTCCCGGCTGCCGCCGCCCCGGGCCACGATGATCTCATCCACGCCGTGACGGTCCAAAACGCCGATGGCGTCGGCCACCTCCTGGGCGGCGTCAAACCCCTGGACGCTGACCGGGCACAGCAGCAGCCTGACCGCCGGCCAGCGCCGGCCGATGACGTTCTTGATGTCCTGCAGGGCCGCGCCGGTGCGGCTGGTGACCAGACCGATCGTTTGGGGGAACGCCGGCAGCGGCTTTTTGTGCTCGGGGGCAAAAAGGCCCTCGGCCTGCAGCCGGGCCTTGAGCTGTTCCAGCGCCAGCTGGGCCTCCCCGATGCCGTCGGGGAACATGGCGTTGACATACACCTGGTACGCCCCGCTGGGCTCGTAGAGGGTGACCCGGCAGCGGACCACCACCCGCATCCCCTCTTCGGGGCGGAAAGCCAGTCGCTGGGCGTCGGAGCGGAACATCACCGCCTTGACGCTGCACTGACTGTCCCGCAGGGTGAAATAGCAGTGGCCGCTTTTGGCGTTGCGGACAAAGTTGGCCACCTCGCCCCGCAGGGCCAGGTCGTACAAAAGGTCGCTGCCGTCCAGCAGGGCCTTGACGTAGCGGTTGAGAGCGGTGACGGTGATCACTTCAGCCATAGGCCCGCCTCCCTTGCCGCCAGGATGGACACCCCGATGGCGTTGTCGCTGGCGTACTGGGCCGGCACGAACTGCACCGCCGGCAGCAGCCGCTGGACCCAGTCCCGGATGATCTCGCTGCTCATCACCCCGCCGGCGCAGACCACCGGCAGGCCGGGATACCGGGCGAGGGCCGCCCTGGTCATCCGGACCACCGTATCCGCCACGCAGAGCAGGCAGTATTTGCAGACGTAGGCCGGGCTGCGCCCCGCATCCAGCAGGGCGGCGCACTGGTTCTCCAGCCCCGAAAGGCTGCAGGTCATCTCCCTGACGCTGGACCGGGGCTTGATCTCCTCGGCACATTCGGCCGCCAGGCGGGAGACTTCGGCCCCCGCCGGGAAGCCGAACCCCAGCCTGACCCCCAGACGGTCCACCGCCTGGCCGGCGTAGAGGTCGCTGCTGGTGCCCAGCAGCTCGACCCGGCGGACCTGGTCGCAGAGCAGCAGGTCGGTGGTGCCCCCCGAGATGTGGAACAGCAGCACTTTCTGCCGGAACAGGGCCTCCCCGCCGGCGGCAAAGAGGGCCGCAGCGGCATGGCCCTGCTGGTGGGTGGTGCGGACCAGGGGCACGCCCCGCCCCAGGGCGAAGGCCTGCCCGGCGCTGACCCCTGCCAGAAAGCAGGGCATATAGCTGCCCTGGACAGGGCGGGGCTTTTCCGAGACGCCCACCGCGCCGATCTTCGTCAGGTCAAACTCCTCCCCCAGCCCGGCCAGCATCCCGGGCAGGGCGGCGGTGTGGTGAAAGAGCGCGTCGCTCTGACGCAGGCCCAGCTGCCCCTCTTTCACCGGCAAAAAGCGCTTTTTTGCGCAAACAACCTCCCCGGCTGTGTCAAAAACAGCCAGAGAGGTCGCATAGTTGCTGGTATCAATGCCCAGTGTATAGCTCACGGTTGTGCAGGCTCCTCCTGGGGCGCGCCGTCGTCCGCGTCGGCAAGGCCCGACTCCCGGGCGACGCTGCCCAGCAGGCCGTTGACAAACTGGTAGTCCTCTTCTGCGCCGTATTTTTTGGCCAGCTCCACCGCCTCGTTGATGGCGACGCTGGGTTTGTGCTCGGCGCCATACAGCATCTCGGCAATGGCCAGCCGCAGCACGGTGATCGAGACGCGGGGGATGCGCTCCATGGTCCAGCCCCGCAGGTGGGCGCGGATCAGGTCGTCCACCTCGGCCGAATGGTCATAGTAGGCACGCAGCAGGCAGGCGCCGAAGCCGTCCACCGGATGCTCCTCGTCATTTTCGCGGTTGGCGTCCAGCGCCTCTTCCAGGGGCAGCTCGCCAAAAGTCTGTGCAAAGGCCAGCAGGAACGCATTCTCGCGGGCCTGGCGGCGAGGCATCTGATTTTCCATAGTATTCCTCTCACAACATTAAAGTCCTCTCTGCGGGGCGCACCGGCGCGCCGCAGAGAGGCTGGGTTCCGGTTGATCTGAATTTATTCAGCCGCGGCGGCAGGCGCCTCGCTGGCAAGGCCCGCCACGATCAGGTTGACGCGGCTGACCGTGACCCGCGTCATGTTCTGGACGGCGCTTTTCACGTTTTTCTGCACCTTTTCCGCCATGACCGGCACGCAGGTGCCAAAGCGGACGATCAGGTTCAGGGTGATGTCTGCGGTGCCCTCCCGCATTTCGACCGTGACCGGCGGCTGAAGGTTGACCATCTCCAGCAGCTCCTTGGCCTTTTTGCTCTGCTGCCTGCCGCAGGCGACGTCGGCCACCCCGTCGATCTCCATCGCAGCGCAGCGCGCGATCTTGGCGATGACGTCGGTCGAGATCTGAAGGCTGCCGCCCATAAGATCCATGTTCTGCATATCCATTCTACGGTCCTCCGTTCATTCCGGCATGGTGGATGCCGTTGCTTTCTGTTCGAGCCAGCGCTGCCCGCCGGGCCGCTTTGGCTAGTTACTGATATTATACCATTCTTTTTGATTTTATACAACACTTTCCTTTTCGGGCGCGGCAAAAGTCCGGGCCGGCCGGCAGATGCGGACGGTCCGGACTTGCAGCGCCGGCGGGGCGCGCCGGTCATTTCACTTCCACCACCGTGATATTCTGAGCGGTCACGTTGCTTTTGCTCATCACGATGTCCCGGATCTGGGCCACCTGGGCCGCCGTCAGGGCGTCCCCCGTGGTCATCACCGTCAGGTCTGCCCTGCCCTGCTGCAAAAAGCAGAGGCAGTCGGCAAACCCCTTGGCCTTGATGAGGGTCTCGATCTCGTTTTCGGCGTTGATGTCCTCCAGGTTGGCGGTCATCTGGGCGGTATACTCCGCCTTTTCCTTGTCGGACAGGGACGAATCCTTCAGGGTCTTTTGGATGGTGTCCAGGGCCTCATCGTGGGCCTTTTCGCGGTTGAGGCGGGCCTCGTCGAAAAACTGGCTGCCGGTATCGTTGGCCACGCTGACCAGCTGGGCCTCACCGTAGTTCTTGTTGGCGGCCGAGGCGGCCTCCGCTTCGGTCAAAAGCGCGTCGGTCACCCCGCCGGAAGAGCTCTCCGGCGTCCCGGCCGAACTGGAAGCGCCGCTGCCCGCGGAGGGGGCTGCGGCCGTCTCCACGGCGAGGGAATCCATGCCGGTGCGGGCGTACTGCCAGTTCAGATAGCAGGCGACCGCCAGGGCGGCGGCCAGGGTCACGGCGGTGGCGCGGCGGGTGCTTTTGGCGATGTTTCTCATAAGTAAGCTCCTCCCTCGGGTTTATCTCAATGGCTGCGCTGTTCTACGCAGATCCGGTTGGCCGGCACGTCCAGCAGCGCCGAGACCAGGGCTGTGATCCGCGCTTCGACCCCCACGTCCCCGCCCCCGTCGCAAACCACGGCCACGCCGCAGACGGTGGGCAGATAGGTCGTCTCCTCCAGAGCGGTGCCGTCCTCCAGCAGGACGTGGGTCTGCCGGCTCTGCTCCGTTCCGGTCTGGGTGTCGGTGGCATAGATCCGCTCCTCTCCGCTTTCCAGTGTGACCATGACGGTGGTCTCGCCCGCGCCCTCCACCTGGGCGATCAGCCCGGCCAGCTGCTGTTCCAGCCCGGCCCGGTAGCTGGCGGCGGTCTGGCCGGAGGACGCGCCGTCCCCGGTCCGGCTGCCGCCGGACGCGGGCCACAGCTCGCTGCACAGGATCAGGACCATGGCCGCCACCCCCAGCGCTGCGGCCAGCGAGGCGGACCGGGGCTTTGTCCGGTCCGGCCCGGCCCTGAGCCAGGCGGCCAGACGCTCCTGCAAGGGCATGGCTCATCCTCCTTGTTCCTCTTCCGTCCAAACGATGGCTTCCGGCCCGATGGCAAGGGCCTCGCAGAGCAGGTCCCGGACCGCTTCCCGCCCGGAGGCCCGGGCGTCTGCGGGCAGGCGGACCTCCACCCCCGTGGCGCAGACCCCCTCTTCCGTCCGGGCCAGGGCGACGGCAAGCTCCGCTTCCAGGCCGGTCTGGTCCCGGATCTGCGCTTCCAGCCGGGCGGCCAGGTCCTGCCCGGCCTGCCGGAGGATCGTCTCTTCCGCCGTGCCAAAGGACGCCGCCTGCGCAGCGGGCGGGGCAAAGCCGTCCACGCCGGCCCGGATGCCGGGCAGGGCATGAAAAAGGGCTACTAGAATATATAGCCCCGCCGCGGCCTTTATGCACTGCCGGCCCCGGACGTCCCCCAGCAGCTGGCCCACCAGCTCGGCGCAGATGCAGGCGGTGCAAAAGACCGCCACCGACGTTTTCAGTTGCTGCAGTTTAACCGCCTCCCATCATGAACAGCAGCGCCGTGCCCAGCACGGCGATCCCAAAGACCAGCGCGATGGCCGCCGCCAGGCCCTGCACCCCCTGGCGCAGGCAGCCGAACAGGGCCGCGCACCGGCCCAGGCCGGCGGCGCTGCACAGCAGCTCGCACCCCAGGAGCAGCACCGTGTGCACCATCAAAACCATGTACAGGGGCAGGAACTCCGCCGCCAGGAACGCAATGGCCGCAAAGCCCAGCCCGCTTTTCAGCAGACGCATCCCGCTCAGGACGGCGCCCGCCGCCGCGCTCAGGCTCTGCCCGACGATGGGCACGGTGCCGGTCAACAGCTGCCCCAGCTGCTGGCTGGCCTGGTCCATCTGGGCGGTAAAGACCCGCTGCAGCCCCAGCAGGGCCGCAAATGTCCGGCCTGCCCACCCCAGCCCCTTGCGGAACAGGCTGCCCGCGCTGCGGCAGGCGGCGGCCAGGGCCGCCTCGGTGCTGATGCAGCAGGCCGCGCTGAGGGCCAGGTAACAATGGAACAGGGGCGGCGTCCAGCTGCAGAGCAGCTGGGCCAGCAGGCACAATCCGCTGAGGAACAGCCCCCCTGCCGCCGCTCCGGCCGTGGGCTCTCCGCCGGCGATCAGCACCCCCTCGTAGACGGGTACGAACCCCAGCAGGAACAGCCGCCAGCTCTCCAGCTTTTCGCAGACCGTTTCGGCCAGGGCCGCCAGGGCCGCCCAGCAGAGCAAAACGCTGCCCCCCGCCGCCGCCAGGTCCAGCAGGGCGGCCCTGCCCTCCCCGGCAAAAAAGGAGATCAGCAGCACCAGCAGCAGGTACAGCAGGACCCGGGCATACCCCGCCACCGACGCCTGCATGGTCCCGGCCAGGTCCCCCGGCAGGAGGGCCCGCACCGCGCCCAGCGGGTCGGACACGAAATCTTCCAGGTCCGCGGGCGCCTGGTCCAGGTAGGGCTGCCAGCTCTCCTGCCCCGGCAGGGAGCCGGCCGGGGCCTGTCCCTCCGGGCCGGAAGCCGCCCGCGCCGCCGGCGGGGCAAGGCCCAGGCAGAATGCAAGCCCCAGGCAGAGCAGCGCGCGTTTCAACCGGTCAGTTCCCATATCATTCCACAGACCTCCTCCAGCAGGGGCCACAGGGCCGCCAGGGTCAGCACCCGGCCCGCAAAGCTGGTGCACCAGGCCAGCGCTTCGGCCTCCGCCTCCTTGCAGACGGCGCAGGCATAGTCGGTCAGCAGCAGGACCCCGGCGCACCGCAGCAGGCTTGCAAACGCCGCCCCGTCCACCCGGGCGGCCAGAGCCGCCAGCCCTGCCGCCATCTGCTGCAGAGGGACCGTCAGCCGGACCAGGATGGCCAGCCCCGCCGCCAGCGACAGCAGCAGGGCAAAGGCCGGGTTCGATTTGTGCAGCAGCCCGTACAGCAGGGCGGCGGCCGCCGCAAGGCCCAGGGTGGGCAGCAGGTGTTCCAGCGCCATCAGAGGGCAAAAAGGGCCTTGATGGTCACGAACAGGTCGCTGATCTGCTGCACCAGCATGGACAGGACCACCACCAGCCCCGCCAGGGTGGTCATCATGGCCTGATCCTCCCGGCCCGAGCGGATCAGCAGCTGGTTCAGCACCGCCACGATGATCCCGATGGCCGCGATTTTGAACACAAGGTCGATCTCCAAAGCCCCGTCATCTCCCTTTCTTTTTACAGGATCAGCAGCCCCAGCACCGCCCCCGCCGCCAGGCCCAGCCGCCGGTCGATGGAAGCCGAGCGGGCCTCTTCTTCCCGCACCCGGTCCAGAAAACTCTGGAACCGGGCCAGGTAATAGTCCAGCCGGGCGCATTCCTGCCCGGCGTCGGCCCGGCCCAGGGCGGCAAAACACTCGGCAAAGCAGGCCGCCTCTTCCGCCGCCAGGGGCGCGGGCGGGGCCATCTGCCCGAAACCGTCCGCCCGCCCCATGGCCCGGCCCAGGGCGCTGGCCGGGCCATACTCCGCCGCCAGCGTCCGGTAAAGGGGCCCCAGGTCGGCGCGGCGGTAGCCGATCTCCTGCCGCAGCCGGGCCAGCAGGCCGGCGGTCTCTTCCAGGGCGCGCCGCCGGGCGGCCAGCCGCTGGCGCCGGGCGTCGCCGGCGCAAAAGCCCGCCGCCGTCAGCAGCAGCGCCGCCGCCCACCGCAGCCCGCTCATACCCGGCACACCCCGGCGATCTGCCCCGGAGCCTGCCGGCCCGCCAGCATCACCAGGACCCGGAGCATCCCCTTCTCCCGCATATAGGCCACCTGGGGCCGGCGCAATGCTTCGTCCGGGGCGGCGGCGTGGAGGCTGGCGATATAGTCCACCCCGCTGAAAAATCCCTGTTCCAGCCCGCGGACCTCCTCCAGCCCGCCCAGCTCGTCCAAAAGCACGGCCTGGGGGGCCAGGGTCCGCAGCGCCATCTGGACCGCCTGCGCCTTGGGCAGCCCTGCGACGGTGTCCACCGGAGGGCGGGCGGCCCACATCTCTTCGGGCCAGAACTCGCCCCGCTCGTCGATGACCGCCACCGCCCGCCCCAGCCCGGCCAGAAACGCCGCCATGCTGCGCAGCAGGGTGGTCTTGCCGCTGTCCGGCTCCCCCGCCACCAGCAAGCCGGTGAAATGCCCCTGCAGGATCTCCGCCAGCCCGGGCGGCAGGGCGATCTTCCGGGCACGGGCAATGCGCAGATTCAAGGAGCTGACCCTTTGCAGCACCACTCCCTCCTGGGGATGGGATAAGTACCGGCCCCCGACCCCCACCCTGTGCCCGCCCGGAAGGGTCAGGTAGCCTTCGGCCAGCTCGGCCTGGTGGGTGGGGACCGACCCCCCGCAGAGGCGATAGAGGGCCTCCTCCATCTGGGCCCGGGTGGGCCGCAGGTCCCGCAGGGCGGGCGGGCAGCCGGGCAGCTTCTCCGCCGGGCACAGGGCGCCCCCCAGGTTGACCCAGACCGGACAGCCCGTCCGCAGCCGCACCTCGTGGACCCGCTCCGCCGTTTCCGGCCCCAGCCGGGCCAAAGGCCCCGCGAAGCACGCCGGCAGCGCACCCACCGCTTGCAGATACTCGTCCATTCTCTTTCCCTCCCTGGCCGGCCCGGATGCTGCGGACCGGTTTACCCTATCCTATGCGGCCGGCCTCCGTTTAGAACCGCCGCCGGGCGCAAAAAGGCCCTGCCTGGAGGGACGTTCCTCCCGGCAGGGCTTTTTCAGGGGCGGGGCTCCGCTCCGCCGTCACTCCACGGCGCCGGCCTGGGCCAGCATGGTCTCGGCAAAGATCGCATAGCCCCGGGTGGGGTCGTTGACCAGCACATGGGTCACCGCCCCGGCCAGCCGGCCATCCTGCAGGATGGGGCTGCCGCTCATCCCCTGGACGATGCCCCCGGTCTCGGCCAGCAGGGCCGGGTCGGTCACATGGATGACCATATTGCGGACCTGTTCGGCGTCGGTGACCTTTTCGATCTCCACATCGTATAGACGCGCGGTCTGGCCCCGGGTGGTGGTCAGGATCTGGGCGGGGCCCTCCACCACCTCCTGCGCAAAGGCCACCTCCATGACCTGGCCGGCAAAGCTGGTGCGGGTGGAGCCATAGACGCCGTTTTCCCCGTTGATCTCGATGGTGCCCACGGCGTGGCTGCCGATGAACTTGCCCTTCAGCTCGCCGGGGCTGCCCGCGGCGCCCTGGGTGCAGCCGATGATCTCGCAGGGGACGATCTCACCGCTGCGCAGGGCGATGCTCTGGCCGGTATCCCCGTCGCTGATGGAGTGGCCCAGCCCGGCAAACACCCCGTTCTCCTCGTCGATAAAGGTCAGGGTGCCGACCCCCGCCGAGGAGTCCCGCACCCACATCCCGGCCCGCCACTCCTGGGCCGTCTCATCCCAGCAGGGGGTCAGGAAGGTCTGCTGCTGGCTGCCGTCCCGGACATAGACCACCCGCACCGGCTGCCCGCCCGCCTGTTCCAGGGCCGCCTTGACGGCGTCGTTGCTCTCAGTGGCGGTGTCCCCGATGCAGATCACCCGGTCGCCCAGGCGGAGGCCCGCCTCCTTGGCGGGGTTCGCCGGCGCGCCGTCCGGGCCGTTCAGGTCGGTGAAGCCGACCACCAGCGCCCCCTCCGAAAACATCTTGACCCCAAAGGGGGTGCCGCAGACCCGGACGCTGGGCCGCGGCGTGATGACCGCCCGCACCGTCTTGACCGGCAGCACTCCGCCGATGGACAGGGTGGCCTGGTAGCTGCCCGCCGTCCAGGTGCTGGCCACGTTCCGGGCGCCGGAGCCGCCCATGGGCTGGATATAGGCAAAGCGGGGCAGGGCCAGCGCCTGGCCCGGCTCCAGCGAGATATGGTCGGGCAGGCTGCTGTACAGCCAGCCCAGCGCCGCCGTCAGGGCGGCCAGGCAATAAGCGGCGCAGATCCGTCCCAGGCGGCCGCCCCTTGTTCTACGACCTGTGTTTCTCACATTTGCGCTCCCTTGTTTTGATGTCCGGCCCGGACGCTCTGCCATCCGTTCAGCCGCACCAGGCGGCGCAGGACAAAGGCCAGCAGGCACAGCCGCCACAGGGCGGCCGCCAGCCAGACCAGCAGCAGGAAAGCGTCCAGCCGGGAAAAGTATCCCATCCCCCAGGCCCGCAGCAGCTCCACCCCGGCGTACCCCGGGGCGCCCGGCTGCCCCATCACCAGGGCCAGGACCAGGGCATAGCTGCCCTGAGCGGCGTAGTGGTAAAAAGGCAGCAGGGCGCCTTTGGGGAGATCCCTCTCCCTGCAGAGCAGAGGCAGGGCAAAGTATTCCGGGTACAGGGGCGCCGGCGGCCAGCCCCCGGCCGGCAGGGCCTCCGCCGGGAGCAGCCTCTGCCAGCGCATCTGGTCCCAGAGCCCGGCCAGGCACAAAAGGGCGCCGATGGCCAGCAGCCACCACAACCCCCTGGCCGACCGGTCCAGCGCGCCGGTGTCCATCTGCCAGGTGACCGCCAGCAGCACCGGCAGCACCGCGATCAGGGCGTTGGTGCCGAATTCTTCCCGGCAGACGGTCTGGGCCGCCGCCGCGGTGCGGACGAACTCCGCCCCGAACCAGAGCAGGAACAGCCCGCCGGTCAGCCGGGGCAAAAAGCCCCGCCCCCCAAACAGCCCCGCCTGCCCGGCCCAGAGGCCGAACAGCCAGGCCGCCAGTGAGAGCCCGGCGGCTTCCGCAAAGCCCAGCAGGAGCACCCGGCGGACCGGGTCCTCCCCGGCGGGGCCGTAAAAGCTCCCGGCCAGCGAGGCCGTGACCACCCCCAGCCCCACCGCCGGGACCGAAAAGCCGCAGCTGCCTTTTGCTTGCTGTTTCATCTCATCCCCTCCTCTGCCAGATGTTGAAAGCCCGCCGGGACATCCGGCGGTAGTCCCGGCGGATGACTCCGTCGTCGGCCATGGGGTTGGAGGGGAAAGGATGGGACGCCAGGTAGGGCACCCCCAGGGCCGACACGTCGGACAGGCTGAACCAGAACACCAGAAAGACCGCCGCCAGCCCCACCGGCCCGGCCAGCCCCGCCGCCAGCACCACGGCCAGACGTAGCAGGGTGGCCGGCTCGTACAGCGACGGGGTGATGAACACCGCCACCGAGGTCAGGCAGGCGGTGAGGATGACCGGGGTGCTCATCAGCCCGGCGGACACCGCCGCGTCCCCGATGATGAGGGCCGCCACCAGGCTGACCGAATGGCCCAGGGACTGGGGCATCCGCAGCCCGGCCTCCCGGATGATCTCCAAAATCAGGATGACCATCACCATCTCGGCAAACAGGGGCAGCGGCGTCCCCTTCTCCGCCGCCGTGATCTTGTACAGCAGCTGGGGCGGGATCAGCTCGGGCAGGTAGACCGCTAGACAGACGAACACCCCCGGCAGGAAAACGGTCAAATAAAAGGCGGCGTACTTCAGCACCCGCAGGAAGGACGAGAAAAAGGCGGTGGTGGCGTAGTCGTCCAGACACTCGAAGTTCTCGGCAAAAAGGGCGGGCAGGACCATGGCCGAGGGGCTGCCGTTGACCAGGATCACCAGCTTGCCCTCGCAGAGCTTGGCTGCCGCCACCGCCGGCCGCTCGGTATAGCCCGCCGGCGTGAACAGCCGGTACTTCACCGGCAGCAGCCAGGGGACGAAGTAACTGGAGTCCAGCAGCAGCTCCGGCTTTGCCTCCTTCAGGATGCCGCGCACCCGGGCCACCATCTCCTTGTCCGCCTTGTCGCGGCAGTAGCACAGGGCGTACTCGGTCCGCATGGCTGTGTCGGCCTGGGCCACTTCCATCACCAGATCCCCGGTGCGGACCAGCCGCCGCAGCAAGCTCAGGTTGACCCGCAGCAGGTCGGCAAAGCCTTCCCGGCTGCCCCGGAGGCTGCCCTCCCCCGAGGGCTCCTCGATGGAGCGGAACTGCAGGCTCTGGACCGAGAAGGCGATCCCCTGCTCCCAGCCGTCCAGCAGCAAAAGGGCAAAGCCCGCCGTCAGCATCCGGACGGCGTCCTCGGTGGTGCCCACCGGGCTGCCCTGGGCCGGCAGGTCGGAGTGGTAGAGCAGCCGCTCAAAGATCTGCCGCCCGCCGGCGGGGGGCTGGGCCCCAAACTGGGCCGCCCGGTCCACCGAGTCCAGCAGCAGCGTCCACAGAGAGGACAGGCTGGTCATGCCGTCGAACAGCAGGATGGCGGCCGGACATCCCCCCACCGTGACCTGTTTTGCATAATAATCCGCCGACGGGCCAAACATGGTGTTGAAGGCCGCCAGGTTCTCGCTGAGGTTGGAAGAAAGCTGCATCCCGCATCCGCCCCTTTCGCATCGCTTGCAGCCTCAGTATGCCCGCAAACCGCCCCGCTTATGTATCCCAAAGGAGGACTGCCCCATTGAAACTCTTACTCTTGCGCACCGTGCTGATCTACCTCTGCGTCCTGTTTGCCATGCGGATGATGGGCAAGCGCCAGCTGGGTGAGCTGCAGCCCGAGGAGCTGGTCTCCACCATGCTGATCTCCAATCTGGCGTCCATCTCCATCGAGTCGGAGGATGTGCCCATCACCGCCAGCCTGATCCCCCTGTTCCTCATCGCCTGCCTCGAGCTGCTGGGCTCGGTGCTCAGCTTTTACAGCCGGCGCTTTTCCAACCTGCTGGCCGGGCGGCCCAAGACGGTGATCCAAAACGGCGAGATCGACCAGCAGGCCCTGCGGATGCTCCGCCTCACCGCCGCCGACCTGCTGGAGGCCCTGCGCGGCAAGGACATCTATGATCCCCGTGACGTCTCCTACGCCGTCATCGAGACCAACGGCAGCCTTTCGGTGGCCCGCAGGCCGGACAAGGAGCCGGCCACCCTGGCCGACCTGGGGGTCGCCGTCCAGCAGGCCCAGGCTACCGTCCCCCTCGTGGTGGACGGCCAGGTGCTGGAAGATAACCTGCGGGCCTGCGGCAAGGACCGGGCCTGGCTGGAGCAGACCGCCCGGGCCAACGCCGTGGCTCCCGGCCAGATCCTGATCCTGCTGGGCAACGACACCGGGGATTATTTCCTGCTGAAAAAAGAAAGCCGCCCCGCGGGCGGCGCCAAGGAGGCTGCATCATGAAGCGGATCTGGCTGTGCCTTGCCCTCGTGGCGGGCATCCTGCTTTTGACCGGCTACAGCACCGGACGGGTGCGCGGCTTTGCCGGGGAGCTGACCGCCCAGCTGGACACGGCGGTGGCGGCCCTGCACGACGACGACCTGCCCGCCGCCCATCAGGCCATCCTGAAAGGGGCCGCCCTCTGCCAAGAGATGCGGCAGGGCAGCGTCCTCTATCTGCGCACCGAGGATTTTCTCGAGCTGGAGGCCAGCCTGCGGGCTGCCGCCAGCCACCTGACCGAGGACGCCCAGGAGGAGGCCCTGGGCGAGCTGGGCCGGGCGGCTTTCCTGGCCGAAAGCGTAGACTGGCTGACCCGGCGCTGGCTCTGACAAACAAAACAGCCGGCAGAGAGGACGGGCCCCTCCCTGCCGGATGTCTTTCCATGGTTTGGTTTTATTCTTTGTGGTCCTTCATCAGCTTTTCCAGCTCATTGAAGAAGCTCTCCACGTCCGCGAAGCGGCGGTAGACCGAGGCAAAGCGGACATAGGCCACCTCGTCGATCTTTTTCAGCTCCTGCATGGCAAGCTCGCCGATCTGCACGCTGCTGACCTCCCGGTCGTAGCCGGACAGCAGCGTCTGCTCGATGTTGTTCACCGCCTGCTCCAGCTGCTCGTAGCTGACCGGACGCTGGGCACAGGAGCGCAGCATCCCGTTCAGGACCTTCTGGCGGTCGAAGGGCTCCCGGGAGTTGTTCTTTTTGACCACCATCAAAGGCAGCGTCTCCACCGCCTCGTAGGTGGTGAACCGCTTGTGGCAGGCCAGGCATTCCCGGCGGCGGCGGATCCGCTCGCCGTCTTCGGTGGGGCGGGAGTCGATCACTTTGGATTCCTCCCCGCCGCAGTAGGGGCATTTCATATCGTGTCCTCCGTCATGTGGATGGGGTCCGGCCGGCCGGACTGTTTCAGGGGTTCATTTCTTCTGCTTTGCCTTGCGGCCGTCCCAGAGGACCCAGGCCGAGGTGGAGACGCACAGCGAGGTGTACACGCCGCTGATCATGCCCATCATCAGGGGGAAAGCGAAGGTGAAGATGCTGTCCAGCCCGTACAGCACCGAGACCACGCACATGACCGCCAGGGCCGTCACGGTGGTGACGCTGGTCATCAGGGTGCGCTTGAGAGACTGGTTCAGGGACTGGTTGACCAGCTCGCCGAAGGAGACCTTTTTGCCCAGCAGCTTGCGGTTTTCCCGGATGCGGTCGTAGATGACGACGGTGTCGTTGACCGAGTAGCCCAGGATGGTCAGCAGGGCGGCGATGAAGTTGCCGTCCAGAGGGGCCCGCAGCAGCACAAAAGTGCCGAAGATCACCATCACATCGTTGACCAGGGCCAGGATGGCCATGGCGCCGCCGGTCAGGCCGCCGATGTTCTTGAAGCGGAAGGCGATATACACCAGGATGAGGGCCAGGGCAAAGACCACCGCCACCAGGCTCTTCTGGAGGAAGCGGGTGCCCATGGCCGGACTGACGTTGCTCAGGGACAGCTGGGCAAACTGGTTGTCGGGGTTGGACGCGGCCAGGCCGTCCAGCAGGGCGGTGACCTGCTGGGTGTCCACCGTCTCGCTGCCGGGCAGGGAGATCTTGAGGGTGGACTCGCCGGTGGCCACGTTCTCGCCGGTCTGCAGGGTCAGGTTGGTGCTGCCCAGGGCCTCCTCCGCAGTCTGCTCCACCACGGCCAGGTCAGGTTCGCCCTGGTAGCTCAGGGTGATCATGGCGCCGCCGGTGAACTCGGTGTCCATCTGGACCCCCAGCACCACCGCGCACAGGACGATGGCCGCCATCAGGCAGGAGGAGAAGGTCAGGAACGCCTTCTTCCTGCCCACGAAGTCAATGGACCGGGGCTCGCGGGGGGCCTTGTCGGCGCCGTAGAGCCAGGGGTTCTGCAGCGCCTTGATGGAGGCCGCGCCGGCGATCATCACCCGGGTGGCGAACACGCCAAAGACAAAGTTCAGCAGCACGCCGGTGAGCAGCGTGTAGCCGAAGGCGTAGATGGTGCCGGCGGTGGATGCGCCAAAGGCAAAGAACACAATGTTCAGCAGCCTGGCAAAGATGCCGTCGGTGGGGCCGAAAGCGCCCATCAGGACCACCGCCACGATCACGATGGTGACGTTGCCGTCAATGACGGGGGTCAGGCCCCGGGCAAAGCCGCTCTTGAGGGCGCCGGGCAGCGATTTGCCGTTGCGCAGCTCCTCCTTGATCCGCTCGGCGGTGATGACGTTGGCGTCCACACCCATGCCGATGGCCAGGATGATGCCCGCGATGCCGGGCAGCGTCAGGGTAAAGCTGTTGAACACCGGGAAGTAGCCCGACACAAACGCCAGGGTGGCCGCCACCTGGCCCAGCAGGCCCACGCAGGCCAGCAGGCCGGGCAGCCGGTACATCACGGTCATGATGACAAAGATCAGGGCAAAGGCCACGATGCCGGCAAAGACCATCGCCTCCAGGCTGTTCTCGCCCAGGGTGGGGCTGATGGTGGAGTAGCTGTCCACCGTCAGGGCAAAGGGCAGCGCGCCCGAGTTGATCTGCCGGGCCAGGGTGACCACATCGTCCCGGGTGAAGCCCGAGCCGGTGATGACCGCGCGGCCGTCGGTGATGGCGGCGTTGACGGCGGCCACGCTGATGTTCTCATCGTCCAGCCAGATGCCGATGGAGCCGCCCTCCTGGTACAGCCGGGTGGTGGCCTCGCCAAAGGCCGCCGCGCCCTCGCTGTCAAACTCCAGGGCCACGTAATACTCCGAGGCGCCGCCGCTGGTCACCGGGCCGTACTGGGCGGTGGCGTTCTCCACGCTGGCGCCGTCCAGGATCAGCTGCCCGTCGGCGCTGGTCCCCTCCCGGAAGGTCAGGTACGCGGTGGTGCCGATCTCCTGGATGGCGGCCTCCGGGTCAAACCGGGTCTCGTCCGACTGCCAGGGGAACTCCAGGATCAGGCTGTCCTGGTTGTAGTCCGCATACAGCTCGTAGTCGGTGATGTTCAGGGCCACCAGGCGGTTCTCGATGACCGACTGGGCTGCGTCCAGCTGCTCGTCGGTGGCGTCGAAGCCGTCCGAGGGCAGAAAGGTCACATTCACGCCGCCCTTGATGTCCACGCCGAAGCGGATGTCCCGGGCGCCCTTGATGTAGGTGGTGGTCACATCTCCGTAGGTCGACGACGCGCCGAAAAACGCGGTGAACGCAAACACCGCGATCAGCAGCACCGTGACGATGAGATGCCATGCTCTGCCTTTTGTCTTCATAAACTGTTTGGAAACCTCCCAATTTTATAACTTCCCGCCCGCCGGTTTCCCGGACGGACGGGAAGCTTTGATCCAATCCGAGCGCTCAGGCCTTTTCCGCCAGCAGGTGCTCCACCGTGGCCAGACGGACGCAGACCGTCATCAGCTCGGAGGCCTGCTCCACCTCGCTCAGGCTGGGATAGGTGGGCGCAATGCGCAGGTGGGAATCCTCGGGGTCCTTCCCGTAGGGGAAGGCCGCGCCGGCGCCGGTCAGCACCAGGCCGGCCTCCTTGCACAGCTGGGCCACCCGTTTGGCGCAGCCGGGCATCACATACAGGCTGATGAAGTAGCCGCCCTTGGGGTTGGTCCAGTGGGCGATGTCCCCGCAGGGGGTCAGCTTCTGGGCAAAGGTGGTCTTGACCGCGTCGAAGCAGGGCACCAGGCGGCGGCGGTGCTTGAGCATATGGGCCAGCACCCCCGCCTTGTTCTTCAGGAAGTGGACATGACGCAGCTGGTTCATCTTGTCGTAGCTGATGATCATGACCTCAAAGCGCTTGCAGACGTACTTCATCATCCGGTCGCTGCAGGCCAGGGCCGAAACGCCCGCGCCGGGGAAGGTGATCTTGCTGGTGGAGGTGAACATGAACACCCGGTCCTCGTTGCCGTAGGGCTTGCTCTCTTCCAGCAGGACCGGCGTTTCGATGATCTCGTCGGTGAGGTGATGGACGATGTACGCCTCGTCCCAGAAGATCTTGAAGTCGGGGGCGGCGGTCTTCATGGAGGCAAAGCGGCGCACCGTTTCGTCGCTGTAGGTGTAGCCGTCGGGGTTGGAATACTGGGGCACGCACCAGATGCCCTTGATGGAGGGGTCCTCAGCGGCCAGTTTTTCCACCATGTCCATGTCGGGGCCTTCCGGGGTCATGGGGACGTTGATCATGTCGATGCCAAACTCCTCGGTGATGCGGAAGTGGCGGTCGTAGCCGGGCACCGGGCAGAGGAACTTGGGGTGGTCCACCTGGGACCAGGGGCAGGGCGACTCAGGGAAACCGAAGGTGTACCCGATGCTGACCAGGAAATACATCAGCTGCAGGCTGGAGTTGCCGCCCACAAAGACGTTCTCCGGCTTGACGCCCATCACGTCGCCAAACAGTTTCCGGGCCTCGTACAGGCCCTCCAGGTTGCCGTAGTTGCGGGCGTCGGTGCCGTCCTCCGCGGTGTAATTGGTGGTCTTGAACAGATCCATCGCCAGATCCATCTGGTGAGGGCCGGGCTTGCCGCGGGCCATGTTCAGGTGCAGGTCCAGGTCCTGAAACGCCTTGTATGCCTTTTGGAGCCGGCGCTCCTCTTCCATCAGTTCTTCCCTCGTCATCTCCAGATAATTTGCCATAGCGCTTACTCCTTTACTATACTCTCTGTACCCTTAAAACGACCGCTTCCCTGCCAGAGGATGCAGCGGTAAAAAAGCCATGCAGGCCGGCCGGGTAGCCCCACTCCGGCCCAGACTATATTATTATAGTACACTTTGCTTTGAGAAACAAGAATTTTAACGCAAAATAAAAAGCCCGGCCGGGATTTTTCGGGCCCAGCCGGGCGCAGGCTCGCTTTGTCAGCTCACCGCGATCTGATTTTTGTAGCGTTTGCGGACCGCGCCGTACTCCATGTGGGCCTCGCCGCCCTCCACGGTGTCCTTGTCGATGGTCACCCGGATGATGGTGGGGTCGCTGGGCACCGCGTACATGATGGGGATCAAAAGGTCCTCCATCACGCTGCGCAGGCCGCGGGCGCCGGTCTTGCGCTCGATGGTCTTGCGGGCGATGGCCAGCAGGGCCTCGTCGGTAAAGACCAGGTCCACATTGTCCATCCCCAGCAGGGCCTTGTACTGCTTGACCAGGCTGTTCTTGGGCTCTTTCAGGACCCGGACCAGGGTGGCCTCGTCCAGGTCGTCCAGCACCGTGATGACCGGCAGGCGGCCGATCAGCTCGGGGATCAGGCCAAACTTGACCAGGTCGTGGGGCTCCACCTTGCGCAGCAGGGCTTTCTGGGCGGCGGAGGAAGTATCCTTCAGGTTGCTGCCAAAGCCCAGGGCCGAGTTGTCGGTGCGGCGCTGGATGTACTTGTCCAGCCCGTCGAAGGCGCCGCCGCAGATGAACAGGATGTTGGTGGTGTCGATCTGGATGAACTCCTGCTGGGGGTGCTTGCGGCCGCCCTGGGGCGGCACGTTGCTGACGGTGCCCTCGATGATCTTGAGCAGGGCCTGCTGCACGCCCTCGCCGCCCACGTCCCGGGTGATGGAGGGGTTTTCGCTCTTGCGGGTGATCTTGTCGATCTCATCAATGTAAATGATGCCGATCTGCGCCCGCTGGACGTCGAAGTCCGCCGCCTGGATCAGCTTGAGCAGGATGTTCTCCACATCCTCGCCCACATAGCCGGCCTCGGTCAGGGTGGTGGCGTCGGCGATGGCAAAGGGGACGCCCAGCATCCGGGCCAGGGTCTGGGCCAGCAGGGTCTTGCCCACGCCGGAGGGCCCCAGCAGCAGGACGTTGGATTTTTGCAGCTCCACGTCGTTGCCCTTGCCGCTCATGATCCGCTTGTAGTGGTTGTACACTTCCACGGACAGCACCCGCTTGGCTTCGTCCTGGCCGATGACGTACTGGTCCAGCCCGTTCTTGATCTCCTCGGGGGTCAGGATGTTCACCGGCGCGGGGACGGCCGGCTGCATCCGGGCCCGGGCGCTGGGCGCGCCGCCGCGGGCGGGGCGGCTGCCGCTGGAGCGGTCGGGCTTTTCGGCCAGCAGGTCGTAGCAAAGGCCGATGCACTCGCTGCAGATGTTGACGCCGGGCCCGATGATCATCCGCTCGACTTCGTCCTGATGCTTGCCGCAGAAGCTGCAAACAAGGTCTTTTTCGTTTTTATCTCTGCCGGAATTGTTATTTGCCATAGCTGTACTTTCCTTTATTCTGCGTTTCTGCGTTCAGCACCCCTGGTTCAGCGGTGGGCGATCACCTCGTCCACCAGGCCGTACTCCTTGGCCTCGAGGGCGGTCATATAGTTGTCCCGCTCGGTGTCCTGGCGCACCCGCTCGATGGGCTGGCCGGTGTACTCGCTGAGCAGGCCGTTGATCTTTTCCCGCAGGTAGATGATGTGGTCCGCGTGGATCTTGATGTCGGTGGCCTGGCCCGAGAGGCCGCCCCCCTGCCCGCCTGCGATCAGGGGCTGGTGGATCAGGATCTCGGAGTTGGGCAGGGCAAAGCGCTTGCCCTTGGTGCCGCTGGCCAGCAGGAATGCGCCCATCGAGGCGGCCATCCCCATGCAGATGGTGGACACGTCGCACTTGATATACTGCATGGTGTCGTGGATGGCCATGCCGGCGCTGATCGAGCCGCCGGGGCTGTTGATATACAGGCTGATGTCCTTGTCCGGGTCCTGCCCCTCCAGGTACAGCAGCTGGGCCACCACCAGGCTGGCCGAGGTGTCGTTGACGTCCTCGCTCAGCACGATGATGCGGTCATTCAGCAGACGGGAGAAGATGTCGTACGAGCGCTCTCCGTGGGCCGTCTGTTCTACAACATAAGGAACAAAACTCATAAAGTTCGCCTCCTGAAATACAAAATCGGGGTTTCTATTTTGCAAAATTGACCGATGCGGCATCCAAAACCGCCGCATCGGTCAATTTCAACAACATTGTGCGCAGGGGTCCGGGCCGTTTTCACGTCCCGTCCCGCCGGCCGCGCCGCCCTGCCCGCAAAGGCTTACTGGGCGTCGGCAGCCTGCTCGGCCTCAGCGGCCTTCTCCACGACATTGGCGTGGCTCTTGATGAAGTCGATGGCCTTGTTCACAGCCAGGTCCTTCTTCAGCTCGTCCATGTTGACCAGCTCGCGGACCTTGTCCTCCTCCATCTTGTACTGGTCGGCGATCCGCTTGATCTCGGCGTTGACGTCCTCCTCGGATGCCTCGATCTTCTCGGCGTTGGCCACGGCCTCCAGGGCCAGGCGGATCTTGACCTGCTTTTCGGCCTGAGGCATGAAGGAAGCACGGAACTGCTCCATGGTCTGGCCCATATACTTCAGATAGTTGTCGAGGGTCAGGCCCTGCTGCTCCACACGGAAGGCAAAGTCGTTGACCAGCTCATCCATCCGCACGTCGTACATGGCCTGGGGGATCTCCGCCTCCATGCCGCCGATGACCTGATCCACCAGGGCGTTCTCGACCGCCAGGTCGTCCTGCTTGTCCAGCTGCTCCTGGTTGGACTTGCGGATGGACTCCTTGAACTCCTCCAGGGTGTCGTACTCGGAGCAGTCCTTGGCCAGCTCGTCGTCCAGAGCGGGCAGCTCCTTGTACTTGACCTCGTGCAGCTTGATCTTGAAGACAGCGGGCTTGCCGGCCAGCTCATCGGCCTGGTACTGCTCGGGGAAGGTGACGTTGACGTCGAACTCCTCGCCGGCGCTGTGGCCCACGATCTGATCCTCGAAGCCGGGGATAAAGCTGCCGCTGCCCAGGGTCAGGTGGTAGTGCTCGGCCTTGCCGCCCTCAAAGGCTACCCCGTCGGTGAAGCCCTCGAAGTCGATGTCCACGATGTCGCCGTTTTCAGCGGCGCCCTCGCGGGTCAGCTCACGGGCGTTGCGCTCCTGCACACGCTTGAGCTCGGCGTCCACAGCGGACTCCTGAACAGTATGGACGGTTTTCTCCACGGTCAGACCGTTGTAAGCGCCCAGCTTGACTTCGGGCTTGACGGCCACCTTGACGGTCAGGACGGCGCCCTGGTCGTCGCTGGCGGACTCCACGGTCACCTCGGGACGGCCCACCGGCTCGATGCCGGCCTCCTTGACGGCGGCCTCGAAGGCAGCCGGGAACAGGTTGTTGATGGCGTCGTAGGTGAACACATCGGGGCCGTACATCCGCTCGATCAGGTGACGGGGGGCCTTGCCCTTGCGGAAGCCCTGGACGGTGTATTTCTTGCCCTCGGTCTTAAAGACCTTCAGGACCTCGGCCTTGTAGGTCTCGGCGTCGATCGAAAACTGCAGTTCAGCCATGCTCTTTTCGAGCTTTTCACACTTAATGAGATTCATTTTGTTTTCCTCCGCTCAAATATTGGTGCTGGGGCAGAGGAATCCTCTCCCCGCATCTGCGCCGCGCGCCCATCCACATCTCAAAGGGCGCACGCGCCTTTGGGTACGACAATCGCGTCAGCGTTTATTATAACACGTTCCGTGCATAAATGCCAGCTGTTTTTTCACATTTTGGGATTTTAGGTGATTTTATACGGGCAGAAGTGCAGTCCGTCGGCGCTGACCAGCTTGTAACGGATGCCGTCCACCTCCCCCTGCACCGCAAAGCGGATGGCTTTGCCGTGCAGGTGGGCGTAAAAACACCGCCTGACCCCGTACTCTTTCAGCACGGCCACGATCTCGGGGGCGTCGGCCCCGGTGTACACCGGCGGGTAGTGGAGAAAGACCAGCTTCTCCCGGCCCGGCTCGGCGGCGTCCAGGCTCAGCCGCAGCCGGCCGATCTCCCGGTTCATCACCTTTTCGTCGTGGGGCTCGTCCGCGTCGAAGAGCCACCCCCGGGTCCCGCACAGGGCGTACCCCTCCACGGTGTAGGAGTTGTTGTGCAGCAGGCGCAGGGTGTCGAACCCCTCCGCCCGGAAAAATTCGTTCATCTTGTTGGCGGTGGACCACCAGTAGTCGTGGTTGCCCTTCATGATGAGCTTGCGGCCGGGCAGGCCGTTCAGGAAGGCGAAGTCCTTCCGGGTGTCGGCCAGCCGCATGGACCAGCTGATGTCCCCCGCCAGCACCACCGTGTCCTCCGGTTTGACCAGCCTGCGCCAGCTGGCCTCCAGCTTTTCCACATAGCCGCTCCAGCCGGGGAACACGTCCATGGGTTTGGCGCCCCCCAGCGAAAGATGGGTGTCGCCCAGCGCAAACAGTGCCATCTGCGTCTCCTATCTGTTTACGCCTGGCAGCCCAGGGCCACCTCGGCGATCTGGGCCGGGTCGATGACGGCGTCAAAGCGCTCGGGCTTCTGCCGCAGGCCCGCCAGGCTGGCGGGGGCGGTGCGGCCGGTGGCCTGCTCCAGGGCCTGCATGGCCTCGAAGTCGTTTTCCGGGGCGGCATGGCCCAGCGCGGCCAGCACGCTGCGGGGGAACTTGAAGGGCGACGCGGTGGAGAGCACCACCATGGGCGTCCCCTGCCGCTTGTGCTGCTCCGCCACATGGAACGCCACGGCGGTGTGGGTGTCGCACAGGTAGCCGTCCCGCTCCCAGCGGGTGCGGATCTCGGCGGCCACCTCTTCCTCGCTGGCCCACCCGCAGGAGAAGGACGCCTGGATGGCGGCCAGGGGCTCGGGCCGGACGGTGTAGCTCCCCTCCCGGGCCAGGCGGCCCATCAGGGCGGCCACCTCGGCGTCGCTGCCGGTGACATGGTAGAGCAGCCGCTCCAGGTTGGAGGACACCAGGATGTCCATGCTGGGGGAAGACGTCTTGTAGAACTCCCGCCGGGCGGTGTACGCGCCGGTGCGCAGGAAGTCGGTCAGGACGTTGTTCTTGTTGGAGGCGCAGACCAGCCGGCCCACCGGCAGGCCCATCCGCTTGGCGTAGTAGCCGGCCAGGATGTCGCCGAAGTTGCCGGTGGGGACGCAGAAGTCCACCTCGTCCCCCAGAGCGATCCGGCCCGCTTTCAGCAGCCGGGCATAGGCGGCGAAGTAATAGACGATCTGCGGCACCAGCCGCCCCCAGTTGATGGAGTTGGCGCTGGACAGGCGGATGTTCCGTCCGGCCAGCCGGGCGGCGATGTCCTTGTCGGCAAAGACCCGCTTGACGCCGGTCTGGGCGTCGTCAAAATTGCCCCGCACCGCGTACACCGCCACGTTGGCCCCCTCCTGGGTGGCCATTTGCAGCCGCTGGATCTCGCTGGTGCCGCCGGTGGGATAAAAGACGGCGATCTCCACCCCGGGGATGTCGTGGTAACCGTCCAGGGCGGCCTTGCCGGTGTCGCCGCTGGTAGCCACCAGGATCAGGGTCTTTTCGGTGCGGCCCAGGTTGCGCTTGGCTTCCACCAGGAGCTTGGGCATCAGCTGCAAGGCGTAATCCTTGAAGGCGCAGGTGGGCCCGTGCCACAGCTCCAGAGCCCAGGTCTCCCCTTCCACCGGGGCGAGGCAGCCCGCCTTGCCCCCAAAGGCCGCGCCGTAGGTCTGCGCCGCCGCGCCGGCCAGGAAGTCCGGGTCGTAATCGGTCAGGTATTCCCGCAGGATGGCGGCCGCCATGGCCGGGTAATCCAGCTCACAGAGGGCCCCCACGTCCACCTGGGGGAAGCTCTCGGGCACAAACAGGCCGCCCTCTTCCGACAGGCCCTGCGCGATGGCCTGCGAGGCGGACACCCGCCGGCTCTGGTCTCTCGTGCTGAAAAACTGCATAGTCATTCGCTCCTTTTCCGTTGTGGTCCTTTCCCATCGTGTCGATCATCTTGCGCTTGCGTCAAAGGCTCTTTTTATAATATGTACCATCCAGCGCCCCCTGTCAAGAGGGGTCACTTCCGCCACATCGAACCGCGCAAAGGCCTCCTGCCGGCCGGTCTGCTGCAGGTACCAGGCCGCCGTCCGGACGATCCGGCGGCGCTTGGCCAGGGTGACCGAGGCGGCGGGCCGGCAGACCGCGTCCCGGTTGGTGCGGGTCTTGACCTCGCAGAAGATGACCGTCCCCTCCGGGTCCAGGAGGATCAGGTCGATCTCCCCTTCCCGGATGCGGTAATTGTGCTCCAGCAGGGTGCAGCCCTGCCGGATGTAGTAAAGGGCGGCGGCGTGCTCGCCCCGGCGGCCGGTCTCGGCCCGGTCCATCACTTGCCCTCCGGTCCGTAGCCCAGCTTTTTCAAAAAGCTGCGGCGGTAGAACGGCTGGATGCCGTACCGGGCGATCAGCTCGTAGTGGAGCCTGGTGGGATAGCCTTTGTGTTTGGCCAGCTGGTACTGGGGATACTGGCGGTCCAGCTCCAGCATATAGCGGTCCCGGCTGACTTTGGCCAGGATGGACGCCGCGCCGATGCTGGCGCTGGTGGCGTCGCCCTTGACCACCGGCCTTGCCGGCATGGCCAGACCATCGGGGCAGCGGTTGCCGTCCACCAGCACCAGGCCGGGCGTCACCGCCAGCTGTTCCACCGCCTGGCGCATCCCGTCCATGGTGGCGCGCAGGATGTTGTCCCGGTCGATGACGTCGGGCCCCACAAAGACGATGCTGTAGGCCAGAGCCCTGGCCCGGATCTCTTCAAAGAGCTGCTCCCGCTTTTTTTCGGTCAGCTTTTTGGAGTCGTTGATCCCCCAGACCGGCCGGTCCGGGTCCAGGATGCAGGCGGCCACGCAGACCGGCCCGCACAGGGGGCCGCGGCCCGCCTCGTCCACCCCGGCAAAGCAGCCGTTTTCGGCCCGGACCGCGGCGTCGTAGCTGTACAGGGGGCGGGAGATTTCCTCGTCGGTGAGGCGCTTCATGCTTCGTCCTCCCCTTCCGGCTGCTCCGGGTCTTCCCGGCGGGGCGGCCGCTCCAGGGTGATGCGGCCCCACTTGCAGGCCCGGAACTCGTCCACCAGCATGATGGCGCAGCGCTCGGTGTTCACCTCGCCGCCCCGGACCAGCAGCCCCCGCTTGCGTCCGATGGCCTCCATCAGCTCGTAGGGAGGCAGGGCCAGGGCTTCGGCGTCCAGCTTGTAGCGGCTGGCCACCAGCTCGGGATAATTGCGGCGCACCTCGTCCAGCAGGTTCATGGCCAGCTCTTCCACATCCAGGATGTCGTCCTTGATCGAGCCGATGAAGGCCAGGTTGGAGGCGATGGTCTTGGAGTCGAACTTTTTCCACAAAACGCCGGGCATATCCAGCAGGTCGAACTTTTCGGTCGAGACCCACTGCTTGCCCTTGGTGACGCCGGGGCGGTCGGCGGCTTTGGCCCGCGCCGACCCCGCAAAGGTGTTGATAAAGGTGGATTTGCCCACGTTGGGGATGCCGCAGAGCATGACCTGGGTCTTGGCCCCGCTCATGCCCCGGGCCTGGCGCCGGGCCAGCAGGCCGGCCAGCTCTTTTTCGATGGCGGCCCGGACGGCGGCGGTGCCGCCCCGGCTTTTGGCGTTGATGGCCACGCACCCGGCATCGGCCGCCCGGAAATACCGGATCCATTCCTCGGTGACGGCGGGGTCAGCCAGGTCAGCCTTGTTCAGGGCGTACAGCCGGGGCTTGCGGGCGGTGATCCGCTCGATCTCCGGGTTCAGGCTGGAGAGGGGGATCCGGGCGTCCAGCAGGATCAGGCTGGCGTCCACGTGCTGGATCTCCTGCTCCATCACCCGCAGGGTCCGGGCCATGTGCCCCGGGAACCACTGGATGTTGTATTGATTGGAAAACTGAAGGTTTTCGTTTTTTTCTTGGTTTTTCACTTGACCACTCCTGCATCCTCCAGGGGCAAAAAGCAGAACAGCACCTTGCCCAGAATGTCTTCTTCCGCGATGCAGCCGATCGAAGAGGACCGGCTGTCCAGCGAGGCGTTGCGGTTGTCCCCCATCAGGAACAGCTCGCCCTCGGGCACAGTGTAGGGGAACTGGACGTCGTAGCCCAGGAAGGTGGGCTCGGCGATGTAGTCCTCCT
The DNA here is from genome assembly GCA_019116585.1 of Candidatus Faecalibacterium gallistercoris. GTDB lineage: Bacteria > Bacillota > Clostridia > Oscillospirales > Ruminococcaceae > Faecalibacterium > Faecalibacterium gallistercoris. The sequence continues at coordinate 44,121 of DXBJ01000049.1, read as the reverse complement.
CCAGCACCTCGCCGTTGACGGCGACGGTGCCGCTGGTGTAGTCGATGGAGATGGTGTCCCCGCCCTTGGCGATGATCCGCTTGACCAGCGGCCGGCCATAGGTGGTGTAGTCGTCCACAATCACCACGTCGCCCCGCTGGGGGGTGTATCCTGCGCCCCAGACGATCAGCTTGTCCCCGTCCCAGAGGGTGGGGTTCATGGAAGCGCCGTCCACCTGAATGATGCGGAAAAAGAAGGAGAACAGCGCCACCATCAGCACCAGCGCCGAGATCAGCGCCTCATACCACTCGATCATACCCTGTCCCCGGGCCATTGCCACGTCCGTTTCTTTCGCCATGCTCGCCTGCACCCCACATTCTTGTTCTGACCGGCCCTGCCCTCGTCTGGGATAAAGAAAAAAGGGACAACAAGTGCCCCTTTTCCCCCGAACGCGGCAGTTGCCGCGCGAAAATCAGATATCGCTCTTGACCTTGGCAGCTTTGCCGGTGCGGCCGCGCAGGTAGTACAGCTTTGCACGGCGGACCTTGCCCTTGCGGACGACAGTCACCTTCTCAACAAAGGGGCTGTTGACAGGGAAGACACGCTCGATGCCCACGCCGTAAGCGATGCGGCGGACGGTAAAGGTCTCTGCGACGCCGCCGTGCTTCTTGGCAATGACGGTGCCCTCAAAGGCCTGGATGCGCTCGCGCTCGCCTTCCTTGATGCGGACGTCCACCCGGACGGTGTCGCCGACGTTGAACTGGGGGCGCTCAGCCTTGATGCTGCCCTCGGAAATGATCTTCAGTGCGTCCATTTGATTTCCTCCATTTGTTTCGACGTTCATACACGGCAGCGCTGCCGTCAGAGGACCGCCTGTTTAATGATTGTTTGTCATTAACCCCGCTGTGGTCTCAGCGGACACTAACGCCTAACTATGATAGCACAACTCCAGGCCGAAAGCAAGCGTTTTGCCTGAAAAATCCGGCAAAAATTTTCAGCAGAAGGGGGTCCGGTCGGCCTTCAGCAGCGCGGTGCGCAGGATGGCGGCCTCCGCCGCGGGCGCCCCAAACCGCTCTTCGAGGAAGGCGGTCAGCAGCGAGGGGTTCAGGTTCAGCTCCTGGGCGGCGGGCAGGCAGACGTCAAAACGGACGCTGTCCCCTTCCGCCCGGCCGGCCAGGGCGGGGATGTATGCTTTCAGGTCCACCTGTTTGGAACCCTTTTTGCCCTTTTTCTCCACCGGGGCGGCGTCCAGGGCGTTGTAGCCCGCCAGGCAGCCGGCGGCCGCCGCCGGGTAGCGGATGGTATAGCAGGCAAAGGCGATGGCGCTGGCCTTGTCCCGGGCCGGCTCCACCCGGAACACCCGGATGCCCGCCGGCATGATGGCGTTCAGACTCGCCTGCCAGGCAGCAAAGTCCGGGGCTTCGGCCTCGGTCTTGACGTCCACGCTTTCGCACAGGCTCTCCTGCCCCAGGGACAGCGGGCAGGTAAAGGTCATATAGATGTGGGGGTTGAAGCCCAGGGTGTGCCAGACCGGCAGGCCGCTGCGCTTGAGCACCCGCTGCATCACCCGCTGCAGGTCCAGCAGGGAGATATACGAGGCTTCGTTTCGTTTTTCAAACCAGATCCGCACTGTAATCAAAGCAGGGCCCTCCCAACAGACGGTTTGCGCCGCATCCGCTGCAGGCGCGGTTGCAGGGCGGGGTGGTCTGGGCAGCCAGTGCCTTTTTGTACTCCCGCACCAGGTATTCGTGGGTGATGCCGTAGTCCATGTGGGCCCACGGAGTCACCTCGTCCAGGCCGATGGCCCGGTTGCAGTAAAAATGAGGGTCGATGCCCAGGTCCGCAAAGGTCTGCACCCAGACGTCGTACCGGAAGCACTCCTCCCACCCGTCAAAGACGCAGCCCCGGCGGTAAGCCTCCACCAAAGCAGGGGCCAGCCGGCGGTCCCCCTTGGCGAAAACGCCCTCCAGGAAACTGGTCTTGCTGTCGTGGTAGTTGACCTTGATCTTCCGGCTGTGGACGCTCTCCAGCAGGTGCTTCTGCTTGGCCTGCAGGGTCTCGGCGCTGTCCATGGGGACGAACTGGAAGGGCGTGTGGGGCTTGGGCACAAAGCAGGCGCAGCTGACCGTCACCTGCACCCCCTTGCCCTTGGCGTGGGTCTGGGTGTGGTAGTAGAGGTCCACCACCTTCTGGGCCGTCTCGGCGATGCCCTCGATGTCGGCCATGGTCTCGGTGGGCAGGCCCATCATGAAATAGAGCTTGACCGAGGTGTACCCCGCCTCGAAGGCGATGCGGCAGGTCTTTTCGATCTCGTCCCAGGTGACGTTTTTGTTGATGACGTCCCGCAGGCGCTGGGTGCCGGCCTCGGCGGCAAAGGTCAGGCCGCTTTTGCGGACCCGGGTGGTCTTTTCGATCAGGCTTTCGGAGAAGTTGTCCATCCGCAGGGAGGGCAGCGAAAGGCTGACGTGCTCGGCCGGGGCCCAGCTGTTCAGATCGTCCAGCAGCTCTTCCAGCTGGCTGTGGTCGGAGGTGGACAGGCTGGACAGGCTCAGCTCCTCATAGCCGGTGTTGGCGCACAGGTCCTGGGCGGCCTTGTTCAGCAGCCCGGCATCCCTCTGGCGCATGGGCCGGTAGAGGAAGCCCGCCTGGCAGAACCGGCAGCCCCGGACGCAGCCCCGCAGCACCTCGATGCTGGCCCGGTCCTGGATGGCGCCCACCATGGGCACCACAAAGTTGGTGGGGGGCGCAAAGTCGTTCATATCCTGGATGATGGCCTTGGTGACCACCGCCGGGACCCCCGGCTGGTTGGGGGTGATGGAACGCACCCGGCCGTCCGCCTCATAGGCCACATCGTAAAAAGCGGGGATGTAAACGCCGGGGATCCTGGCGATGCGCAGCAGCAGTTCCTGCTTGGAGATCCCCTCCTTTTTGCCCTGCTCGATGGCGGCGCAGATGGCGGGCAGCTGGCGCTCCCCTTCCCCCAGCTGGATCACGTCGAAAAAGGCTGCCAGGGGCTCGGCGTTGCAGGTGCAGGGGCCGCCGGCCACGATCAGAGGCCAGCGCTCGTCCCGGTCGGCGGCGTAGAACGGGATGCCCGCCAGGTCCAGCATGGCCAGGATGTTGGTATAGGACAGCTCGTACTGCAGCGTAAAGCCCACCGCATCGAAATCGGTCAGGGGGTCTTTGCTCTCCAGGGTGTAAAGGGGCAGGCCCAGGCGCTCCATCTCGGCTTTCATATCCAGCCAGGGCATAAAGGCCCGCTCGCACCACCAGTTCTCGTGCTGGTTCAGCAGTTCGTAGAGGATCTTCTCCCCCAGAAAGGACATCCCCACCTCATAGGTGTCGGGGAAGCAGAAGGCGAACCGGACGTCCACCTTCCCCTTGTCTTTGTATACGCTGCCGGGCTCGCCGCCGGTGTAGCGGCCCGGCTTCTGCACATGGCTCAGGGCCTCTTTCAGCTTTGGGCTGATGCCAAAGACCGGCTTTTCGGCCGGGAGGGCCTCCAAAGCGCCGTGCAGCGCGGTTTTCAGCTCCTGTTCGATCATCGGTTCCTCCAATATGGTTTTTCGTTCCTTTTATTTTACCCTATTTGGACTCAGAATGCAATTTTTTCGTGACAACTTCCCGCAGGGCCCCCAGCATCCGGGCCCCGTCCAGGGGCGGGACGGGCAGCAGGTTGAACGCCCCGGTCAGGATGTTGGCGGCCAGAAAGGCACCGTCCCACACCGTCAGCCGGGCCGATGCCCGGGCATACCAAAGCACAGCCAGCAGGGCGTTGGCCCCCGGGCCCGCCGCCGCCAGCCAGAACTGGCGCCCCGGCGTCAGCGGCGCGCCGCCCAGCCGCATGCAAAACCCGGTCATGGTCACTTCCACCACCGGCAGCCGGCGGAACAGCAGCCAAAAGGCCAGGATGTGCCCGCACTCATGGAGGCAGGCCGCCAGCAGGCCGATGCGCAGAAACTGGCTGCTGTCGAAGTACAGCAGGATGTACAGCAGCGCGCAGGTGTAAAACGGGTCCCGAAAGACCAGCCTGCCCACCCGGACCCGCCGGGGAAAGGCCCTCCCCCTCATGCCGGCAGCCCCAGCAGGGCCGAAGGGTCGCGGCGCACCGCCCGGTCCAGCAGCTCAAAGTGGAGGTGGGGCCCGGTGGCCCGTCCGGTCTGGCCGGCGGTCCCCAGCACCTGGCCCGCCTGCACCACCTCGCCCGGGCGGGCAAACAAATACTGCAAATGGGCATACAGGGTCTCGACCCCCTCCGAGTGGCACAGACGGAGGTAGTTGCCGTAGCTGGCGCTCCGGCCCGCCGCCAGCACCACCCCGTCCATGGCCGCCAGCACCGGCGTACCTTCGGCGCAGGCCAGGTCCACCCCCCGGTGGAAATCTGTCTCCCCTGCTTCCGGGCCGTTTTCGGCCAGGGGGGCCTCCCGCCAGCCGTACCCCGAGGAGAGGCTCCAGCCGCTTGTCCCCAGAGGGAACACAAAGGCCGCCTGCGGGACCAGAGGGTCCAGGCTGCATCCCTCCGGGGCCGCCGGCCCGGCGCAGGCCCGCAGGGCCAGCCCCACCCCCGCACACAAGAGCAGCCCGCACACAAAGGCTGCCAGGCGCTTGTCTTTGTGCCCGGCAGCCCCTGGGCGGGCTGTCCGTTTGGTTCTGATCTGCCGGTGTTTTCTTCCCCTTCTCGCCTGCACGGAACATCCCCCTCTTCTGGGAACATTCTATGTGCCGGCAGGGGCACGGTATGCCTTGGGCGTTATTTGCCCCGGCGGCCGAACAGGCTCCGGCGCAGCCGGGCAAACAGGCCCCTGGGCTCCTCCTTCACCACCAGGACCGTCTCGGCAGGGCGCTGCACGGGGGCAGCGGGCTCTTTTGCCAGGGGGGCCGGCTCCTGGACGGGAGCCGGGGCCGGCTGCGGAACGGGTGCAGGCTGGGGCACAGGTTCGGCCGGCGCCTGGGGGGCCGGAGCCTCCTGCGGGGCGGCTTGCACCGGCCGGGGCTGCGGTTCTGCGGCCGGCGCTGCCGACGCAGCGGCTGCCGGGGCCCCGGCGTAAGCATGGCCGCGGGTCCAGTCGTCCCGGAACAGGTCGTACATCCCCATCTGGCTGTTGACCAGCGGCTCGCCGGGGGCGGGTTTGACCTTCTGGTAGCTGCCGTCGGGGGTCATCTCCCGGGCGTTGACGTTGTCGGCCAGCTGCATCTGGAGGATGTCGGTCAGCTTCTGGACCAGGGCCGGGTCCTTGATCCGGACGCCCACCTCCACCCGGCACTCGGTGTTGCGGGTGAGGAAATCGCCGGATGCGATATAGATGCGGGTCTCCCGCCCGTCAAAGAAGCTGTAGATCCGGGCGTGCTCCAGATAGCGGCCCACGATGCTGCGGATGTGCAGGTTCTCGGTCTTGCCGGGGACGCCGGCCCGCACGCAGCAGATGCCGCGGACGATCATGTCGATGCGGGCGCCGGCGCAGCTGGCCTCCTCCAGCTTGAGGATGATGTCGCGGTCGCTGATGGAGTTGTTTTTCAGGATCATGGCGGCGGGGCGGCCCAGGCGGGCGGCCTCGATCACCCGGTCCATCTCGTCCAGCAGGACGCTCTTGAAGCGCAGGGGAGCCACCAGCATCTGATCGGTCTCCTCGGTCAGCTTCTGGACCGCCAGATTCTGGAACACGCCGGCGGCCTCCTCGCCGATGTCCGGGTCGGAGGTGATGAAGGACAGGTCGGTGTACAGCTCGCTGGTCTTTTCGTTGTAGTTGCCGGTGCCGATCTGGGTGATATAGGAGTAGCCCTCGGCGTTTTTCCGGGTGATGAGGGTCAGCTTGGAGTGGACCTTGTAGTCGTCGAAACCGTAGACCACGGTGCAGCCGGCTTCCTCCAGCTGCTTGGACCAGTCGATGTTGTTCTGCTCGTCAAAGCGGGCCCGCAGCTCCACCAGGGCCACCACCTCTTTGCCGTTTTCGGCGGCGTCCACCAGGGCCTGGACGATCTGGGATTCCCGTGCCAGGCGGTAGAGGGTCATCTTGATGGAGATGACGTCGGGGTCACGGGCGGCCTTTTTCAGCATCAGGATAAAGGGCCGGATGGACTGGTAGGGATAATACAGCAGGACGTCGTGCTTTTTGACCTCCTCGGTCAGGCTGTAGTTGAGGGGCGGCATCATGGGCCGGGCCGGCGAATAGAACAGCTCGGCGTGGCCGTCCTTTTCGATGCGGCTGTCCAGCTTGTAGAAAAAGCTCAGGTCCAGAGGGCTCTTCTGCTCAAAGACCCGGCGGTGGTTCAGCTCCAGCCGGGCGCAGAGCATCTTGACGATCTCGGGCGCGGAGCCGGGGGTGACCTGCAGGCGGACGGCCGCCAGCTTGCGGCGGCGCTTGAGCAGCTCGGTCATGATCTCACGGTAGTCGATGTCGTGGTCCATCATGCCCTCTTTGACGTCGATGTCGGCGTTGCGGGTCACCCGGAACAGGCATTTCTCCACGATGCTCTCCTTGGCAAAGACCATGCTGACGTAGTGATAGACCAGCTCCTCGGTGAGGGCGAACAGGGTCTCGCCGTCCCGCTTGAAGAAGCACAGCCGCTCCATCTGGCTGGAGATGGGGATGATGCCCAGGCTCATCTCCCCCACCTTTTTGTCCTTGAGCAGGACGCCGAGGTAGATCTCCTCGTTGCGCAGGAACGGGAAGGGATGGCGGTTGTCCACGATCTGGGGGCTGAGGATGGGGAACAGCTCGTTCTGGAAGTATTTTTTCCAGAAGCGTTCCTCCTCCTTGTCGATCTTGTCAAAGTTGACCTTGTGGTAGCCGTGCTCGTCCAGCGCCTCCAGGGCCTTGTGGTAATATTTGTCACAGTCCATCTGCAGCTCGGCCGTCTTGGGCATGATGGCGTTCAGCTGCTCTTCGGGGGTCATGTTGGTCTTGTTTTCCGGCTTTTCCTTTTTGCCCTTGAGGTTGGCCCGCTCCTGCAGGGAGCCCACCCGCACCATGAAAAACTCGTCCAGGTTGGAGCCGTAAATGGCCAGAAATTTGAGCTGTTCGGCCAGGGGGACATTCTTGTCCTTGCCCAGCACCAGGACCCGCTGGTTGAAATCCAGCCAGCTCAGCTCCCGGTTGATAAAAATGCTGTCTTCCTTCATCGTTCCTCATTCCCCTTCCGGCCCGGGGCCGCTCACATAGGCGAGCCGCGCCCAGTCCCTGATGGTGTTTTGGGTAATTCCGCTTACCCGCGTTACGTCCTCGACCCGCTCGTAGGGGCCGTTGGCGGCACGGTCCTCCAGAATGGCCCGGGCCCGTTTTCCCCCCACGCCGGGCAGGGTGCACAGGGCGTCCAGCCCGGCGGTGTTCAGGTCCACCTGCGCCTGCTCCCAAAGGGTGCCGGCGGCAGCCCCGCCCTCCGCACCCTCCGGCGGGCGCAGGGGCGCCGTATCCCCCACAGCCAGCAGGACAAACAGCGCCGCTGCCGCAGCGGCCGCCGCCAGAAAGCCCAGCTCCCTCCGGTCGAGATACTTCCCTATCATTGTACTGTATCCTCCCCAAAAAAGAAAGCCCTCCGCACCGGGTGCGGAGAACTTTTTACAGGAATTTTACCCATTTACATGGTTTGCACAGCCTTACCTCCCGCTGCTCCGCACCAGCTGGTAGAGATACTCGGCTGCCGCCCCCTCCGCCGCGCGGCAGAAGGTGACCTGCCCGGCCGCAAGCCGGACCTCGGCGGGGGCGTCGAAAGCCGCGGCGCTCTGGCCGGCCAGCCGCATCAGTTCCACCATGGGGGCGCTGCCGGCCAGCACCGCCACGTTCTCGGGCGAGAGCATGGCGGCGGCGCACACCGAGCTGAAGGCCGCCCCCATGCTGACGGCCCCGGGGGTCAGGGCCAGGCAGTCGATGGCCAGCCGCTCCTGGCGGACGGGAGCGCCGCTTTCTTCCAGGGCCTTCTCAAAGGTCTGGAGGGCGGGGATGGTCTTGGCATCCTGGTACAGCAGGACCCGCAGCACATCCCGGCAGGACACCCCTTCCGGCTGGGTGAGCAGATAGGGGGTCCACTCCCGGCGCAGGTGGCGCTCCAGGGCGTGGTTCATCCGGACCACCCGGGTGGCGCCGTCCTTCATCTGCAGGGCGATGCCGATGCCGGGGGCCGCCGGCAGCTTGGCCAGGAAATCGTCCCCCAGCGCCGCAAAGCTGCCCATGGGCTGGCCGCTGCCGGCCGCAAAGCTGTAGACCAGCGCCCCGCCGCACAGCAGGGCCGGCGCAGACAGGGGCACGCTGCCCAGGATGGTCCGCACCGCCTTGGGCGTCTTTTGGGAAAAGACGGTCATCCGGCCGCCCCGCGCCGTGAACAGCTGCAGCACGTCCCGCAGCACCTGGGTCAGGTTGCCGTCCGGGCCCAGCATCAGGGCGTCCAGGTCGCAGAGGACCAGCGTCGATTCCAGTTTCATGGGCGTGCCCTCCTCAATGCAGCCAGAAAATGGGTGAAGTAATCGGGCAGGGGGCTGTCGAAGGACAGCGTCTGCCCCGTAACGGGGTGGACAAAGCCCAGCGTCTTGGCGTGCAGGCACTGGCCGTGGAGGCTGGCGATGCAGTTGTGGGGGCCATAGACCGGGTCGCCGGCCACCGGGTGGCGGATGGAGGCCATGTGCACCCGGATCTGATGGGTCCGCCCGGTCTTGAGCCGGCATTCCAGCAGGGTGAACTCCCCCAGCCGCTCCAGCACCTTCCAGCCCGTATAGGCGTACTTGGTGTGGGGCTCCCCCGCAGGGTAGACCGCCATCTTTTTGCGGTCGGTGCGGGAACGGCCGAGATACCCCTCCACAAAGCCCTCGTCCTGGGCAAAGCCCCCGTAGACCACCGTCTGGTAGGCCCGCTGGACGCTGTGCTCGGCCATCTGGCGGGACAGGCCGATGTGGGTGGCGTCGTCCTTGGCCACCACCAGCAGGCCGCTGGTGTCCTTGTCGATGCGGTGGACGATGCCGGGGCGGATCTCCCCCCCGATGCCCGACAGGCTGCCCCGGCAATGCCACAGCAGGGCGTTGACCAGGGTGCCGTCGGGGTTGCCGGGGGCCGGGTGGACCACCATCCCCTTGGGCTTGTTGACCACCAGCAGGTGCTCGTCCTCGTAGACGATGTCCAGCGGGATGTCCTGGGGGACCGCCGCGATGGGCGCGGCGTCCGGGATCTCGACCAGGATGGTGTCCCCCGCCTTCAGTTTGCGGTTTTTGGCGGCGGGCTGGCCGTTGGCCAGCACATGGCCTTCCGCAATGAGGTTCTGCAGCGCGCTGCGGGACAGGCCGGTGTCCTCCCCGGCCAGAAAGCGGTCGATCCGCTGGCCGGCATCCTCGGCTTCGACGGCGAACTCACGCTGTTCCATGGGTCACTTGTCCCCTTCCGCCTTGCCGGCCTTGCCCTCGGGGTTGCGGCGCTCCTCCAGGATGACCGAGAGGACCCACAGGCCCATCCCGACGCAGACGCAGATGTCGGCAAAGTTGAACACGGCAAAGTTCATGAACAGCAGGTTGATGTAGTCCACCACCCTGCCCGCGGCGATGCGGTCGATCAGGTTGCCGATGCCGCCCCCCAGCACCAGCACCAGAGCCCAGCGCTGCAGCTGGTCGTTGCGGCAGTGGGTGAACAGCCACCAGGCGATCAGCAGCATACCGATGCTGGTGGCGGCGATCAGGATCTCCTGACGGCCCCACAGCAGGCTGAACGCCATCCCCTCGTTGTAGGTAAAGTGCAGCTCCACCACATGGGGGATCAGCGGCATGGAGCCCACCGGCTGCAGGTTCTGGACGGCCCAGAGCTTGATGGCCTGGTCGATGCCCACCAGCGCCGCAATGGCGATGAGATTCAGGAACACAAACATAGGCGAATACTCCTGTGAAAAGGCCGGGCCTGCCCCGCAGGCCCCTGCCCTGACAGTTTTTGCAAAGAACGGCGTCCCCCGCAGAAAGGGAACGCCGTTTTCAATTTTGAAACGTTCGGTTTGGCCTCCGGGGCCCGGGCTCAGCCTTCGATGACGCTGGCGCAGCGGGCGCAGAGGGTGGGGTGGGCCGGGTGGCTGCCGATGTCGGCCGTGTACTTCCAGCAGCGCTCGCACTTGTCGCCCGTGGCGTGGCCGGCGGTGATGCCCAGGCCCTCGATGGCCGAGGCGGCGCCGCCCTCGCCCTTTACCAGCTCGACCCGGGAGACGATCATCAGGTCGGCCAGCTCGTCCATGGGGACGCTGTTGAGCAGGTCGTAGACCTCGCCGCCGCAGTACAGGGTGACGGCCGCCTCCAGGGAGGCGCCGATCTTCTTGTCGTTGCGGGCGATCTCCAGGGCCTTCTTGACTTCGTCGCGGACGGCGATCAGCCGGGCCCACTTGGCCTTGAACGCCTCGCTGGCCGCATACTGGCCGGCGTGGGGCATGGCCTCAAAGACCACATAGCGGTTCATCCCCTCGGTCTTGGGCATGAAGTCCCAGATCTCCTGGCTGGTGAAGCAGAGGATGGGGGCGATGATCTTGTCCAGGGCCACCAGGATCTTGTACATGGCGGTCTGGGCTGCCTGGCGGGCTGCGCCGCTGGTGCAGTACAGGCGGTCCTTGGTCACGTCCAGATAGAAGTTGGACATGGCCACCACGCAGAAGTTGTAGACTGCGTGGTAGACCTTGTTGAAGTTGTAGGCCGCGTAGCCCGCGTCGGTCTCCTTCAGCAGGTCGTCCAGAGCAGCCAGGGCCCAGCGGTCGATCTCCTGCAGCTGGTCGTCGGGCAGCATATCGGTGTTGGGGTCAAAGCCGTCCAGGTTGCCCAGGATGAAGCGGGCGGTGTTGCGGATCTTGCGGTAAGCCTCGCTCAGCTGCTTGAAGATGTTCTTGCCGGCGCGCACGTCCACCGTGTAGTCGGAGGAAGCCACCCACAGGCGGATGATGTCCGCGCCGTAGTCCTTGATGATCTCGGAGGGCTCGACGCCGTTGCCGGCGCTCTTGTGCATCTGCTTGCCCTGCTCGTCCACCACCCAGCCGTGACACAGCACCGCCTTGTAGGGGGCCACGCCCTGGCTGGCCACGCTGGTCAGCAGGCTGGACTGGAACCAGCCGCGGAACTGGTCCGCGCCCTCCATATACAGGTCGGCGGGATAGCGCAGCTCGGGCCGCTCGCCCAGGACGGCGCTCCAGGTGGAGCCGGAGTCGAACCAGACGTCCATGATGTCGGTGTCCTTGGTCCACTCGGTGCCGCCGCAGTTCTCGCACACTTCGCCCGCGGGGATGATCTGCTCGGCCTCGTACTTATACCAGGCGTCCGAGCCCTCGCGGCGGAACAGGTCGCTGACCGCCTGGATGGTAGCGTCGGTGATGTGGTACTTGCCGCACTTTTTGCAGTAGAAAGCGGGGATGGGCACGCCCCAGGTGCGCTGGCGGCTGATGCACCAGTCGCTGCGGTCCCGCACCATGCCGTACATCCGGTCGTGGCCCCACTCGGGCATCCACTGGACGCTGTCCACCGCCTTGTAGACATCCTCCTTGAAGGCGTCGATGGAGCAGAACCACTGCTCGGTGGCGCGGAAGATGATGGGGTTGTGGCAGCGCCAGCAGTGGGGGTACTGGTGCTTGATATGGACCTGGCCCAGCACCACGCCGGCCGCGGTCAGGTCGGCCAGGATGGTCTTGTTGGCGTCCCAGACCTTCTGGCCGGCGTACTTGCCGGACAGCTCGGTCAGGTAGCCGCCGTCGTCCACGGGGACGGTGATGGGGACGTTGTACTTCTGGCTGACGTTGAAGTCGTCCACGCCGTGGCCGCCGGCGGTGTGGACGCAGCCCGAGCCGCTCTCCAGGGTGACGTGGTCGCCCAGGATGACCAGGCCCTCCTTGGGCAGGTAGACGTGCTGATAGCGCATCCCCTCGAACACGGCGCCGCTGACCGGCTCGCCCACCACCTCATACTCGGTGATGCCGCAGGCCTTCATGACGCTCTCCACCAGCTGGGTGGCCATGATGTGGTACTCGCCGCCGAATTTGACAAAGGAGTATTCCAGCGCGCCGTTCAGGCAGATGGCCTCGTTGGCGGGCAGGGTCCAGGTGGTGGTGGTCCAGATCACGAACCAGGTCTTGTCCATGGGGATGCCGTACTTGGCCAGCACGCCGTCCGGGTCCTGGGTGACATGGAAGCGGACGAAGATGGAATCGCAGTCGTCCTCGCCGTACTCGATCTCGGCCTCGGCCAGGGCGGTGCGGCACTCGGGGCACCAGTAGACCGGCTTGAGGCCCTTGTAGATGTAGCCCTTCTTGGCCATCTCGCCAAAGATCTCGATCTGGCGGGCCTCGAACTCGGGCTTCAGGGTGAGGTAGGGGTGCTCAAAATCGCCAATGACGCCCAGACGCTTGAACTGGTCGCTCATGATGCCGATGTGCTCGGTGGCAAACTTCTCGCAGATCTGGCGCAGCTCCAGCTTGGAGATGTCCTTCTTTTTGCTGCCGACCGACGAAAGGGCCTTCAGCTCGATGGGCAGGCCATGGGTATCAAAACCGGGGATATAGGGGGCCTTGTAGCCCTCCATGTTCTTCTGCCGGATGATGATGTCCTTGATGATCTTGTTCAGGGCGGTGCCCATATGGATGCTGCCGTTGGCGTACGGGGGGCCGTCGTGGAGCACGAACAGGGGCTTGCCCTCGTTGTGCTTCATCAGCTGCTCGTACAGGCCGTTTTTGTCCCAGTCCTCCAGCATGGCGGGCTCCTTTTTGGGCAGGCCGGCACGCATTTCAAACAGGGTCTTGGGCAGATGAAGGGTACTGTCGTATTGGGATTTTGTTTTAGGCACTGGTTCCACACTCCTCAAAAATGATGCTCTGCCGGCCGTCCCGGCAGAAGAGAAAAGCAGGGGCAGGCGCCTGCGGCCCCTGCCCTGCCCCATCGCGCGGCAAGCCGCGCGGGATGCAACAGGATCACTTGCTGAACTGGACGCCCTGGAAGGCGGAATAATCCACCTCCGCAGGCTGTTTCTGGTCGGGGGCGGTCAGCTCCGCCTCGTCCTTGTTCCAGAAGTCCTCGCCCTGGGCGGCGGGCTCGGCTGCGCCGCCGGCCGCCTCATTGGCGCCGGCGTCTTCCGCACCGGCCAGAGCTGCGCCGTCCTCCCCGGCCTGGACCGGCTCGGCCGCCCCGTCGGGGGCGTACTCGGGCAGGCGGCTGAGGGACTCCACATGGCTGCGGTACAGGTTCAGCACATCGGCCTTGAACCGGGTCACCTCCAGGCGGACCCGCTCATACTCCCGCTCTTCCAGCATCCGCTGGTCGCTGGCCTCCCGGACGATCTCGTCTGCCCGGTCGGTGGCCTTCTGCAGCAGGTCGTTGGCGTCCCGGATGATGTCGTCGCTGCGGAGGTTGGCCTTGTGGATGATCTCCTCCGCCTTCTGGTTGGCCTCGCGGATGACGTTTTCGCCAATGCGCTGGGCGTTGATGAGGGCGGACTTCATGATCTCGCCGTCGGCGCGGTAGTCCTCCGTCTCTTTGGAGAGGCGCTGATTTTCGCCCTGCAGCTGCTCGATCTGCTGCTGCAGCCGGTCCACCTCGCCGGCGCTGGCCTTGAGCTGCTCTTCCACGCGGTCCAGGAAGCGGTCCACGTCCTCGATCCGGTAGCCGCGGAAGCTCTTTTCAAACTGGACAGAGTGTACGTCCTGCGGTGTCAGCATACTGATTTCCTCCTGTCATTGTGATTTACGATTGATACTGAAAGAACTCGATGATCTGGCGGTCCTTTCTGGTCTTGCCGGGCAGGGCGGTCAGGGCAAAGCGGCCCCGGCCGCGTATGGTAAAAATATCCCCCTCGTAGACAGGGGCATGGACGCTTTCGGTGGGCAGGTGGTTGATCTCCACCCGGCCCGCCTCGATGAGGGCCGCCGCCGCCCCGCGGCTGCAGTGCAGCATCGCCGCAAGCACGGCGTCCAGCCGCAGGGAGGACACCGCCGCAGTGTGCAGCACCCGCTGCTCCGGCGCAAGGCCGGGCAGCTCTTCCAGGGGCTGGGGGGTGCAGCTGACGGCGGTGCGGCCCACCTGGACCAGTTCCTCGCAGATCAGCCGGGCCGCCGGCTCCAGGGCAAAGACATAGGCCGTACCGGGGGCGTCCGCCGGCAGGACGATGTCCCCCAGGGCCTCCCGCTTGAGGGCAAGGCCCATCAGGCTGCCCAGATAGTCCCTGTGGGCGGGCAGGTCCGCGCCGGGTGCGGCGCGGCAGTCCAGCCGGACGCAGGCCAGGGGGCTGTCGGTCCAGGCATCCTCCGGCTCGATGGCGGCGATCTTCCGTTCCGCTTGAGGGTAGCCGCCCTCCAGGCGCCAGCAGCTGCACCCCGCCTTGGACAGGGCCGCCTGCGCCAGGGCCTGCTCCCGGTCGCTGAGAAAGGAAGAATACCGCGGGATGCCCCGGGCCTGGGCGGTGCGGGCCAGATCCTCGATGTGGCGCATCAGAAACCGTTCTTTATCGTTCTGGGGCGGGATATAGCCCCGCGCCGGGCGCTGGGCCTCGGCGCCGTCCTCAATAGAACGCGCCATTGTTCTCCAGCTCGTCCAGCAGGTCGCCCATGATGTCCACGTTGTACGGGGTGATGATAAAGGTGCTGTTGGCCACCCGCTTGATCTGGCCGTTGTTGGCGTAGGCCACCCCGGACAGGAAATCCACCAGACGGCGGGAGACTTCTTTGTTGGTAGACTCCAGGTTGAGCACCACGGTGCGCTTGTTGTTCAGATGGTCGGCGATGGTGCTGGCGTCCTCGAACCGCTCGGGCTTGACCAGGACCACCTTGAGCTGGGTGGTGGCGTTGATGTTGACCACGCGGTTGCCGCTTTTGCCGCTGTCGCCGCCTTCCTCGTCGTACGAGTCCGCGCTGCCGAAGCCGCTGTTGTTGTTCACCATCTGGGGCCCGTCGTCGATGTACTGATCGTCGTAGCCGTCATCCTCGCCGAAAAGTCCCTTTTTAATATTTTGCATGAAAGACATCGATACCGCTCCTTTCATCTGCAAGCAGATGCCATTTTGCCATAAAAGCTGCCGCCCGCCCCGTGCAGCCGGGCGGCAGAAAAGAATAGCTCTCTATATTATCTGTTTTTTTAGGCCGGATGTCAATAAGAGCTAGGATAAAAGTTTGCCGTCGTAGAGATTTTGTCCTTCCACGATGACCTGGTCGTACAGGCGCACCTCGCTGACCGAGCCGTCGGTGCCCTTGGGCGGGACGATGATGTAGGCGCCGTCGGTGACCAGGGGGTGGTCGCTGTCCACCGGGTCGATGCGGCAGAAGTGGGCCAGGTTGCCGAATTTGACGTAGACGCCGGGGACGTAGTTCTCCCCTGCGGCGGCGCTGCCCTCCACTGTGCCGGAAGAGGCAGCCTCCCCGGAAGAAGCCTCCGGGGTCTCCAATACATAGTGGACCGCGGCGGCGGGCACCCGCAGGCCGGTGGTCCTGCTGACGATGACCTCGGCTTCGGCCTGGCCCAGGCGCAGCACTTCTCCGGTGACCGAATCGCAGGTGAGGACGAAGCGGGCCAGGCCCGCCCCCTCGTCGATGGTCACTTCGGTGAGCTGCGCGGGCAGGGCCTGGTCGGTCTGGCCGGGGAAGCGGATCTGCACCTCCCGGTCCAGGGGGGTGCCGTCGGCCTGCAGCAGCTTTTGGCCCTCCTCCGCCGTGCAGACGCCGCAGTAGCTCCAGCTGAAGCCCGAGACCATCTTGCCGGCGCAGCCGGTGAGGGGGGCGTCCAGCCCTGCGTCCAGGGCGGCCTTGAGGGATGCGGCGTCCATGGCCAGGATGTCGCCGGCCGGCTGGGTCAGCTGCCGGGTGCTGGCGCTGCAGACAAAATAGCCGGTGAGGGGGGCGGCGATCTGGGCCGGCGCCCCCAGCTGGCTTTGCAGCTGGGCCGCCTCGGCCTGCAGGGCCGCGATCCGGGAGGCAAAGCCCGCGTCCTCCCCCGTCACCACCAGGATCTTGTTCTGGGCCAGGAGGTAGTCCTCCCGGCCGGCGTCCAGGGCGGCGGGGTCGCCCCGGTCCACCGCGTCCAGCAGGTCGTAGAGGGCGGTGGTGCGCTCCTGGATCATGGTGTCCACCTGGGTGGTGGAGACGTTCTCCGCCCGCTGCAGCAGCCCGATCTGTTCGTTCAGGCTGTCGAGGGCGGCCCGCAGGGCGCTCTGGCCGCTGCTGGTGTAGACTTCGGCCACCACCGTCCCCGCCGAGACCCGGGCCCCGTCCTCCGCCAGATAGCCCAGGTCCCCGCTGCCGGGGATGAGGGTCTCCTGAAAGAGGACCACCCCCTCCGCTTCCACCTTGTCCTCCACCGTGGCGGTGAGGACCGTCTCGTAGGTGTTGGGCGGGTTGAGCAGATGGAGGATCTGGTAGCCCACATAGCCCAGGATGACCAGCAGGAGCAGGACCACCGTCCCCCCCAGGATGGTCCGCCAGCCGGGGCGGGCGGTGTCAGGATTTTCAGGGTTGTGCATATCCTTTCGCATCCGGTATCACCCCTCGTGCAGAAATGTTTGGGCCAGGCGCAGGGCCTGCCCGGCGAGGCCGGGGCTGCCGGCTTCCAGCCAGACCACCCCGTCCATATGGCGGAACCAGGTCAGCTGCCGTTTGGCGTACCGGCGGGACGCCTGCTTGAGCTGGCTGACGCAGTGTTCCAGGGCGTCCTCCCCTGCAAAGAAGGGGAAAAACTCCTTGTACCCGATGGCCTGGGCGGCGGTGGGGCAGCTCTGGCGGCGGGCCCAGACCAGCCGGGCCTCCTCCAGCAGGCCCTGCTCCATCATCCGGTCCACCCGGGCGTCGATGCGGCGGTAGAGGACGTCCCGCTGGGGGAAATCCAGCCCCAGCACCAGCGCGCGGTAGGGCCGCTCCGGCGGCAGGGACGCCGCCTTCTGTTCGCTGAGGCGGCGTCCGGTGGCCCGGTAATGTTCCAGCGCCCGGAGCACCCGCACATGGTTGTGGGGGTGGATGGCCGCCGCCGCCTCGGGGTCGACCGCCTGGAGCTCGGCGTAGAGGGCGTCGGGGCCGCGGGCCGCCAGTTCGGCCGTCAGCTGATCCCGCAGGCCCTCGGGGGCCTTTTCTTCGGCAAAGCGCACCCCGTTGAGGAAGCTCTGGACATACAGCCCGGTGCCCCCCACCAGGATGGGCAGGCGCCCCCGGGCCCCGATCTCCTCCACCAGACGGCCGGCCAGCGCCGTGAAATCGGCTACGCTGAACGGCGCTTCGGGCGGCAGGATGTCCACGCAGTGGTGCGGCACCCCGCGGGTCTCCTCCGGGGTGACCTTGGCCGTGCCGATGTCCAGCCCCCGGTAGATCTGCATCGAGTCGGCGCTGATGATCTCGCCCCCCAGGCGGAGGGCCAGCTCCACCCCCAGGGCTGTCTTGCCGGTGGCGGTAGGCCCCACCACCGCCAGCACCGGCTGCTTGTCATTCGATTCTGCCAAACTGCTTTTCCAGCTCCTTTCGAGTCAGCTTGAGGACGCAGGGGCGGCCGTGGGGGCAAAAGGGCGGCACCTCGCCGGACAGGATCTTTTCGGCCAGGGCCATCAGCTCCTGGGGCGATGCCCGGTCCCCCGCCTTGACCGCCGCGCGGCAGGCGATGGAGTGGAGCACCCACTCGGTCCTTTCGCTCAGGGCGTCGCGGCTGCCCCGGGCGAGCTTGGCCGCGATCTCCACCATCATGTCCTCCAGATCGTCCTGCTCCACGTCGCAGGGGACCGCCCGCAGCAGGATGGTGTTGCCCCCGAAGTCCCCCGTCTCGATACCCGCGTGTTCCAGCAGGGCCAGGTTGTCCATCACGGCCTGCTTTTCCTCCGCCGACAGGGATATGACCAGCGGCGAGAGCAGCAGCTGGCTGGGCACCTGGCCGTAGCCGGCGGCCAGCTTCTCATAAAGCTGCCGCTCGTGGGCGGCGTGCTTGTCGATGAGGCACAGCTCGTCCCCCCGCTGGGCGATGATGTAGGTGTGGAAGGCTTCCCCCACATATTCCAGGGGGACGGGGCCGTCCGCGCCGGGCAGGACGGTCTGCTCGGGCTGGACAAAAGATGCATCCGCGGTTTCCGTCTCTTCGGCAGCGGGCGCCGGCGAGGCGGGCTTTTCCGCCGGCAATGCCTCCGCATCTTCTTCGGCGGCGGTTTCCTCCTCCAGGCTGATGTCCAGCTGGGACTCCTGCCCGGCCGGGCGGAAGGAGGGGCGGGGCTTTTCGGCGGGCGTGCTGTGCAGAGCAAGGCTGTCCCGCAGGGGCGCGCCCCAGCCGGAGGGCCGGGCGGGGCTGTCAAGTCCCGCTGCTTGCGCCGGCCGGGCAGCCCTGGGCAGGACGCCCGGCTCCGACTGGCCCGGGATCACCGCCGAAAGTCCTGTAAAGTTCGTTTGCTTTACATCATTTTTCGTCTTGTATTCGTCTTTTTTCTGGATCTCTTCGCCGGTGGCAGAATCCACCGCCGCAAAGGGCTCGGTGACGGCCGGCCCACTCTTTTGGAAGGCGAAGGACCGCTCCCCGGTGCCTGGGGTGGCCAGGGCCAGCTTGACCGCGTGATAGACCGCATCAAAGGCGTCGTTCTCCCGGGCAAAACGGACTTCGGTCTTGGCCGGATGGACGTTGACGTCCACCAGTTCAGGGGGCAGCTCCATCATCAGGATGCCTCCCGGGAACTTGCCCTGCATGGCAGTGCTCTTAAAGGCCATCTCCATCCCGGCCATCATGGTGCGGTTGTAGACGTACCGCCCGTTGATGTAGAAAAATTCCATGCTGCGGCTTGCCCGGCAGCTTTTGGGCGGGGTGATGAGGCCCCACAGGCGGTGGGGGCCGCTGGTGCTGTCCACCTTGATCAGGTCGCGGCTGAACTCCCGGCCCAGCACCGAATAGGCCGCGCTGCGCAGCTGCCCGTCCCCGGGGGTGACGTATTGGACCTTGCCCTCCCGGATGAACTTGAAGCTGACCTCGGGGTGGCTGAGGGCCAGCCGGCCCACCATCTCCGCCACATAGGTGCCCTCGGTGGCGTCCCGCTTGAGGAACTTCATCCGGGCGGGGGTGTTGAAAAAGAGGTCCCGCACCCGGATGGTGGTGCCCACGGCGCGGGCGGCGGGCTCGGAGGGATATTCCTCCCCGCCCTCGTTGCGGTAGAGGGTGGCGAACTCGCTTGCCTCGGTGCGGGTCAGCAGCTCCACCCGGGCCACGCTGGCGATAGAGGCCAGCGCCTCCCCCCGGAACCCCAGGGTGTGGATGGAGTTCAGGTCCGTCTCGTCCGTGATCTTGCTGGTGGCGTGGCGGATGAAGGCGGTGGAGATATATTCCGGCTCGATGCCGCTGCCGTTGTCGCTGACCTCGATCAGCTTGACGCCCCCCGACTCGATGGAGACGGTGATCTGGGTCGCGCCGGCGTCGATGGAGTTTTCCATCAGCTCCTTGGCCACGGAGGCAGGCCGCTCCACCACTTCCCCCGCCGCGATCAGCTCGGCGGTATGTTTGTCCAGTACACGGATGATGGCCATGCAGGGCCCTCCTTTCAAAAATCAACAGGGTCAGCCGGTGATGCTCCCCTTCAGGGTCTTTTTCAGCTCGTAGAGGAAATTGAGCGCCTCGATGGGGGTCAGGGTCTCCAGGTCCAGCGCTTCCAGTTTTTCCACCATCTCGCTGGGGGCGGCAGGCGACTGATAATCGGCCAGGGTGCCGAAGTCCATCTGTTCTACGTTGTTTTTGGGGGCGGAGGCTTCCAGCTTGCGCAGCACCTCGTGGGCCCGCCGGGTCACGCTGCCGGGCAGGCCGGCCAGCTTGGCCACCTCGATGCCGTAGCTGTCGTCGGCCGGGCCGCGGACGATCCGGCGCAGGAAAGTGATGTCCTCGCCCCTCTTTTTGACCGCGATGTTGTAGTTTTTGACCCCCTCGACCTCCCCTTCCAGATCGGTCAGCTCGTGGTAATGGGTGGCGAACAGGGTCTTGCAGCCCAGGCCGTTTTGGGGGTTGGCGATGTGCTCCACCACCGCGCGGGCAATGCTCATCCCGTCAAAGGTGGAGGTGCCCCGGCCGATCTCATCCAGGATCACCAGGCTGCGCCGGGTGGCATTTTTGAGGATCTCGGACACCTCGGTCATCTCCACCATGAAGGTGGACTGGCCGGCGGCCAGATCGTCGGAGGCGCCCACCCGGGTGAACACCGCGTCCACGATGCCCACATGGCACTCTTTGGCCGGCACGAAGGAGCCGATCTGGGCCATCAGGGCGATGAGGGCGTTCTGCCGCATATAGGTGGATTTGCCCGCCATGTTGGGGCCGGTGATGATGAGGCAGCGGTTCTCGCCGCAGTCCAGCACGGTGTCGTTGGGGACAAAGAGGCTGCCCTTGAGCACCTGCTCCACCACCGGGTGGCGGCCCTCCCGGATGACCAGCTGGTCGCTGTCGTCCACCACCGGGCGGCAGTAGTTGTTGTCCGCCGCCACAATGGCCAGGGAGACCAGCACGTCCAGCTGGGCCACCGCCCGGGCCGAGCGCTGGATGCGGTCCAGCTCCTGGCCGATCTGGTCCAGCAGGTCGGCAAACAGCCGGTGTTCCAGGCTGATCAAGCGCTCGTGGGCGCCCAGGATCTTATTTTCCAGGGTTTTCAGCTCCGGGGTGATGTACCGCTCGCCGGTGCTCAGGGTCTGTTTGCGGGTGTAATTGTCGGGCACCATGCTCTTGTAGCTGTTGCTGACCTCGATGAAATACCCGAACACATGGTTGAAGCCGATCCGCAGCTTGGGGATGCCGGTCTCCTCCCGCAGGCGGGCCTCCAGCTGGGCCAGGACCCCCTTGGTATTTTCCCGGATGGAGCGCAGCTCGTCCACCTCGCTGTTGTACCCTGCGGCGATGACGCCGCCGTCCTTCAGGGTCGAGGGGGCCTCGGGGTCCACGGCGGCGAAGATCTTGGCCTTGAGGTCCTCCATGGGGTCGATGCCGGCGGCCAGCTCAGACAGCTCGGCGCAGCCGCAGCCCTCCGCCAGCTGCTTGAGCTCGGGCAGCCGGTCGAAGGTCTGGGCCATGGTGTAGATCTCCTTGGGGGTGGCCGAGCCGTAGACGGTGCGGGTCATCAGCCGCTCGATGTCGGTGATGTAGCGCAGGGTCTCGGACAGCTCGCCCCGGGCGACGGTCTGATGGACCAGGCATTCCACCGCGTTGAGGCGGTGGTTGATGATCTCGCTGGATACCAGGGGCTGTTCCAGCCAGCTGCGCAGCAGCCGCTTGCCCATGGCGGTGGAGGTCTTGTCCAGCACCCAGAGCAGGGTGCCCCGCTTTTCCCGCCCGCGCATGGTCTCGGTCAGCTCCAGGTTGGACCGGGTGACGGCAGACAGGTGCATATACTGGGCCTCGGTGTAGCGGATGACCGTTTTGAGGCGGCTGACCCCCTTGATCTGGGTGTCGTGGAGGTATTGCAGCAGGCCCCCCATCGCATAGCGGACCAGCCCCTCGGCGCCGATCTCGGTGGAGCGGGCCCAGTCGCGTCCGAACTGCCCCGCCAGGGTGGTGTCGATCAGGCCGGGGGCGTACCGCTCGTCCTCCATCAGCTCCACGGCGCAGTTCATGTGCTTTTTGATGTAGTTGGTCACCTCCCGGCAGGCCAGGGTGCCGGTGTTGAACAGCACCTCGCTGGGGCGGTAACGGCACAGCTCGGCGATGACGGCCAGGCCGATCTTGGGGTTTTTCAATTCGGTGACATGGGCCGTGCCGGTGGAGACATCGGCAAAGCAGACCCCGGCCTCTTCCCCTTTCAGGTAGAGGCTGGCGATGTAGTTGTTGCGGTCGTCCTGGAGCATGCTGCTCTCGATGACGGTGCCGGGGGTGACCACACGGACGATCTCCCGCTTGACCAGCCCCTTGGCCAGGGCGGGGTCCTCGGTCTGCTCGCAGATGGCCACCTTGTACCCCTTGGCGATCAGCCGGGCCATGTAGGTCTCGTAGCTGTGGAACGGCACGCCGCACATGGGCGCCCGCTCTTTCTGGCCGCACTGCTTGCCGGTCAGGGTCAGGTCCAGTTCACGGGAGGCCGTAATGGCGTCGTCGTAGAACATCTCGTAAAAATCGCCGATGCGGTAAAAGAGGATCTCATCCTTGTGCTGTTGTTTGATCTCCAGGTATTGTTTCATCATGGGCGACAAGTCCGCCATAGCATTCCCCTTCTTTCTGCGGTTTGTGCTGCGTAACCGGGCAGGGACAAGGAAACGCGGCTGTGCAGGTGCAGAGCCGCGTTGCAGTGTCTCAGCCGCAG
This sequence comes from Candidatus Faecalibacterium gallistercoris, assembly GCA_019116585.1. Taxonomy (GTDB): domain Bacteria; phylum Bacillota; class Clostridia; order Oscillospirales; family Ruminococcaceae; genus Faecalibacterium; species Faecalibacterium gallistercoris. The sequence continues at coordinate 21,952 of DXBJ01000049.1, read as the reverse complement.
CCGCCGCAGGTGGAGCAGCTGCCGGAGCAGGAAGCGGAGGGCTCCTGCACCGTCATCGGGTCGCCGCCGTTCATCGCGGTGTTGATGATGGCGTCGATATAGTTGACCAGGAGCTCGCACTCCCGCTTGGCCTCGTTGTAGGCCACCATCCCTTCGTCGTTCATGATCTGGCCGTAGAGGGTGTTCACCTTCTCGTTCAGCTCGGCGATGCGGGCGTCGTTGCGCTCCGTTTTGCCGATCTCGTTGTTCAGGTCCATCCGTGCCAGATTGAACTCCCCGATCATGTTCTGCAGCTCTTCGTCGCTGTCGTTCATCTTGCGGGCCTGGTCCAGGGCCAGGTAGCGGCTGTCGGTCTGGAGCGCCATGGCGGCGCGCTTAAAGAGGTCGATGCAATCCATTGTGGTTTTCTCCTTTGTATTTCAACGTTCTATGACCCTATCTTGTCCGAAACGGGCGGCGCCCATTCTCCCAGCAGGACGGTGGCCCGCGCGCCGGTCAGGCGGACGGAGGCGTACTGGCCCAGCAGTGCCGGTTCCCCGGCAAACTCCACCGTCAGGTTGTTGTCCAGCCGGCCCGTCAGGGTCCCCTCGGCCCGGCCAAAGCCCTCCACCAGCACCCGGACGGTCTGGCCCACCTGGGCCTTGACCAGGGCCATGGCGATCTCGTCCTGGGTCTTGAGCAGCCGGGCCATCCGGCCGGTCTTTTCGCTGCGGGGGGTGGGGTCGGGATAGCCGGCCGCCGGCGTGCCCTCCCGCCTGGAATAAATGAAGGTGAACAGCTGCATATAGCCCACCCGGCGGATCAGGTCCAGGGTGCCCTGGAAATCCTCCTCCGTCTCCCCCGGGAAGCCCACGATGATGTCGCTGGAGAAGGTGATCCCCGGCACCCGGGCCCGGGCGTATTCGATCAGATCCAGGTAGTGCTCCACCGTGTAGTGGCGGTTCATCCGGGCCAGCAGCCGGTCCGACCCGCACTGCACCGGCAGGTGCAGGTGCTTGCACAGGTGGGGCTGGGCCGCAATGGTGTCGATCAGCTTGCGGCTGGCGTCCTTGGGGTGGCTGGTCATGAAGCGGATGTGGTAATCCCCCGGCACGGCGCACAGCAGGTTGAGCAGGTCGGAGAAGTCCATCTTCTCCCCCTCGTCCAGCCCCTTGCCGTAGCTGTTGACGTTCTGGCCCAGCAGGGTGATCTCCTTGTAGCCGGCCTCCACCAGGCCCTTGAACTCGGCCAGGATGTCCGCCGGGCGGCGGCTCTTTTCCCGGCCGCGGACGTAGGGTACGATGCAGTAGGTGCAGAAGTTGTCGCACCCGTACATGATGGGCAGCCAGGCCCGGAACTCGCTCTCCCGCCGGATGGGGATGCCCTCCACGATCACCGGGCGCTGGGCCGGCTCCAGCAGGATGCGCCCCCGCTGCTCCAGCTTGCGGGCCAGCAGGCCGGGAAGGGTGTCGATGCCGTCCACCCCAAAGACCAGGTCCACATAGGGGTAGCTGCGGCGCAGTTTTTCCACCACCTGCTTCTGGTTGGCCATGCAGCCGCACAGGCCGATGATGAGGCCCGGCTTTTTCTCTTTCAGGCCCTTGAGGGCCCCCACGTTGCCAAACACCCGCTGTTCGGCGTGCTCCCGCACGGCGCAGGTGTTGAAGAGGATCAGGTCGGCGTCCTCGGGGTTGTCGCACAGGCCGTAGCCGATGTCCACCAGGACCCCCTTGATCCGCTCGCCGTCGTTGACGTTCTGCTGGCAGCCGTAGCTGTGGACATAGGCCAGGGGCGGCGTGTCGTAATGGCTGCCGACCAGTGCGGCGGCCTGGGCGTTATGCTCGTATTTCTTATATTCCAACGATATACCATCCTTATCCCGCGGGCAGAGCGCCCGGGGTTCTCAACGTATCGGCCCCCTGTCCTTGTCGTTGCCGGCGGGGGACCTTTTGACAGTCTGTCCTGTCTATTATACAGGTTTCTCCCCCGCGAAACAAGGGATAATTTCGCAAAACCGGCGTCTCCGGCCCCGCAGGCCGCCGGGACGGCCTGTCCCGGCGGTCACGGCGCGGCCGCCGGGGCCGGCTCGGACTGCCGGGAGCACCGCTCGCACAGGCCGATCCAGGTCACCACGCAGTCGGTGATCCGGCCGGGCTGCCCCGACAGCAGCTGGCGGACCAGCCCTGGGTCCAGGTCCAGGTCCTCCACCTGGCCGCAGCAGGTGCAGTACAGGTGCCCGTGCCAGGGCAGGGTGTGGTCGAACCGGTCGGGCTGGCCCGGGATGGACACCCGGCGGACCCGCCCGGCTTCCACCAGGCTGTTCAGATTCCGGTAGACGGTGCCCAGGCTGAGGCCGGGGCACTCTTTCAGCGCGTGCTGGTAGATCTCTTCCGCGGTGGGGTGGTCCCGCAGGGTCTCCACCTGCTGCATGACCAGCTCCCTCTGTTTGGAGTAGCGCATCCCTGTCGATCCTCCTTAACCTTCCTTTTTGATCCGGTCCCAGTAGGCTTTGGCCGCCTGCTCGGTGCGGTTGTCGCCATAGGTGTAGTACCGGGCGTCCTTGATGGCGTCGGGCAGGTACTGCTGGGCCACCCAGTGGTTTTTGTATTCCTGGGCGTACTTATAGTTCTGGCCCTTGACCAGGGCGTCCGCGCCGTCGTAGTGCTTGTTCTGCAGCTGGCGGGGCACCGGCCCGGTCCGGCCCGCCCGGACGTCGGCCAGAGCGGCGTCGATGGCGGCCTCCCCGCTGTTGGACTTGGGGCTGGTGGACACCAGGATCACTGCGTCGGCCAGGGGGATGCGGGCCTCGGGCAGGCCCAGCATATTGGCCGCGTCCACCGCCGCCTTGACGATGGGGATGATCTGCGGGTAGGCAAGGCCCACGTCCTCGCAGGCGCAGACCATCAGCCGGCGGCAGGCCGAGGGCAGGTCCCCCGCCTCCAGCAGGCGGGCCAGGTAGTGGAGGGCGGCGTCCGGGTCGGACCCCCGCATGGACTTCTGGTAGGCCGAAACGATGTCGTAATGCTCGTCCCCGTCCTTGTCGTACCGCATGGCGGTGCGCCGGGTCACCTGCCGGATCATGTCCAGGGTGACCACCCGGCCCTCGGGGCCCGTCTCGGCGGCGGCCACCGCAAATTCCAGGCTGCCCAGAGCCTTGCGCATATCGCCGCCGGCGCTCTCGGCCAGATACTGGGCCGCCTCGGGGGTGATGGACACCTGCTCCCCCTCCGCCGACAGCCGGTCCACCGCATGGCGGACCCCCTGTTCCACATCCTGGGCCGTCAGGCTTTTGAACTCAAAGACGGTGCACCGGGACAGCAGCGCATTATAAATGTAGAAATAGGGGTTCTCGGTGGTGGAAGCGATCAGGGTGACCGTCCCCTCCTCCAGGCATTCCAGCAGGCTTTGCTGCTGTTTCTTGTTCAGATACTGGATCTCGTCCAGATACAGCAGGATGCCCCCCGCCCCGGCCAAGGTGCCGATGTCCTTGAACACCGCCTTGATGTCCCCCGTGCCGCAGGAGGTGCCGTTGAGCTTGTGCAGGGTCATGCCGCTGTTTTCCGCAATGATCCGGGCCACGGTGGTCTTGCCGGTGCCGGAAGGGCCGTAAAAGATCATGTTGGGGATGCTGCCGCTCTCGATGGTGCGGCGGAACACCCGCCCCGGCGCCAGCAGGTGCTGCTGGCCGCACACTTCGGCAAGGGTCTTGGGCCGCAGCCTCTGGGCCAAGGGTTCCCGCATGGGGCATGCCTCCTTTCCTCCCAGGTGATACTGGGAATGATTACGACTTTGCATTCTATGGGATATTATACAGCATTTTACGCAAAAGGACAAGGTTTACAAATAGCTTAAAACGTGGTATCATCACTTGCAGGAACCGTCAAGGAGGAACTGTCATGCCCAGAAAGCAGATGCCGGCCGCAGAGCTTGCGGCCAAGAAGGAGCTGGCCCTCGAGGTGATCGAGCGGCTGAAGGCAGAATACCCCGACGCCGCCTGCACCCTGGACTATGCCGACGCCTGGCAGCTGCTGGTCAGCGTCCGCCTGGCGGCCCAGTGCACCGACGCCCGGGTCAACGTGGTGGTGGAGGATCTGTTCGCCCAATACCCCGGGGTGGCCGCCCTGGCCGCCGCCGAGCCGGAAGAGATCGAAGCCATCGTCAAACCCTGCGGGCTGGGGCGCTCCAAGGCGCGGGACATCTCGGCCTGCATGCGCATCCTGCGGGACAAATACAACTGCCAGGTGCCCACCACCTTTGAAGAGCTGCTGGCCCTGCCCGGCGTAGGCCGCAAAAGCGCCAACCTCATCATGGGGGACGTGTTCGGCAAGCCGGCCATCGTCACCGACACCCACTGCATCCGGCTGTGCAACCGCATCGGCCTGGTGGACAACGTCAAGGAGCCCCAGAAGGTGGAGATGCTGCTGTGGCAGATCATCCCCCCCGAGGAGGGCAGCGATTTGTGCCACCGCTTTGTGCTGCACGGCCGGGCCGTCTGCGACGCCCGCAAGCCCGCCTGCGACCGGTGCTGCCTGGCCGGCATCTGCCGCACCGCCCGCGAGGCCGCCGGGGCGTCCGTCTGACCTGTCTCGTCATACATCATACAGGAGGAGCTTTTACCATGTTTTTTTCCATCATCAACGTGATCTTCAGCCTGATCGTGGGCGCGCTGGCCGGCTATGTGGCCGGGCGCCTGATGGGCACCTACCCCGCCTCCACCCTGCACAACATCGTGCTGGGCATGCTGGGCGGCTTTGTGGGCAGTTTCCTGCTGGGGCTGATCGGCCTGCGGGCCACCGGCTTTGTGGGGGACTTCGTGGTCTCGGTGGTGGGCGCCTGCGCCTGCATCTGGATCGCCCGCAAGCTGGCGCGGTAAGACGGTGACAACTGTCAACGCACCCGAAAAAGGAGCTATTGCATATGTCTGATTTCAAGTTGTTTTCCATCAAAAATGACGTTGTTGAATTACCCGCTTCTCAAGTTTCATTGGAGAAAGAATTGCAAACGCTTCTTGAAAAGAATATGCAAACCTTTTTCGGTGTCACTTTTCTTCGTTCTGAGTACAAAATCACAAACGGTCGCATGGACAGCATCGGAATCGATGAAAATAATTGTCCCGTTATTTTTGAATACAAGCGCAGCCTCAATGAGAATGTAATTAACCAAGGTCTGTTTTATCTAGATTGGCTCCTGGACCACAAAGCAAATTTTCAGTTGCTTGTTATGGAGGTGCTGGGCAAGAATAAAGCTGACCTCATCGATTGGAGCGCTCCATGTGTTATCTGCATTGCAAATGATTTTACTAAATTTGATACACACGCAGTCAATCAGATGCAGCGCAATATTAAATTGGTAAAATACCGAAAATATGGCGATGATTTGATTGCTCTAGAATTCCTGAATACACCTCAGGTACAAGCCCTTGTGGATGACTCAGCTCCTCTCGTTGCAAAAAACAGCAAAGGAGACAAAACGTTCCGGCAGCATCTGGAAGAAACAAGTGAAGCCGTCAGAACCCTTTACACTTCTATCCACGATTATATCCTTTCCCTCGGAGATGATATTTCCGAAAATCAGCTCAAACTATATATCGCATTCAAAAAAGTCAAAAACATTGTCTGTATAGAAGTGTATCAAAATAATATTTTGCTCCACCTTCGTTTGAATCCTGATACAGTCACACTTCAACCCGGAAAAATTGAAGATGTCCGCAACAAAGGGCATTGGGGAACCGGGGATCTTCGGCTTATTGTTAGGAATCCAGAAGATTTTGAAAATATAAAGCCGCTGTTGGATCGCGCATACAACGAAAACTGAAAAGGGCCAGCATTCTAACCGTTTTGCAAGCTGGCGCGGTGACATACCTGCACAGAACGAAAACGCCCGGAGCTTCCGTTGGGGAGCCCCGGGCGTTTTCTGTTGTGCTATGCGCGTGGATCTCGGATTTGTTTAGGACAGGATCATCCGGTCGTTGGCGAACTCATCGCCGCTGGCGGTCTGGAACTTGGCCAGCAGGTCGGAGACGTGGAGCTTTTTCTTTTCCTCCCCGCTCACATCGTAGATGATCCGCCCTTCGTGCATCATGATGAGGCGGTTGCCGTATTTGATGGCGTCCTTCATGTTGTGGGTGATCATCAGGGCGGTGAGGTGGTTTTCTTCCACCAGCTTGGCCGAGAGGGTCAGCACCTTGAGGGCGGTCTTGGGGTCGAGGGCGGCGGTGTGCTCGTCCAGCAGCAGCAGTTTGGGCCAGTTCATGGTGGCCATCAGCAGGGTCAGCGCCTGGCGCTGGCCGCCCGACAGCAGGCCCACCCGGGCGGTGAGGCGGTTTTCCAGCCCCAGGTCCAGGGTCTTGAGCAGCTCTTTGTATTCCTCCCGTTCCTTGCGGGTGATGCCGGTGCGCAGGGTGCGGGGCTTGCCCCGGCGGGCCGCCAGGGCCAGGTTTTCTTCGATCTGCATGGTGGCGGCGGTGCCGGTCATGGGGTCCTGAAAGACCCGGCCGATGTACTTGGCTCGCTGGTGCTCGCTCAGGCGGGTGACGTCGGTGCCGTCGATCATGATCTTGCCCTCATCCACCGGCCAGACGCCGGCCACCGCGTTCAGCATGGTGGATTTGCCCGCGCCGTTGCCCCCGATGACGGTGACGAAATCGCCCTCGTCCAGATGGAGAGACAGGCCGTTCAGGGCCGTCTTTTCGTTGACGGTGCCGGGGTTGAAGGTCTTGTAGATGTTCTGGATATCAAGCATGGGGCTGTTCCTCCTTCTGGGCCTTTTTGGGCACGGGCTTTGTGAAGTACTTGCCCTTCCAGTAAGGCACCGCCAGGAAGATGGCCACCACCACGGCCGACAGCAGCTTGAGGAGGTTGGCGTCGAAGCCCAGTGTCAGCACCAGCTGCAGGACAATATAATAGACCACAGCGCCGATGGACACCGCCGCCAGCTTGAGGGCAAAGTTGTGGAAGATGCGGCCGAAGATGGTCTCGCCGATGATGACGGCGGCCAGGCCGATGACGATGGCGCCGCGGCCCATGCTGACGTCGGCAAAGCCCTGGTACTGACTGAGCAGGGCGCCCGACAGGGCGACCAGCCCGTTGGAGACCATCAGGCCCAGCACCACGTTGAAGCTGGTGTTGATGCCCTGGGCCCGGCTCATGTGGGGGTTGGAGCCGGTGGCGCGGATGGAGCAGCCCAGCTCGGTGCCAAAGAACCAGTAGAGGATGCCGATCAGGACCAGGGTGATCAGGATGACCATGACCACAGGGTTGCGGAGGGCAAACTCCTTGACCCAGCGCAGGGAGATCAGCAGGTCGTACTTATCCACGTTGATGGACTGGTTGGACTTGCCCATGATCTTCAGGTTGACCGAATAGAGGGCCAGCTGGGTCAGGATACCGGCCAGGATCGCCGGGATGCCCATGAAGGTGTGCAGCAATCCGGTGACAAGGCCGCAGGCCAGCCCCGCGATAAAGGCCAGGATCAGGGCGGTCCAGACGTTCTGCCCGGACAGCAGGGCCATGACGCAGACCGCGCCGCCGGTGCCGAAGGAGTTGTCCACCGTCAGGTCGGCCACATCCAGGATGCGGTAGGTCAGGTAGACGCCAATGGCCATGATGCCCCAGATCAGGCCCTGTGCGCAGGCCCCCGGCAGCGCGCCGGGCAGGTTTGCCAGTCTTGCTAAGACTTCCAAAATAATTCCTCCTGTTTTTGACGTTTGGCCGCCGGGCAGGGCCTCACTGCCGGCCCGGCGGAGCGGATCAAAACACACGCAGGCGACCGCCAGGGCAAATCCGCCCTGACGGCCGTCTGTGCAGTGCCTTTTAAAAATAAGGAAGCGGCCTTACGCTTCTTCAATGGCCTCGTAGCCTTCCGGCACGGTCAGGCCCAGCTCCTCGCAGATGGTGGGGTTGTATTTCTTGGTGACGTTGGTGTACTGGATGGGCATGGCGGCGATGTCCGCCTCGCCGGTCAGGATCTGGGCGGCCATCTCGCCGGTGGTGTAGCCCAGGTCGTAGTAGCTGATGGACAGGGTGGCCACGCCGCAGCCCCGGCAGATGCCCTCCTCGCCCGCAAAGACGGGCTTGCCCATGGGGCGGCAGATGCCGTCCACAATGCCGGTGTTGGCGGCCACCGTGTTGTCGGTGGGGACGTAGAGGACGTCGCTCTCGGTGGCGGCCTGCTGGCAGACCGAGGACAGGTCGTTGGAGTCGGAGAAGGGGTACTGGGTGACGGTCAGGCCGGCGGCTTCCAGCTCAGCCTGGACCACGTCCACCTGGTACTGGCTGTTGGCCTCCGCCGAGCAGTAGAGCAGGCCCACGGTCTGGGCGTCCGGCATCCACTCCACGATCATGGCCGCCTGCTCGTCCAGGGGGGCCAGGTCGGAGGTGCCCGAGATGTTGCCGCCCACCGTGCCGCTGAAATCGTCGATGCCCAGAGCCACGCCGTATTCGGTGATGGAGGTACCCAGGATGGGGATGTCGGCGGTGGAGGCCTGGGCCGCCTGCAGGGCGGGGGTGCCGTTGGCCATGATCAGGTCCACGCCGGCCGAGACGAAGCCGTTGCAGATGGTGGAGCAGGTCGGGGAATCGTTCTGGGCATTCTGCAGGTCAAAAGTGACGGCGTCGCCCAACTGCTCGGTCAGCGCATCCTGGAAGCCCTGGGTGGCGGCGTCCAGCGCCTCGTGCTGCACCAGCTGGCAGATGCCGACGGTATAGCTCTCGGCAGGGGCGGCGGCGCTGTCTGCTGCAGACGAGGACGCTGCCGAAGAAGCGGCGGAGGACGAAGCCGCCGTGGAGGACGAAGAAGAACCGCCGCAGGCTGCCAGGACGCCGGCAGCGGCCGCAGCTGCGGAAACAGTCAGAAACGAACGACGGGAAATCTTACGCATAGCCTATACTCTCCTCTACTTTGCATATGCCCCGGGGACAGGACCCCCGGGCGGTGCGGACGGGCCTGCGGCCCGCCCCGGCGCTTCACACGTGTGAAGTGCTTCATGATTGTGAAGTATAGCACACTTTGGGGAAGAATACAAGACGTAACTCTCCATTTTATTCGTCTGAAGTGCCATGAATATTGATGAATGCAAACACATCTATCGTTTTTTTCGATTGAGCTGCTGCTGCATCTCCTCCAGGCGCGCCCGCTCCCCTGCCAGCCAGGCGAGGTTCTCCTTCAGCTGCTCCGGCCAGGGGCGGGCGAGGTCGTACCGGTAATAAAGAGCGTCGGCCAGCTTGGCCTGGAACCGCCGCAGGATAACAGGGCCCAGCGCGGCCTCCCAGAAGGGTGCCTCCTGTTCCAGGGCCATGCAGCGGACCGCCCACAAAACGTCCTGGGGCTCCCGCTCCGGGATGCCCTGGGCGGCCAGGTAGTCCGCCAGGGTGGCCCGCACCTCCCTGCCGCCGCAGCCGGTGTTCTGAAAATAATACGCCACCTTCCCCTCCCGGGTGATCTCCTGCCCCAGCGGATAGAGGGCGCAGGCCAGAGGCCGGGCCTCATGGACGGCGCAGCGCCCCCCGGTCAGGAAAGGGCAGTTGTTGCCCTCGGCGCGGACCGGGGCCAGCCGGAGGACCGGCAGGCGGCTGACCGCCCCGATGTAGCTGCGGCAGAACGCCCGGGCCGTGATCCGGGGCGGCAGGCCCAGACGCCGGGCCAGGCGGTACAGGTCGTACCCCGAGAGGACCAGGTCCTCCCGGCCCCGGCAGCACCCGCCGCAGCCGGCGCATTGGAACGCAAAGCGGTCCCCCGCCGCCAGCAAGGGCATATCCGGGGCGCGGCCGCCCCCCTCTGCGCCGCAGAGGTCGATCGCACGGTCTCTCATGGCTCCTCCTCCCGCAGCAGCCGGTCTCTCCCCTCCCGAAAAAGCCGGGGGATCCGGCCGCGCTCAGCTTCCTGACAGGTGCAGGGGCGCGCCCCTGTCCCGTCAAAGCGCATCGCGCCGATGCAGCGTCCCTCCATTTGGTCCGCCTCCTTTCCCTGCAAGGATAACACGCCCTGCGCCCCTCTGTCAATTTGGAACGGCCCCGGCCCCCTGAATGCCGGAAATTTTTGTGAAGGGTGGGTGAAAGAGGCGTTTGTTTTCAATTTCTTCAAGATTGTGTGTTATACTGGCCTGGAAATGCAAAATAAAAAGTCAAATTTCCAAGTTTGGCTTTCCTTTTTTGCTCTGGGAGAGTATACTAAACATACCATGCAATCAAAATGCGGAGGCTTTTATGTATCAATTTACCGGTTGTCCCTGCTCGGTCTGCGGCAAGCCCCTGACCGATACGGACGATATTGTCGTATGCCCCGACTGCGGCGCGCCCTATCACCGCGCCTGCTACGAAAAGCAGGGCGCCTGTGTCTACGCCGGCAAGCACGGCGCGGGGTTTGAATGGACGCCCCCCGCCTCGGCCCGGTCCGAGCGCCGCTGCCCCAACTGCGGCGCCTCCAACCCGGAGGACGCCGCCCGCTGCAGCCACTGCGGTTTTACCTTTGAGGCCGGCCCGACGCCCCCGCCCCGGGTGGACGCCAACCGCCAGGCCCAGCAGAGCGCCGGCGGCTTCAATTACGCCCGCCTGTACCAGGAGGCCCAGGGCGGCGGTTACTGGCAGTCCAGCGCTGCCAGCGCCGACGAGCCCATCGACGGCATCTCCGCCGAGGACTGGGCCGCCTATCTGGGCCCTGCCAGCCCCTCCTACCTGCGGGACTTTGCGCAGATGCAGAAGTACGGCCGCAAAAGCTCCATCTGCTTTTCGGCTTTGCTGTTCGGGCCCCTCTACTTTTTCTACCGCAAGGCCTGGAAGCCGGCCTTCGCCTTTCTGGCGGTGGACCTGCTGCTCAACCTGCCCGCCCTGCTGGAACTGCTGGTGCTGAGCGAAAGCGCTTTCGCCCCTGCCATCAGCTCCTCGTCCCTGCTCTTTCTGGCCCAGCTGGCCTCCATCGCCAGCTTTGCGGTCATGGTCTTGAGCGGGATGTTCGCCAAGTACCTTTACCGCCGCAGCGCCGCCGGACGCATCCGCCGGATCGAGGCCGAATTCCCCGAAAAGGCCCAGCGGGAGGCAGTCCTCCGGGCCCAGGGCGGGGTCAGCTGGGCCGCCGTCGTCGGCGTCTGCACCCTGATGATGGTGGCCGGGGCCGTGTTCAGCCTGTTTCTGGGCCCCAATGTGGACGCCATCGTGGGGCTGGTGATCTAACAATCAAAGTAACATCCGAAGGAGGTCTCTTATGCAAGCCGTCAAAAAAGCCGTCATCCCCGCCGCCGGCCTGGGCACCCGGGTCCTGCCCGCCACCAAGGCCATGCCCAAGGGGATGCTGCCCATCGTGGATAAGCCCGCCATCCAGTACCTGGTCGAAGAGGCGGTCCGCTCCGGCATCACCGACATCCTCATCATCCTGAGCCGGAACCAGACGATCATCGAGGACCACTTCGACCGCAGCCCCGAGCTGGAAGAAAAGCTGGCTGCCCCCGGCAAGGAAAAAATGCTGGAAGAGTGCCTTGGCATCGCCAACCTGGCCAACATCTACTTCGTCCGCCAGAAGCAGACCCTGGGCCTGGGCCACGCCGTGCGCATGGCGCAGCCTTTCACGGGAGACGACCCCTTTGTGGTGATCTACGGCGACGACGTCATCATCGGCGAGGACCCGGTCTGCGCCCAGCTGATCCGCGCCTACGAGGAGTTTGGCCGGCCGGCCGCCGGCGTCTGCGCCGTCCCCTGGGAGGACGTCAGCCGCTACTGCAGCCTCAAGACCACCCCCATCCACGACAACTACTTTTTTGTGGACGACATGATCGAAAAGCCCAAAAAGGGCCAGGAGTTCAGCAACTACTCCATCCTGGGGCGCGTCCTGCTGACCCCCGAGATCTATCCCCTGCTGGCCGCCACCAAGCCCGGCGCCGGCGGCGAGATCCAGCTCACCGACGCCATGGCCGAATATGCCCGCACCCGGGGCGGCATGACGGCGGTGGCCTTCACCGGCAAGCACTACGACATGGGCAACAAGCTCTGCGTGGTCCAGGCCCAGGTGGAGCTGGCCCTGCGCCACCCCGAGATCGGCGAGGCGTTCCGCGCCTACCTGAAAGAGTTCTGCAAGACGTTGTAAAACCAGACCGGACAAACCCGCCCGTCCCTGCCGATGCGAGACGGGCGGGTTTTTGCTGTACACTTAAAAACGCCGCCCATCGTTCGACGGGCGGCGTTTGCTGCTGATTGCTGATTGTTTTGGAATGGATCTGCGATTAGTCGCTGACGTAGGGCATCAGGGCGACGTGACGGGCACGCTTGATCGCGGTGGTCAGGGCGCGCTGATGGTAAGCGCAGGTGCCGGTCACGCGGCGGGGAATGATCTTGGCCCGCTCAGAGACGTACTTGCGCAGACGGGCAACATCCTTGTAATCGATCTCGTCAATGCGATCGACGCAGAAGCTGCAGACCTTCTTGCGGCCGCGGCGCACGGGACGTGCGGGGCGGGAGCCTTCGTTTTTCTCAAAAGCCATTGCTGGTTTACCTCCTGTTTGAATTTTTGTGTCGGGATGGACGCCTTAGAACGGCAGATCGTCGCTGTCGTCGATGACGGCAAAGTCATCGGTATCCCCGGCAGAATAGCTGGGGACCGCCTCGATGTTGGACGGGCGGGCGGCGGGCTGGGCGTTCTGGCGGGGCTGGCTGCCATAAGAGGCGCCGCCCCCATTGCTGCCGCTGGAGTTTTTGGGCCCGGCAAAATTGATGTTGTTGGCGACGATCTCCACTGCGGTGCGGTTGTTGCCGTTTTTGTCCTGGTACTGCCGGGTCTGGATGCTGCCGTCAATGACGATCAGGCTGCCCTTCTGGAAATACTTGCAGACAAAATCGGCCTGGCTGCGCCACGCCACCACGTCCAGAAAATCGGCCTGGCGCTGCTCGCCCTGGCGGGCAAAGTTGCGGTCGCAGGCAATGCGGAAGCGGGCCATATTGATGCCGCTGGTGGTGGTGCGGAGCTCGGGGTCCGCCACCAGGCGGCCCATGATTGCAACAACGTTCAACATAAGACAGGACTCCTCGTACTCTGTGGAATTAGTCTTCCTTTGCGACGATCAGGGAGCGCATGACGCCCTCGGTGATCTTGTACACACGGTCCAGCTCGGCGGGGAAGTCGGGCTCGCTGGTGAAATTGATCACCGTGTAGACGCCCTCGTTCTCGTCGTTGATGGGGTAGGCCAGACGGCGCTTGCCCCACTCGTCGATGGAGTCGATCGTACCGTTGGCCTCGATCAGGGACTTGAACTTACCGACCAGAGCGGCGGTAGCCTCGTCGTCGAGGGTGGCGGTGGTAATCAGCATGGTTTCGTACTTTGCCATTTTGTGCACCTCCTTTTGGACATAAGGGCTTCGGATGGAAGCCAAGGGTCCGCGGGGCTTCCCGCGGGGCCGTCTTTACAGACAGCAATTTATTATACCAAGAGAAGGCGGGATTGTCAATCACTTTTTTCAGGTTTTTCCGGCGGGTGTTCCTCTCCTATCTTTGTTTGGGTGTCAGGTCAATCCAGTACCGTTCCAATTCCCGGTTCCTGTCTCTCTCAAAGACGGTCGATTCATAGACGCCGCCAGCCGATTGGATGACCCGCCGGCTGGCTTCATTGTCCGGCGTACAGGTGATCAGCACGCGGGCAAGCCCCAGCTGCCGGCAAAAGGGCAAAACCTCCCGCAGCATCCGGGCGGCATAACCTTTGCGCCGCTCGGATGGGCAGACGGAATAGCCTATATGTCCACCGTAAGCCGCAAGCATCTGGTTCAGGGTATGCCGCACCTGGATGGTTCCCACCATCTTGCCGTCGGATGCACGGATGTATAAAAACTGTGTGGTACGCACCCAATCCATATCGGTGGGCAGAGCCCCATCTGTATCCCAGGACTGACACCAGCGGACCCAATCCATGGGGTCCTCCATCCGACGCAGAGGGCCGCATCCGTCCATCCGGCTGCCGGTGTCCAGACATTCCTGCCGGTAAGAAGCGATCTGCACGGCGTAAGCGGGTGCACAGCGCACCAAAAGCATTTGTTCCATGTAACTTTCCTTTTTAAAATCTGCTCCAAGTCCATCTCATCCGATGGCCAGCCCTGCCCCCTGCTCCCGCAGGGCGAGGACATGGCAGCTGCCGGGCCCAAAGACGCCGTCCATGGCCGCCCGGTAGCGCCCCAAACAGGCCGCCGGGACAAAGGCCTGGATCGTGCCGGCGAAGCCGCCCCCCTGCATCCGCCAGGCCCCGCCGCTGCCCTCCAGGATATGCTGGCTGAGGGCCAGCGCCACCGAAAGGTCCTGGTGGGCGGGGTCGGCGCCGCTGTAAACGTTCTGGCAGAGGGTGAAGGAATCGTGGCCGCTCTCCCGCACCAGTGCCAGGAACGCATCGAAGCGGCCCGCCCGCAGGGCGCGGTCTTCGGCCAGGGTGCGGGCGTTTTCCCGGAAAAAGTGGGCCGCCCGCAGGCAGGCGCGGTCCCCGCACTGGGCCCGCAGGGCGGGCAGGCGGGCCCAGAAGTCGGCCTCCCGCACCTGGCCCAGCACTTTGCAGCCGTCAAAGCAGGCGGCCACCGCCTCCATCTCGCTGCGGATGGCGGCAAACTCGGCGGTCAGTTCGCTGTGGCTGCCCCGGGTGTCGGTGACGCACAGGCTCATCCCCGCCGGCAGCAGCCCTTCGGCGTGGATCTTTTCCACCCGCGGGGTCTCGGGGTCCTCGAAGTCGGCAAAGATCACCCCGCCCAGGGCGCTGGCCAGCTGGTCCAGCATGCCGCTGGGCTTGCCGAAATAGATGTTCTCGGCGTACTGGCCCAGACGGGCTACCTGGGCCGCCGTCAGGCCGCAGCCGAACTCGCCGTTCATGATGGCGCCCATCCCCATCTCAAAGGCCGCCGAGCTGGACAGCCCCGAGCCCCGCAGCACATCGCTGGTGGTGTAGGCGTCGTAGCCGCCCACTTCCCGGCCCGCTGAGCGGAACCCTTCGGCCAGGCCCCGGATCAGGCTGGCCGAGTGGGTGAACTCCCCGCTCTGCAGGTCGGCCTTGTCCAGGTCCACCACGTCCAGCTTGTTGAAGCCCCAGGACTTGACCCGTATGTAATGGTCGTCGTTTTGGGCGGCCACCGCCACCAGGTCCAGCCCCACCGCCGCCGCCAGGCCGTAGCCGTGCTGGTGGTCGGTGTGGTTGCCCCCCAGCTCGGCCCGGCCGGGGGCGGTGTAGATCCGCACCTGCCGCCCCGGCCCGAAGTACAGCTCGAACCCATCCAGCGCCGCGCACCAGCGCGCCCGCTGGCGGGCCAGCGTCTCTTCGGATGAGCCGTACAACTTTTGCAGCACGCCGTCCCAGACGCCTGCCGTGATCTCCTGCCGCCGCTGCGCGCTTGTCGCCATATGGTGCCACCTGCTTTCCGTGTCCGCTGTGTTGTGCTTTCTGCTTTTATTGTAGCCCAAGTGCGGACTTTTTGCAATTTTCTTTGACGGCAAAAGCGGATTTTCGGCGTCCGGGACAAAGATTCAGATGTACTTTTGTTGAATTTGCGCCGCCGGATATGGTATACTGGAGATGTTTTCCACGCGCCCGACCATTCTGCCTGAAAAGGAGGCCCCTATGCCGGAGGTTTATAAACAGTCGTTCAAACAAAATTACACCAACAACGTGGACTTGTCCGTCTTTAACTGCGGGCTGGAGCGCTGCGCCCCCGGCCACACCTGGGGCCCCGGCATCCGGGACCATTACCTGATCCACCTGATCCTGGCCGGCAAGGGCACCTTCCAGACCGGCGGCCGTACCTGGGAGCTGGCCCCCGGCGACCTCTTTTTTGTCCAGCCCAACCAGCTGAACACCTACGCCGCCGACACCCAGCAGCCCTGGGAATACTGCTGGGTGGGCTTCAACGGGATCAGCGCCCACCGGCTGGCGTCCCTCCTGCCCTTCTCGGAAGAGCAGCCGGTCCACCATACCCAGCGCCCGGAAGAAATGTTCAAGGCCATGGAAAACATCTACCGGGCCCGGGGCCTGCGGGTCCAGGACGAGACGGCCATGGTAGGCTACTTGTACCTCTTCATCGCCGCCCTCATGGAGGAGACCGGCGAACGCCGCCTCCACAACACCAGTTCTTCCAGCCAGTACGTCCTGAACGCCATCAAATACATCCAGTTCAACTATTCCCATGACATTTCCATCGACGACGTGGCAAAAAGCGTGGGCGTGTCCCGCAGCCATCTCTACCGCGTCTTTATGAGCAACGTGGGCAAAAGCCCCATCGACTACCTGACCGAATACCGGATCAACGAAGCCTGCAAACTGCTGCAGGGCGGCACCCTTTCCATCGCCGAAGTGGCGATCTCGGTGGGCTTTTTTGACCAGTTTTATTTTTCCCGCGTCTTTAAGCGCGCCAAAGGGGTGCCGCCCAGCAAATACATCGCCTCCCAGCAGGCCGCCGCCCCCGACACCCCCGACACCCCGTGATCCCCAAGGAGGAACCATGCCTTTACAGAAGAACCAGATCATCACACTGTCCATCGAGCGCCTGTCCGGCGACGGCAGCGGCGTCGGCCACTGGGAGGGCGAAGCGGTCTTTGTGCCGGGGACGGCCCCCGGCGACGTGATCCGCGCCCGTATCGTCAAGGACTGCAAGCGGTATGCCTTCGGCATCGTGGAGGCGGTGGAGACGGCCTCCCCCGACCGCATCCCCGCCGACTGCCCGGTGGCGGGGCCCTGCGGGGGGTGCAGCCTGCGGCATCTGCGCTACGAGGCCGAGCTGCAGGCAAAACAGGCTGCGGTGGCCGACGCCTTCCGCCGCATCGGGGGGCTGGACGTCCCGGTAGAGCCGATCCTCCCCTCCCCCGAAGTGGACCGCTACCGCAACAAGGTGCAGTACCCTGTGGGCCTGGACAAAGCCGGGCGGCCCTGCATCGGCTTTTATGCCGGACGCAGCCACCGGATCGTCCCCTGTGCCGACTGCAAACTGCAGCCCGCCATCCTGAACGAGATCGGCAGCGCCCTGTGCGGGCTGTTTGACCAGTACGGCATCCAGCCCTACGACGAGGCCAGCGGCGCCGGGCTGGTGCGCCACATCTTTCTGCGCCGGGGAGCCCACAGCGGCCAGATCATGGTATGCCTGGTCTGCACCCGTCCCCGCCTGCCCCATGCCGCCGAGCTGACCGCCGCCCTGTGCGCCCGCTTCCGCGACATCCGCACCGTCCTCCTCAACGTCAACCCCGACAAGACCAACGTCATCCTCGGCCGGGAAAACCGGGTCCTGTACGGCCCCGGCTTTATCGAGGACACCCTCTGCGGGGTGCCGGTGCGGCTGGGCCCCTTTTCGTTCTACCAGGTCAACACCCCCGGCGCCGAACAGCTTTACGGCGTGGCCGCCGCCTACGCCGACCCTTCCCCCGACGACCTGCTGCTGGACCTCTACTGCGGGATGGGCACCATCGGTCTGTCCATGGCCGGGCGCTGCCGCGCCCTGGTGGGCGTCGAAGTGGTCCCCGAGGCCATCGAGAGCGCCAAAGCCAACGCGGCCCGGATGGGCGACGCCATTGCGGCCAAGAGCCGCTTTTTCTGCGCCGACGCCGGCGAGGCCGCCCGCCGCCTGGCCGCCGGGGGCCTGGCCCCCGACATCGTCATCGTGGACCCGCCCCGCAAGGGCTGCGACGAGGCCACCCTGGCCGCAATACTCGAGATGTCCCCCCGCCGCCTGGTCTACGTCAGCTGCAACCCCTCCACCGCCGCCCGCGACGCCGCCCGCCTGGCCCGCGAAGGCTACCGCGTGGAAAAAGTGCAGCCGGTGGATATGTTCCCGAGGACGGGGCATGTTGAGACGGTAGTTTTACTTTCCCAACGAAACCCGGACGATCATATCGAGTTCAGCATCGAGCTGGATAATCTGGACACTACTCCGACGGAAACCAAGGCCACCTACCAGGCCATCAAAAACTACGTTAAGGAGCAGACTGGCCTGAATGTCACTCCCCTGTACATTGCCCAAGTCAAGCAGAAATGTGGGATCATCGAGCGGGAGTGCTACAACAAGTCCAAGTCGGAGAACGCCAAGCAGCCCCAGTGCCCACCCGAAAAGGAAAAGGCTATTCGAGAGGCGCTGAAGCATTTTCAGATGATCTGATATATGCAAAAATCTCCATCAGAATTCCGTACGGATATTCTGATGGAGATTTTTGTTATATTTTACTTTCCAAGACAGACTTCTGCAAATTGTTCTCCATAGTTTGTAATCTGAACTGCACGCTCAGCAAGTTTGAGCTCGAAGTCTTTTTCTACAGCTTTTTTAAATAGTTCCTCCCTCTCTTTAACGTATTTATGCTTTAGTAACGGTTGATAGTCCACGCCATTCAACCCATAATTTGTTATTTCAATTAGTGCCAGTCTATTTAAATTTTCTAACGATGCTGATAGCAAGAACGGATCAGCTAGACCGTACAATTCTTCGACAAAATAATTTGGCATACCATTGGAATATATTTGGGTCGTTCCTTTAATATTAAACGTTATAGTTGCACATTTCACTTGGCGTAAATCAACCAACTTATTAAGGACTTCAGCATCTAAGGGGCTCATTTGCTTGATTGCATCAACAAATGCAGGATGAGCTTTTGGTGACTTTCTATTATCCATTGCTGATGCTAACAGGTTTTCGTACATTTCTCTGAGTTCTTTTTCATCGTAAGCGTATCGCAGAGCTTCAAGCGTGGGTCCAGCAATCATCGTTGATGGAGGTTGTATATTTTCTTTCGGAACACTCTTCATTTTCTGTTTTAAGTCATCTTCAAATGCTTCTAATTTATATTTAAATGTTATATTTGCTTTTTTCACAGGGTATAAAACAACATTATTAAACAATCCAACGATACTTGAAAGTGCACCATCAGCTTGTTTCATCGTTTCTGGCACATTGGCCTGGAGAGCATTTGATGCGGGTGTAATAATATCTGGAATAATAGACACGGTTGTTTTCTTATCTTCTTCCATTTTACATCACCTTTTTCTCATTTCAATCTCTCACACAGCGGCAGCAGTTCCTCTAACCGGGCCACAACGCGCTTTTGTTCAGCAAGAGGAGGGAGAGGAAATAGAAAATTTTTTATTGATTTCAAGCCGACATTAGGTTGAGTCGTTTTATTGACATAGCGATTAATTTCGTCTTTTATAAGTTTACTTTTTAAAACGTAATACATATACCATGTGTCAATATATTGTGCAAGCGGCTTTATAACACAGCAAGAATATGACACAAGAAGTCTTCTGTCGGTATCTATCATACGAACAACTCCTATTGTTCCATACCGCGGAAAAATAATGTCTCCCCTATTAGGTGAACATTTTTTACTCAACTGCAAATAGTCTGCCTCGCTTATTTTTTAGCATTATCATAATCGATTCCATTTCTGGTAAAGTCCATTGGGGATATGTAAGGAATGCCATCACTACCTGCTGCTGTAGGCATTTTATGGTCAATATCCCCAATTTGATAAGATATACTTTCAAGTCTACACCACATCCACCCCTCGGGAATCTCAAAGGGCTTCTCGTCCTCAGCGATTTCAGGCAGGGGCTTTTCTTTTTTGAGCTTGCCTTCTTTGATCAAGCGCTGTTTCTCGGCCTGAATCTGGGCGTAAAGTTCCTGGGCGGTGCCTTCTTCCGGGCGCTGCTCCACCAGCTTGCCCTGGATGGCCTGCTGGAGAATGGACTTCTTCATATCTTCGGGGAAACGGCGGTTGAAGTCTTCCAGTTTTGTCCATGCCTGTTCATAGCGATCCACCAGGGGCAGGAGTTCTTCGATTTTGGCCACAATGCGCTTTTGCTCGGCGAGCGGTGGAAGAGGAAAAAGCAGCTCCTTTATAACCCCTGCACTTAACTCGGTCTGATTTGTAGAGCCAGAGCCAATTTTTTCCATATACGGCTGATAGTATTTTAGAACATAAAATACAAAACTGTAAGAAAGCAGGTTAATAGTTCGTATTATAGTCACATGAGAATCTGGGACTACTTGCAGACCTCTTGGATTGTCACTATTATGATAAATTCCCACCCTGCCAAGTGTCCCATTTCCGGTAGAATTTATGATAATATCATGATCTTTCATAAATTCTTCTGGTGGATATTTGTTCAGTTTTGATTCATCAAGATACTGTGCCAGAGATAAGTCAATGTATCCCGCTTTTGTATTGCACTTCTGGGCAAAGACCAGAATATCACTCCTTGATGTGTATGTTGGCGACTTTCCACGCTTAATGGGTTTTACCACGATATCATTAAGTCTTACCCACATCCACCCCTCAGGAATTTCAAAGGGCTTTTCGTCCTCGGTAATTTCGGGCAGGGGCTTTTCTTTTTTGAGTTTCCCCTCTTTAATAAGCCGCTGTTTCTCGGCCTGGATCTGGGCATAAAGCTCCTGGGCAGTCCCCTCCTCCGGGCGCTGTTCTACCAGTTTGCCCTGGATAGCAAGCTGCAAAATGCTGTTTTTTAGTTCCTGCGGGGTCATTCGGCGTTTCCTCCCAGTTTGGCGGTGATCTCAGCCAGAACGCGGTCAATCTCGGCGTTCAGCGATGCCCGCTGCTCCTCATAGCGGTGAATCAGGTCCAGCGGGGCTAGGATTTCTTCTTCCTCGTGGGGATAGCCGCATTGATCCAGATTGTAACCCAGATCTTCTGCCAGCTGCCGGGCCGTGAACTGTTTGGCCTTGTCGAAGCCATCCACCGTCAGCTCCTGACGATTGTCCCACCACTCTACCACGGGGTCAAAGTGCTCCAGCTTCATGGGCTTGGTCTTGCTGAAATGCTTATAGCCTTCCGGCATATCCAACCGATAGAACCAGGTGGACTGGGTGGGGCCGTTGTTGTCAAAGAAAAGGATGTTGGTGGTGATGGAGGTATAGGGCGAAAAGACGCTGCCCGGCATCCGAACGATGGTGTGGAGGTTGAACTCACTGAGCAGCTTCTTTTTGATGTTCAATTTGGCGTTGTCAGTGCCGAACAAAAAGCCGTCGGGCAGAATTACCGCGGCCCGCCCGCCGGGCTTGAGCCGGTACATAATGACCGACATGAACAGGTCAGCGGTTTCGCTGCTGGCCAGATCGGACGGAAAGTGGTTTTTTACGTCCGCTTTCTCGCTGCCGCCGTAGGGCGGATTCATCAGAATGACATCAAAGCTGTCGGCGGCGGTATAGTCCAGCACGTCATGCAGCAGAGTGTTGTCGTGGTAGACACGGGGGTTGTCCAGGTTGTGCAGCAACAGGTTGGTGATACAGAGCATATAGGGGAACTGCTTTTTCTCGATGCCGTAGATGGAATTGCTGAAGGCGGCTTCATCTTCGGTGGTCTTGACCTGCTTGCGTAGTTCCTTCAGCCAGCTGGTCAGAAAGCCTCCGGTACCGCAGGCAAAGTCGGCCATCTGCTCCCCTACCTGGGGCCGGATCATCTGGGCCATAAAGTCAGTGACGGCCCGGGGTGTATAGAATTCGCCGGCCGAACCTGCGCTTTGCAGCTCTTTCAGAATAGTCTCGTAGATCTCGCCGAAGGCGTGGCTTTCCGCATAATCGTCCAGCTGGAGATCGCCAATCGTATTGATGATCTGACGCAGCAGGACGCCGTCCTTCATGTAGTTGTTGGCCTCGGCAAACATAGTCTGGACAACGGCCTTACGGATGGGAGTATCGGCATCCACCGACAGATTTTTCAAAGTCGGGAACAAGGTGTTGTTAGGGTGTATCCGAAAAGTCAGTTCATATGTGCAAAATGGAGAAAATAACAGCAGAAGCAGCAAGGAAAAGAAAAGCCTGAAAAGAATCCGCTCTCTTATCATATCGGGTAGCGATCCTCCTGAAGTCTTTCAATCGACAAAAACAGCGCTCTATTAGAGACCGTCCCATAATTTGTGTAAACCTGCTGAGAGGTGTAGAATAGAAGCAGCAGACAGGAGGTTATTACACATGGGCAGAAGGAATCGCACCCCGGAAGAAAATGCCCGTCGAGAGAAGATCCGTGAACTTTTGCA
>DXBJ01000048.1 GCA_019116585.1 Candidatus Faecalibacterium gallistercoris | reverse complement strand
GACAGTCAATAAAGTCCCGAGCGGACGACATGTGCGTACGGTCGGGACACATACAGGGAAATTTGGCGCTGAGAGTGTGCGAGCCGCTTTGCGGCGAGTGCGCGGTTCAGCGCCAAATTTTGTCCCCAGGGACTGCGAAGCTGAGGCGCGTCCAGCGGACGAAACAGCCGAAGCAGAGCAGGGGCAGCGGTCTGCCTTTTGCAAGCCCGCTGCGACGGGCGCAGCAAAAGCAGGGAACCGCAACCACCAGGGGGGAGGAATTTCTGCCGCGCGACTGCGCGCAGAAATGGGTCCCCCCTAAAGCGTGTCGCAAAAGCGACACGCTGAGTCTCCCCTCCCCCGGGGCGGCTGGGCCTTTTTGTGGGCGGCAGACCTCCCCCAAACCTCAGGGCGGCGGATGGGCGGGCGGCGTGTTCGCAATTTTCACAGCTCTACCGGTAATTTTCAGAACTTCCGGTGTTTTTGCCCGCACGTCATTCTATAGTGCACAAAACGGCCGGGGCAGCCTGGAGCAATTCCACAAACTTGCCTTCAAGTGATTGATTTTTTTGGGCAACTGTGCCATAATATAGGCGTCGGGAACGATTCCGCAAACGATACCGGTTGCCCCGGCCATGACCTCTGCCACAGAAAGGAGCTGCTGAGCATGACGATCAAAGACATCGCCCGGATCAGCGGCTGTTCGGTCAGCACCATTTCCCGGGTCATCAACGACCGGCCCGACGTCCGCCCCGAGACCAAGGAGCACGTCCTGCAGATCATGCGGGAGGTGGGCTTTGTCCCCAACACCAACGCCCGCCAGCTGAAGATCCAGCAGTCCCGCAGCGTGGTCTTTGTGGTCAAGGGCACCCAGAATATGTTCTTTGCCGATTTCCTGGTCCACCTGCAGCGGGTGGTGGGGCTGTACGGCTACAGCGGCATCGTCTCCTACCTGGACGAAAACGCCAATGAGATGGAGGCCGCCGAAAAGATCCTGCGGGAGATCAAGCCCAAGGGGATCGTTTTCCTGGGCGGCAGCGTGGAGCACTTCCGCCAGAGCTTCGACCAGATCACCATCCCCGCCGTGCTGGCTACCGTCGTCAGCGAGGAGCTGAGCTTCCCCAACCTCTCCATGGTAGGGGTGGACGACCACGCCGCGGCCTACCAGGCGGTCACCAGTCTGATCGCTCTGGGGCACCGCCAGATCTGCGTGATCGGCGGCCCTGCCACCAGCCACCCCAGCCGGATGCGCCGCCTGGGCGCCCAGCAGGCCATGGAGGACAACGGCCTCGCCTTCGATCCCCGGCTGTACGGCCTGTCCAACTACAATTTTGAATCGGCCTACAACACCATGAACGGCCTGCTGGCCCGCCGGGCCCAGTTCACCGCCGTCTTTGCCATGAGCGACGTCATCGCCATCGGGGTCATCCGGGCCCTGGCCAGCGCCGGGTACAAGGTGCCCGACGACGTGTCGGTGATCGGTTTCGACGGCATCCCCATGTCCCGCTTCTGCGTGCCGGCCCTGGCCTCGATGGTCCAGCCCACCGAAGAGATGGCCACCCGCTGCGTTGAGCTGCTGATCCGGCAGATCGAGCACGGCGCGCCGGCCCAGACCGTCGTCCTGGCCCCCGCCCTCCAGGAGGGCGAAAGCGTCCGCCCGCCCCGGGGCGCCGCCCTTGTATGATCCAGTCGCTTCCCCGTCCCGCCGGGACGGGTCGCATACACACGTCTCACATCACACACAAGAAGGAGAAGAACGATGAAAAACATGATTTCCCGCCGCAACTTCCTGAAGGCCGCCGGTGCGGTGTCCGCCGCCGGTGTCCTGGCTGCCTGTGGTTCTTCCAGCAGCTCGACCGCCGCTTCCACCGCCGGCAGCACCGCCGCCGGTGCGTCCAGCAGCGCTGCCGCCCCCGCCGCGGCCGGCAAGGTCTACTACCTCAACTTTAAGCCCGAGCAGGACGAAGCCTGGCAGAACCTGGCCGCCGAGTACACCGCCGAGACCGGCGTGCCCGTCACCGTGGTGACCGCCGCCGCCAACCAGTACGAGACCACCCTGATGAGCGAGATGGAGAAGAGCGAGGCCCCCACCCTGTTCCAGGTCAACGGCCCCGTGGGCCTGGCCAACTGGAAGGACTACTGCCTGGACCTGTCCGGCTCCCAGCTGTACGGCGAGCTGACCAGCGATTCCTTCGCACTGAAGGACGGCGACGCCATCCCCGCCATCGCCTACGTCATCGAGACGTACGGCATCATCTACAACAAGGAGCTGCTCACCGCTGCCGGCTACACCCAGGACGACATCACCAGCTTCGACACCCTGAAGGCCGTGGCCGATGACATCCAGGCCCGCAAGGACGAGCTGGGCATCCAGGGCGCTTTCACCTCCGCCGGCATGGATTCTTCGTCCGACTGGCGCTTCAAGACCCACCTGGCCAACCTGCCCATCTACTACGAGTACCAGGCCGACGGCATCACCTCCACCGACGCCATCAAGGGCACCTATCTGGACAACTACAAGCAGATCTTTGACCTGTACATCACCGACTCCACCTGCGAGCCCACCGTGCTGGCCAGCAAGACCGGCAACGACGCCGTGGCCGAGTTCGTCAACAAGCAGGCCGTGTTCTACCAGAACGGCACCTGGGCCTACACCGACATCAAGGACCTGGGCGACGACAACCTGGGCATGATCCCCATCTACATCGGCGTGGACGGCGAGGAGAACCAGGGCCTGTGCACCGGCTCCGAAAACTACTGGTGCGTCAACAATATGTCCTCGGAGGAGGACATCCAGGCCACCCTGGACTTCGTTTACTGGTGCGTCTCCAGCGAGAAGGGCACCGCGGCCATGGCCGACGACATGGGCTTCGTGATCCCCTTCAAGAGCGCCAAGGCCCCCACCAACCCCCTGAACGCCATCTCGGACGAGTATGTGGCCGACGGCAAGACCCCTGTGGACTGGTGCTTCTCCACCATGCCCAGCGAGGAGTGGAAGAATATGCTGGGCAGCGCCCTGACCGCGTATGCGGCCGGCACCGGCACCTGGGATGACGTGGTCAGCGCCTTTGTGGACAACTGGGCCACCGAGTATCAGCTGGCCAACGGCTGAGCCTCCGGCAGCTGCCCGCTGTGACAGCAGGATCGACCAAACCGGCAGGGGCGGGCAGCGACAGGCCCGTCCCTGCTTTTTTATGCCGAGCGCACAGGAGGATTGAATCATGCAAAAAGCGATCAGCAAATACTGGCCGGTGTTCGTCCTGCCCACCTTGCTGGCCTTCATCATCGGCTTTATCTGGCCCTTCATCTGGGGCATCTACCTTTCCTTCCAGCGGTTCACCACCGTGTCCAAGACCACCTTCGTGGGGTTTGACAACTACATCAAGGTGTTCCAGGACGCCACCTTTACCCATGCGTTCTGGTTCACGGCCGCCTTTACGGTGGTGTCCACCGTCCTCATCAACGTGTTTGCCTTTGCCATCGCCCTGGCCCTGACCCGGGGCATCCGTGGCACCAACCTGTTCCGCACCGTTTACTTCATGCCCAACCTGATCGGCGGCATCCTGCTGGGCTACATCTGGCAGATCCTGCTCAACGGCGTGCTCGCCAACCTGGGCAAGCCCCTGCTGGCCCTGGACGAGCGCTACGGCTTCATCGGCCTGGTCATCCTGATGTGCTGGCAGCAGATCGGCTACATGATGATCATTTATGTGGCCGGCCTCCAGAGCGTCCCCGGCGACCTGATCGAGGCCGCCAAGATCGACGGCGCCACCGGCCGCGAGATCCTGTTCAAGATCAAGGTGCCCCTGGTCATGCCCAGCATCACCATCTGCACCTTCCTGACGCTGACCAACAGCTTCAAGCTGTTTGACCAGAACGTGGCCCTGACCGGCGGCGAGCCTGCCAACCTGAGCGAGATGCTGGCCCTCAACATCTACTCCACCTTCTACGGCCGCAGCGGCGCCCAGTGGAAGGGCATCGGCCAGGCCAAGGCTGTGGTCTTTTTCCTGATCGTCGTCGTGATCTCGCTGGTGCAGCTCCACTTCACCCGCTCGAAGGAGGTGCAGTCCTGATGGCTAAAACCAAGCTCCTGTACAACACCATCCTCACGGTGGTCATGTCCATCCTCTGCCTGCTGTGGGTCTACCCGGTGGTGCTGATCTTTTTGAACAGCCTGAAGGTGGAGGGCAGCTTCACCACCTCCACCGTCTTTGCCCTGCCCACCGCCGAAAACTTTGCCGGCGCCGCCAACTACATCTACGGCATCGTGAAGATGGACTTCCTGTCCAGCTTCTTCTACAGCCTGGTCATCACGGTGACCAGCGTATTCCTGATCTTGCTGTGCTGCTCCATGTGCGGCTGGTACCTGACCCGGGTGCACAACCTGCTGTCCAAAGGGATGAACCTGCTGATCGTTTTCTCCATGGTGGTCCCCTTCCAGATGGTCATGTTCACCCTGTCCAAGACCGCCGACACCCTCAAGCTGAACACCCCCTGGAACATCTGCATCATCTACCTGGGCTTCGGCGCCGGCCTGGCGGTGTTCATGTTCACCGGCTTTATGAAGAGCGTCCCCATTGAGATCGAAGAGTCGGCCATGATCGACGGGTGCAACCCGGTGCAGCTGTTCTTCCGCATCGTGTTCCCCATCCTCAAGCCCACCATGATCTCCACCGCCATCCTGGAAACCATGTGGGTCTGGAACGATTACCTCCTGCCCACCCTGGTGCTGGACATCAAAAAATACCGCACCATCCCCATGGCCATCCAGTATTTCCGCGGCGGCTACGGCCGGGTGGAGCTGGCCCCCATGATGGCCTGCATCATCATCGCCATCGTCCCCATCATCATCCTGTACGTGGCCTGCCAGAAGTACATCATCGAGGGCGTCATCGCCGGCGCCGTCAAGGGCTGAGGGAGGGATCGCCTATGCGTGCAAGCGGCATCCTGATGCCTGTGTTCAGCCTGCCGGGGCCTTACGGCATCGGCACCCTGGGCCGCGAGGCCTACCGTTTTGTGGATTTTCTGGCCGAGGCCGGGCAGTCCTACTGGCAGATCCTGCCCATCGGCCCCACCGGTTATGGGGACAGCCCCTACCAGAGTTTTTCCGCCTTTGCGGGCAACCCCTATTTCATCGACTTTGACCTGCTGGCGCAGCAGGGCCTGCTGGCCCGGGAGGAGCTGCCCGCCCCCCAGCCTGCCGGCCCCATCCGGTACGACCTGCTGTACACCCAGCGGCCCGCCGTCCTCCAGCAGGCGGCCGGCCGGCTGCTGGCCTCCCCTTCCCCGGCGTATCAGGCGTTCTGCCAGGAGCAGTGCGCCTGGCTGGAGGACTACGCCCTCTTCATGGCCATCAAGGAGGAGCAGGGCCAGGCCGGGCTGGCCTGCTGGCCCGACCCGCTGCGCTGCCGGGAGCCCGCCGCTCTGGCGGACGCCCGCCGGCGCCTGGCCGGCCGCTGCGATTACTTCAAGGCCGTCCAGTTCTTCTTCTACAGCCAGTGGACCGCCCTGAAAGTCTACGCCAACGGCAAGGGCATCCGCCTGATCGGGGACATCCCCATCTACGTCAGCCCCGACTCCAGCGATCTGTGGACGCGGCCCGAACTGTTCCAGACCGACGGCCAGGTCCGCCTGACCCGGGTGGCGGGCTGCCCGCCCGACTCCTTTGCGGCGGACGGCCAGCTCTGGGGCAACCCCCTCTACGACTGGCCCCGCCACGAGGCCGAAGGCTTCGCCTGGTGGAAGCAGCGGATGCGCCACGCCACCTCCATCTACGACGTGGTGCGGATCGACCATTTCCGCGGGTTTGAAAGCTACTTTTCCATCCCCGCCGGCAGCGCCACCGCCCAGGGCGGCCAGTGGGTCAAAGGCCCGGGCCAGGCGTTTCTGGACGCCATGCACCAGGCGGTGGGCCGGGATGCGGTCATCGCCGAGGACCTGGGCTACCTGACCGACGAGGTGAAAGCCCTGCTGGCCGCCAGCGGATGCCCCGGCATGAAGATCATGCAGTTCGCCTTCGACAGCCGGGAGCCGGGCAATTACCTGCCCTACACCTACACCGCCCACAGCGTGGTCTACACCGGCACCCACGACAACATCACCACCGAGGGCTGGCAGCAGTCCGCCAGCCGCGAGGATGTAGCCTACGCCTGCCGTTACCTGCGCTGCGAGCCCGCCGGCCTCACCGACGCCATGATCTGCGCCTGCCTGGCCAGCGTGTCCGACCTGGCGGTGATCCCCATGGCCGACTGGCTGCACCTGGGGCCCGAGGCCCGGATCAATACCCCCAGCACCCAGAGCGGGAACTGGCGCTGGCGCCTGGACGCCGCCGCCCTGACCCCGGCCCTGGCCGCCCGGATCGCAGACTGGACCGGGCTGTATGGCCGCCGCCCTGCCTGAACCGGCATTCTTTCTTTCTCCTTATCCTTTTGCACTGCGAAAGCCGCTGTGCGCCCCCTTCGGGAGGCGTGCGGCGGCTTTCGCTTTTGCCCGGGCCCGCCCAAAAACGCAGAAGCGGGGACCCTTGGCCGGGCCCCCGCTTCCGCGATTGGGATAGGTAGAGAAAATGGCTTAAGATACTGCCCTCACAGGTTGGTGTAGCCCATCAGGTACTGGTCCACCCGGGCGGCGCAGTCGCGCCCTTCCCGCAGGGCCCAGACCACCAGGCTCTGGCCCCGGCGCATATCTCCGCAGGCAAACACTTTGTCCACCTGTGTGGCGTAATCTTCCGCGGCGGCGCAGCCCCGGCCGTTCCGCTCCACCCCAAAGGCCGCGGCGGTGTAATCCTCGCAGCCGGTAAAGCCGGCAGCGATCAGGGCCAGCTGGCAGGGGTAGGTGAATTCCTCGCCGGTGGGCACCATCCGGGTGCGGCCGGTGTCGGGGTCCTGCTCCGGGCGCAGGCAGGCGATCACTGCGCCGGCCAGCTGCCCGGCCTCGTCTTTCAGGAACTCTTTGACGGTGGTCTGGTAGACCCGGGGGTCCTTGTCCAGGCGGGCCAGGCATTCCACCTGGCCGTAATCCACCTTGCGCACCCGGGGCCACTCAGGCCAGGGGTTCGAAGCGGTGCGTCCGGCGGGCGGCTCGGGCATCATCTCCAGGGCCAGCAGGTCGGCGCAGCCCTGCCGCAGGGCGGTGCCCTGGCAGTCGTTGCCGGTGTCGCCGCCCCCGATGACCAGGACGTTTTTGCCCGCCGCCGAGACGGCCCGCCCGTCCGCGAAACCCGAATCCAGCAGGCTGCGGGTGACGCTGGTCAGGTAGTCCACCGCAAAGCAGACCCCGGCGGCGTCCCGCCCGGGGACGTCCAGGTCCCGGGGCTGTTTGGCCCCGCAGCAGAGGACCACCGCGTCGTGGTGGGCCAGCACCTCGGCGGCGTCCACCGTCCGGCCCACGTCCATCCCGGTGAGGAACTCCACCCCCTCCGCCTGCATGATCCGAACCCGCCGCTCGATGACCTGTTTTTCCAGCTTCATCTGGGGGATGCCGTACATCAGCAGGCCGCCGGGGCGGTCCTCCCGCTCGTAGACGGTGACGCTGTGGCCCCGTTTGTTCAGGTAGTCGGCCACCGACAGGCCCGCCGGGCCCGAGCCGATCACCGCCACGCTTTTGCCGGTGCGGGCCGGGGGCGGCGCGGCCTGCACCCAGCCCCTGGCATAGCCCATCTCGATGATGGCGTGCTCGTTTTCCCGTACGGTGACCGGGCTGCCGGTCACCTCGCCGCAGGTGCAGGCCGCCTCGCACAGCGCCGGGCAGACCCGGCTGGTGAACTCCGGGAAACGGTTGGTGGCCAGCAGGCGGCGGAGGGCCAGCTCCCACTTGCCCCGCCAGACCAGCTCGTTCCACTCCGGGATCAGGTTGTGGAGGGGGCAGCCCGAGGCCGCCCCGCCCAGCATCATCCCCGACTGGCAGAAGGGCACGCCGCAGTCCATGCAGCGGCCGGCCTGGGTCTGCTGCTCCTCCCGGGGCAGCCAGGTGTGAAATTCATTGAAATGTTCCAGACGCGCAAGGGGCGCAGCGTCGGTGCTGGTCCTGCGCGGATACTCCATAAATCCGGTGATCTTGCCCATGGTATGTGTCCCCTCCCTCACTGTTTCTGCTGGGCGTAGAAGGCTTCGATCTGCGCCTGCTCGCCGTCTAGGCCGCGCTCTTCCATCGAGGCGATGACGCGCAGCATCCGGTCATAATCGTAGGGCAGGACCTTTTTGAATTTGGGCAGGTACTCCCCAAAGTGCTCCAGGATCTCCTGGCCGCGGGGGCTGCCGGTGGCTTCCACGTGCTCCCGGATCAGCTCTTTCAGGGTGGCTACGTCGTGCTTGTGCTCCACCGGCTCCAGGCTGACCGTCTCCTTGTTCACACGCTGGTAGAAATCCCAGTTCTCGTCCAGTACATAGGCGATGCCGCCGGTCATGCCGGCCGCAAAGTTTTTGCCGGTGGGGCCCAGCACCACCACGGTGCCGCCGGTCATGTATTCGCAGCCGTGGTCGCCCACGCCCTCCACCACTGCGGTGACCCCCGAGTTGCGGACGCAGAACCGCTCGCCGGCCACGCCGGACAGGAAGGCCTTGCCGCTGGTGGCCCCGTAAAAGGCCACGTTGCCGGTGATGATGTTCTCCTCCGGCTTAAAGCCGGGGGCCTGGGGCGGGCGGACCACGATCTTGCCCCCCGACATCCCCTTGCCCATGTAGTCGTTGCAGTCGCCGGTCAGGCTGAGGGTCAGCCCCCTGGGCAGGAACGCCCCGAAGCTCTGGCCCCCCGCGCCGGTGCACTGGACGGTGAAGGTATCGTCGGGCAGGGTGTTGCCGTAGCGGCGGGTGATCTCGCTGCCGAAGATGGAGCCGAAAGCCCGGTCGGTGTTGGACACCTCCACGCTGACGGTCTGGGGCGCTTTGCTGCCCAGCTTGAACTTTTTCATCAGGACCCGCATATCCAGCGTCCGCTCCAGGTGGAAATCGTAGGTGTCGGCGGGCTGGTAGTGGACGTTCATGCTGCCGATCCGGGGGTTGTGGAGGATGGCCTCCAGGTCCAGCTTGGCGGCCCGGCCAGCGGCGGGCTTGACATGGAGCAGGTCGGTGCGGCCCACCAGTTCGTCCAGGGTGCGCACGCCCAGCCTGGCCATGTACTCCCGCAGCTCCTGGGCCACAAAGGTCAGGTAGTTGATGATATATTCCGGCTTGCCCACAAAGTTTTTGCGCAGCTCGGGGTTCTGGGTGCAGATGCCCATGGGGCAGGTGTCCAGGTTGCACACCCGCATCATGACGCAGCCCTCGGCCATCAGCAAACTGGTGCCGAAGCCGAACTCCTCTGCGCCCAGCATGCAGCTGATGGCCACGTCCCGGCCGCTGAGCAGCTTGGAATCGCTCTCGATCCGCACCCGGGTGCGCAGGCCGTTCAGGATCAGGGTCTGGTGGGTCTCGGCGATGCCCAGCTCCCAGGGCAGGCCGGCGTTTTTGATGGAGGTGCGGGGGGCCGCGCCGGTGCCGCCGTCGTAGCCCGACACCAGGATGACCTGGGCGCCGGCCTTGGCCACGCCGGCGGCGATGGTGCCCACCCCCGCCTCGCTGACCAGCTTGACGTTGATGCGGGCGGCCCGGTTGGC
The DNA here is from genome assembly GCA_019116585.1 of Candidatus Faecalibacterium gallistercoris. Taxonomy (GTDB): domain Bacteria; phylum Bacillota; class Clostridia; order Oscillospirales; family Ruminococcaceae; genus Faecalibacterium; species Faecalibacterium gallistercoris. The sequence goes on along the minus strand of DXBJ01000048.1, from coordinate 26,536 downwards.
GTTTTTCAGGTCATAGATCAGCTCGGCCAGGTCCTCGATGGAGTAGATGTCGTGGTGGGGCGGGGGCGAGATCAGGCCCACGCCGGTGGTGCTGTGGCGGGTCTTGGCGATCCAGGGATAGACCTTGCTGCCGGGCAGCTGGCCGCCCTCGCCGGGCTTGGCGCCCTGGGCCAGCTTGATCTGGATTTCCTCGGCCGACACCAGGTACTGGCTGGTGACGCCGAACCGGGCCGAGGCCACCTGCTTGATCTTGGAGTTGGAGGGGCTGTGGTACCGCTCCTCCGGCTCGCCGCCCTCGCCGGTGTTGCTGCGGGCGCCGATCTGGTTGAAGGCCAGGGCGATGGTCTCGTGGGCCTCGCTGCTCAGGGCGCCGTAGCTCATGGCCGCCCCCTTGAACCGCTTGAGGATCTCGGCCACCGGCTCCACCTCGTCGAGGGGGATGCCGCCGTCCGCGGGGTAGCTGAAGTCCAGCAGGCTGCGCAGGTGGACGCCGTTTTCGCCCATGTTGTCCACCGCCTGGGTGAACTGCTTGAAGGCGGCGTAGTCCCCTTCAAAGCAGGCCTTGCGGAACAGATAGATGGTCTGAGGGTTAAACAGGTGGTCCTCGCCCCCGCTGCGGAACTTATGGTCGCCGCTGCTGGCCAGCTGCATATTGATGTCCAGCCCCAGAGGGTCGAAGGCGGAGCTGTGGCGAGCCTCCACGTCGGCCTGGATGTCCTCCAGCCCGATGCCCCCCACCCGGCTGACGGTGCCGGTAAAGTATTTGTCGATGACCTCTTTCGAGATGCCCACCGCCTCGAAGATCTGGCTGCCCTGGTAGCTCTGGATGGTGGAAATGCCCATCTTGGAGGCGATCTTGACGATGCCGTTCAGGACGGCGGTGTCGTAGTCGCTGACGGCGGCGTAAAAGTCCTTGTCCAGCAGCCCCTCCCCGATCAGCTGGCCGATGGCCTCATGGGCCAGATAGGGGTTGACGGCGCAGGCGCCGTAGCCCAGCAGAGCCGCGAAGTGGTGGACCTCCCGGGGCTCGGCGCTCTCCAGGATGAGGGCCAGGGCGGTGCTCTTTTTGGTCCGGATCAGGTACTGGGAGACTGCCGACACCGCCAGCAGGCTGGGGATGGCCACATGGTACTCGTCGATGTCCCGGTCGGACAGGATGATGATGTTGGCCCCTTCCTTATAGGCCCGGTCCACCTCCAGGAACACCCGGTCAATGGCCTTTTCCAGGCTGGTGTTCTTGTAGTAGTTGATCGAGACGGTGGCCACCCTGAAGCCGGGCACATTCATGTGTTTGATCTTGAGCAGGTCGGTCTCGGTCAGGATGGGGTTGTGCACCTTGAGCACCTTGCAGTTTTCGGGCTGGTCCTCCAGCAGGTTGCCGTGGGCGCCCACATAGACGCTGGTGGAGGTGACCACCTTTTCCCGGATGGCGTCGATGGGAGGGTTGGTCACCTGGGCGAACATCTGCTTGAAGTAGCTGAACAGGGGCGGCCGGCGGCTGCTCAGGACGGCCAGGGGGGTGTCGGTGCCCATGGCCCCGCTGGGCTCGGCCCCCTTCTGGGCCATGGGCAGGATGATCTCGTTCACCTGCTCGTAGCTGTAGCCAAAGGCTTTTTCCAGCCGGGTCAGCTCATCGGGGGTGTAGGAGGGCACCTTGCAGTTGGGGATCTTCAGGTCCCGCAGCTGGACCAGGTTGCGGTCCAGCCATTCACCGTAGGGTTCCCGGCTGGCGTAGGTCTCCTTCAGCTTTTCGTCGTCCACCACCTCGCCCTTGACGGTGTCCACCAGCAGCATCTTGCCGGGGCGCAGCCGGTCTTTGACCAGGACGTTTTCGGGCGGGCAGTCCAGCACGCCCACCTCGGAGGACAGGATCATCCGGCCGTCTTTGGTGATGGTGTAGCGGCTGGGCCGCAGGCCGTTGCGGTCCAGCACGGCGCCCACCACGTCGCCGTCCGAAAACAGGATGGCCGCCGGACCGTCCCAGGGCTCCAGCATGGTGGCGTAATACTGGTAAAAATCCCGCTTTTTCCGGCTGATGTTCTTGTTGTTCTCCCAGGGTTCGGGGATGGTGATCATCACGGCCAGGGGCAGGTCCATCCCGTTCATCACCATGAACTCCAGGGTGTTGTCCAGCATGGCCGAGTCGGAGCCGGCGGTATTGACGATGGGCAGGATCTTGTTCATATCCTCCTGCATGATGTGGGAGGCGATGGACTCTTCCCGGGCCAGCATGGCGTCGGTGTTGCCCTTGATGGTGTTGATCTCGCCGTTGTGGAGGATGAAGCGGTTGGGGTGGGCCCGCATCCAGCTGGGGGCGGTGTTGGTGGAAAAGCGGCTGTGGACCATCCCGATGGCGGACTCGTAGTCCTCGTCCTGCAAATCGGCATAAAAGCGGCGCAGCTGCCCCACCAGGAACATCCCCTTGTAGACGATGGTCCGGCTGGACAGGCTGGCCACATAGGTGCCGCTGCTGGCCTGCTCGAACACCCGGCGGACGATGTACAGCCGGCGGTCAAAGTCGATGCCCTTGGACACCTTGGCCGGCTTTTTGATGAAGCACTGCCAGATGGCGGGCATGCAGTCCCGGGCGGTGCTGCCCAGGATCTCGGGGGCCACCGGCACCTTGCGCCAGCCCAGGAAGGCCAGCCCCTCCTTGCGGGTGACCAGCTCGAACAGCTTCATGGCGCGGGCGCGCAGGTGCTCGTCCTGGGGGAAAAAGAACATCCCCACCCCGTACTCCCGTTCGCCGCCGATGGAGATGTTCAGCTCTTCGGCGGCCTTGGAGAAAAATTTGTGGCTGATCTGCAGCAGGATGCCCACGCCGTCGCCGGTCCGCCCTTCGGCGTCCTTGCCGGCACGGTGCTCCAGATGTTCGACGATGGTCAGCGCGTCGCTGACCGTCTGGTGGCTTTTGCGGCCCTGGATGTCCACCACGGCGCCGATGCCGCAGGCATCGTGCTCAAACCGGGGGTCATACAGGCCGGCAGGGGCTGTGCGTTCGTTCCAACGATCCATTCCTATCCCATCCTATCTCTCTCAGGTGTGCAAAAAAACAAAAAGCGCCCCTGGCAGGCGCAGCGGCCTGCCAGGAACGCCTTTGTTCCCTTGCTCCCTATTATATCGTGTATGCAATTCTTTTCAAGTGACAGACGCAACAAATCGAATACCAGTCCAGGCCCCGGATTCTGTGGATTTTTACCGGAAACGGGGGGCTTTACACCCCGCTGGCCCCGTAGTTGGCCAGCACCCGGGCCGAAGGGTCGTCCACATCGCAGCCGGGCCAGGCGCGGTTGGGCATCCAGAAGGCGGCGATGGTGCGGGCCTGGTCGTAATAGTGCTTTTCAAACAGTTCCCGATACAGCAGGCTCTCTTTGGTAAAGGGCATGCAGTGGGCCGAGTAGTTGGCCCGCCGCATCTGGAACTCCTCCTCGGTGTAAAGGCTCTCGGCGTACTGTTTGATGTCGTCCACCATGCTGTGGCCCACCGCGTCCGAGAAGGCGGCCTTTTCCCGCCAGAGGATCTCGGGGGGCAGCCAGTCCCCTTCAAAGGCTTTGCGCAGCAGGTACTTGCCCTTGCCGTAGTGGTTCACCTTCATCTCGGGGTCGATGGCCATGACATACCGCACAAAGTCCAGGTCCCCGAAGGGGACGCGGGCCTCGATGCTGTTGGCCGAGATGCACCGGTCGGCCCGGAGCACGTCGTACATATACAGCTCCCGGATGCGCTTCTGGCTCTCCTGCTGGAAAGCGTCGGCGGTGGGGGCGTAATCGGTGTATTTGTAGCCGAACAGCTCATCCGAGATCTCGCCGGTCAGCAGGACCCGGACGTCGGTGTCCCGGTGGATGGCTCTGCACAGCAGGTACATCCCCACGCTGGCCCGGACGGTGGTGATGTCCCAGGTGCCCAGGATGCGGACCACTTCCTCCAGGCTTTGGATCACGTCCTCCCGGGTGATGATGACCTCGTGGTGCTCGCTGCCCAGATATTCGGCGGTCTGGCGGGCGTATTTCAGGTCGATGGCGTCGGTGTCCATCCCGATGGCGAAGGTGCGGATGGGCCGGCCCAGCTTGCGGGCCGCGATGGCGCAGACCAGGGAGGAATCCAGCCCGCCTGACAGCAGGAAGCCCACCGGCGCGTCGGCGTCCAGCCGCTTCTCCACCCCGGCGATCAGCTTTTCCCGGATGTTGCGCAGCACGTCCGGCATCCCGTCGGCGTGGGGCGCGGGGACGTCGGCCACGTCCTCGTAGCGGACGAACCGCCCGTCGCAGTAGTAGCTGCCGATGGGAAACGGCCGGATGTCCTCGCACCAGCCCACCAGGTTCTGCAGCTCGCTGGCGAAGGCGATCTGGTGGCTGGACTTGGAGTAGCCATAGAACAGGGGCCGGATGCCGATGGGGTCCCGGGCGGCGATCAGCCGGTCCTTGCGGGAATCGTAGAGGATGAGGGCGAACTCGGCGTCCATGTGGCGGAACATATCCAGCCCGTACTCGTAGTACAGGGGCAGCAGGATCTCGCAGTCGCTGCCCGACTGGAACTTGTACCCCGCCCGCTGGAGGATGGCCTTTTCAAACCGGAAGCCGTACAGCTCCCCGTTGCAGACCACGCAGTCCGCCCCACGGGTAAAGGGCTGCATCCCCTCCGGCGTCAGCCCCATGATGGCAAGCCGGCCGAAGCCCATCAGCCCGAAGGGGCCCTCGATCACCCGCTGGTCGTCGGGGCCGCGGCTGACGGTCCGCAGCAGGTATTCCTTGAATTCGGCGGCGGGCAGGTCGTGCCCGGTGTAACCCATGATACAGCACATAACGTCTTGCTCCTTTGCAGCAAAAAATACGGCAGCAAACATCCCCTCATCAGGACGAATGCTGCCGTATCCGTGGTGCCACCTGGGTTGCCGGCAGTTTGACCCTGCCGGCCGCTCTGTGCTCTCCCCGTTGAAAGCAGTGCCGCGTAACGTGCGGCGTCCGTCCGGCCCTACTGGCGCGCCCTTCAAAGAGCGCAGGTTCAGGCGGCGGCTCGCGGGTGTTCTTCAGGCCCGGCCCCCTGTGCGGCTCCCACCTGCCCGCACTCTCTGGCAGGGTGGCGCTTGGGCCTTACTTTTCCCGGTCAAAGCCTTTGTTGCAAGCATTGTAGCACGGGGCGGGAGGGTTGTCAACCCGTTTTTGCCCTTTCACCGGCTTTTCCGGCGCAGCCAGGCCCCCAGCAGGACGCATACCGCGATCCCTGCCAGGAAGGGCAGGGCGGTCAGCCAGGCCGTCCAGGCCGGGGCGCTGTAGCAGGCATACCGGATGCCCCACAGCATGTCGCTGTAGCGGTAGCCCACCACCCAGCACATCACGTCCGACAGCAGGACGGCCAGCCCAAATAGCGCATAGCTCAGCTTTTTCATGGTTTTCCTCTCATTCTTCCACCGTGAACACGTCCTCGATGGTCACCCCGAACACCTTGGCGATGTTCCAGGCCAGGACCAGGGACGGATTGTACTTGCCGTTTTCCAGATTGCCGATGGTCTCCCGGCGCACCCCCACCCGGGCGGCCAGCTCTTCCTGCTTCATGCCGGTGCGGGCGCGGAACTCCTTCATGCGGTTGCGGATCATTGGGCGCCCCAGCTTTCCCGGAAGCGGTAAAAGGCGACCGACACCGACTGCACCACCACCGCGGCCGCCCATCCGGCCAGGATGCCGTACAGCAGGGCCCTGCCGGCGGGCAGCCCGGCCAGGATGCCCCCCAGCGCCACCCCGCCGGTCAGGAACATATCCCCATAAAAGGCGCGGGCTGCCGAGCGGTTCATGTAGGCAGTCATCATCTCGTCCGCCGGGATGAAGAAATACTGGAAGTTGCAGGCAAACGCGAAGAACGCCAGGAACATCCGCTCTTCGGTGAACAGGCCCACAAAGCCCAAAAGAGACAGCAGCCCCAGCAGTCCTTCCAGATAATACGTCTTTTTCATGGCATTGCCTCCTTGTTGTGTGGTGTATTTCGCTCTTTATGTTATAAATATATCACACATTCGAGAGGCTGTCAACCGCGCACCCTGCACAACGCCCCGCCTGCTTTTTGCAGCACAGCGCACAAGATCTGGTCTATGCAGCAAGCGCCCCGCCGCGGGGATGCCGCAGCGGGGCGCTTGCCGTTTGCAAAGAAAAAGGAGGATCAGTCTTTTTTGACCGCCACCAGGACGCGGATCTTGTTGCCCGCGGTGCAGCCAAGGTTGTCGTACCAGCCGATCAGATGGTATTCGGCAGGGTTGACCTGGGCCAGGGTGGTGGGGTAATACTGGCCGCGGTACCACAGATAGACCTGCATGTTGTCGGCCGTCTCATAGCGGGTGCTGCCGCTCATCACCGAGGCTGCGCCGACCTTGTCGATCATCACCGGCATCAGCTGGATCATGTTCTTGACCGTGCCGGAGGGGCTGCGGCTGACCGCCACGCCGCCCGCCAGCACCGGGTACTTGACCGCCGTGTTGAGGGTGGCGCTCTCCCCGTTGATGTAGCAGACGTAGCTGGCGCCCTTGCCCAGCCAGCCCAGGATGTTGCTCATGGCGCCGGTGGTGTTGTCGGCCGCCAGGCGCAGCACATAGCTGGCAACGCTGCCGGTGCTGCTGGTCAGGCTGTCCCACAGGGTGCTGGCGATGCTGCCGTCGATGATGCCGTAAAGAATATCGCTGGTGCTGGGCAGGATGATGTTGGCCACGTCGGCGGCGGCATTGCCGCTGCCGGTGGTGGTGCCGCCCGGCAGGGTCACATCCCCGCTGGGGCGGCCGATCTGCTCGTCGATGACGTCGGCGGCGGCGCTGGTCAGGTTGCGCACATCGTCCAGGACGCCGTAGGTCCACAGATCGCCGGTGACGTTGTCCAGGATCAGGCGGTCGATCTCACCCGCCGCATTGGTGGTGTAGTAGCGGACGTCGCCGCTCTGCAGGGTCACCCCCGATAGTCGGCTGGGGCGAATTGCCCCAGCCACGCCCTCCGCCGTCGTGTCAATGATCTCAACGCCGTCTGCAAGGGGCGTGCCGCCCAGGGCGGTGCCGTTCTCGTTGAAGGTGCCGCTCACCGAGCGGGCGTCCACGCGGGCCACCTGCTCCCCGTCCCCGGTCACGGTGATCTCCACCAGAAGGCCGGCGGGGAAGTTCAGGCTCTTGTCTACGTTGACGGTGCGGGTGACGCCGTCGGTGCAGGCCACCGTGACGCTCTGGCGGACGTCCGCGCCGTCGTCCTCGATCAGGCTGCGGGCCGAGTTCTGGACCACGCCGTAAAAGACCTGGTCGGCCGCCTCCCCGGTCAGGACCCGGACCACCTCGTTGTTCATCCCCAGCAGCAGGGTGACCACCTGGCCCACGCCGCCGCCGTTGAGGCTGGACAGCACCGTCGCAGCCTGGGAGGAACCGATGGTGTATTCCGTGCCGGCCACCGTCACGCTGGTGGGGGCGGAAGCGGAGGGAGCCACCGCAGTGATCCGGCCGGCCGCCTTGCGGGTGTAGATCCAGACGGTCCGGGCGTTCTCGCTGTAATAGTAGACGTCGTACTCGTTCAGCTCAGCCGAAGCGGCGGCCTCGCCGTTGCGGTAGACGGCGGCCGGCGCAAAGGGCAGCTGGGCCCCTGCCTCAGCCACAAAGGGCCCCTGAACGTTGCCCAGCAGGATGGACGCGGTGTCCACCTGCCCGCCGGTGACGGTAAAGCCCAGGGTGCTGCCGTAGACTTCGCCGTTGGCGGTGGGGACGGTCAGGGCGTTGTAGAGCAACAGCGCCCCGTCGGCAATGGTCAGCCCCTCCCCCTGGCTGCGGGCGATGCCGTCCCGCAGACCCAGCTCACGGGCCTTGTTCAGCTGCGCCGTGGGGAAGGTGCCGCTCAGGGTGGTGACGTCGTAGCCCAGCAGGTTGAGGGCGGCGGCGCAAGCTTCTTCCAGGATAACGGGGTTGCCCGGCCGGAAACTGCCGTCGGTGTAGCCGCTCATCCAGCCCTGGCTCACCGCGATGCGGATGGCAGGGGCCAGCGGGTCGTCGCCGCCCACATCGGTAAAGAGGGTCCCGGCCGAGCCCTGGGCGCCGGCGCTCTCCCGGTAGGGCGAGAAAGCCGCCAGCAGCTTGGCCAGCTGGCCGCGGGTCAGGACGGCGTCCGGGCCGGCGGCCTGCTCGGAGGTCAGGCCCCCCAGCATCACCGCGGCCTGCACCGCCGAGTTGGCGCTGCTTGCGGACGCAGGCATCACCAGCATGGTGCAGGCGATGCAGACGGCCAGCAACAACGCGATAAACCGTTGTTTCATCTTGTGTGTTCCTCCCTCGTGTTGGTTAATCATAGCGCAGGGCCTCGATGGGGTTGAGGCGGGCGGCACGCTTGGCGGGCAGGTAGCCGAACAGGATGCCGATGCCCACCGACACCCCAAAGGCCACCGCCACCGAGCCGGCCGACGGGCTGATGGTCATATTGGTGTCCCCCATCACGGCGGCCACCAGGGGGCTGGCCGCGGCGGATACGCCGTAGCCCAGGATGATGCCGATCAGGCCGCCCAGGGCCGAGGTGGTGGCCGCCTCGGTGACGAACAGGGCCAGGATGGTGCGCTCCTTGGCGCCCAGAGCCTTGCGGATGCCGATCTCGCGGGTGCGCTCGGCCACCGACACCATCATGATGTTCATGATGCCGATGCCGCCCACCAGCAGGGAGATGGCCGCGATGACGGTCAGCACCGACACCACCATCCCGATCATGCTGCTGAAGGTGTTCAGCACCTCGGACAGGCTGGTGACAAAGTAGCTGTCCTCCGAGTGGGTCAGCTCCTGCAGGCCGGCTTCCAGCACGGCCTTGCCCTCGGCCACCTGGGCTTCGGTGACGGTGGTGACGCCGTAGGCCGAAACGTTGGAGCTGCGGGCCACCCGCTGGGCGGTGGTGTAGGGGATGTAGACGTAGTCGTCCGAACTGCCCTCCTGCAGGGAGGGGTCGGACACTTCGGCGGCGGCCACGCCGATGATGGTGAACTGGTCAGGCCCCAGCTTGAGGGTCTGGCCGATGGCGTTGCCGCCGTAGGCCACCCGGGCAATGTAATCGCCCACCACACAGACCCGCTTGTACTCGGCGCAGTCCACGTACTGGATGCCCCGGCCCTCGGCGATCTTGGTGCCGGTCATGCCGGCGTAGGTCTCGCTGATGCCTATCACGCTGGTCTGGCTGTAGTTCTTGGTGCCCACCCGGACCGCCGAGCTGGTGCGGTCCATGCTGACCATCGGCGAGATCCCCGAGAACAGGTCCGGCCGCTCTTCGGTGATCCGGTACATCTCATCCACGCTCACGTTGCGGGCCCGGGGGCCGAACACGTTCACCTGCAAAAGGTTCATGCCCATGGAAGAAACACTGGCCCGCATGCTCTGGGTCAGGCCGTTGCCCAGGCCCACGATGATCATGACGGCCATGATGCCGATGATGATGCCCAGCATGGTGAGCAGGGTGCGGAACTTGTTGCTGGCAATGTTCTTCAGCGCCTGGCGGACCGTTTCGTACAGCATACTCAGATTCATGCACTGCCCTCCTGTTCCGGTTGCGCCTGGTCCTCCTGCGCATCCTGCACGGTGAAGGCAGGCTGGACCACGGCCTCGGGGGCGTGGGCGTCGCCGTCGTAGACGATGTGCCCGTCCTCCAGCCGGATGATCCGCTCGGCCTGCACCGCGATGGAGTTGTCGTGGGTGATCAGGACCACCGTGTTGCCCTGGCGGTGCAGCTTCTGCAAAATGCCCAGCACCTCGCGGCCGGTATGGCTGTCCAGGGCGCCGGTGGGCTCGTCGGCCAGGATGACCGCCGGCCCCCCTGCCAGGGCCCGGGCAATGGAGGCGCGCTGCTGCTGGCCGCCCGAGAGCTGGCTGGGCTTGTTGTTCAGCTTGTCCCCCAGGCCCACCTGCTGGAGGGCCGTCCTGGCGCGGGCCTGCTGCTCTTTGCGGGACAGCCCGGCGTAGATCAGGGGCAGCTCCACGTTCTCCATCAGGCTGAGCTTGGGCAGAAGGTTGTACTGCTGAAAGATGAAGCCCAGCATCTCGTTGCGGATCTCCGCCAGTTCGTTCTTGCTCATGCTGCCCACGTCCCGGCCGTTGAGCCGGTAGGTGCCGGACGTGGGCACGTCCAGGCAGCCGATGATGTTCATGCAGGTGGACTTGCCCGAGCCGGACTGGCCCACGATGGCCACGAACTCGCCCTTGTTGATCTGCATCGAGATGTGGTCCACCGCCTTGACGGTGGTGTCGCCCATCTGGTAGTACTTGCAGACGTCGTCAAATTCAATGAGTGCGCTCATCCTCAGCCTCCTGCGACGGTGACCGCCATGCCGGGATCGGAGCTGTAGCCGTAGCTGAAGGGCAGCGCAGACGACTCATAGGCCACGGTGTCCTGTTCGGTCAGGCCGCTGGTGATCTGGATGTTGTCGTTGTCGCTGACGCCGGTCTGGACCTTGACATAGACGTAGCCCTCGGGGGCGGTCATGCTGGGGTCGGCGTTGGCTGCGCTGGGCGAGTCGGCCGTGATGAGGACGTAGTTGCCGCGGATGACCGCTGCGCTGGGGATGGACAGGGCGTCGGAGGCGCTGGCCACCTCGATCTCGGCGGTGGCGTTCATGCCGGGCAGCAGCTCGCCAAAATCGTCGATCCGGATGGTGACGGGGTAAGTGGTGGTGCCGCCGGTGGTGGTGCCCGCCGAGGAGACGTTGGTCACCACGCCGTTAAAGGTCTTGTCCTGGACGGCGTCGGCGGTGATCCGGACGTCCTGCCCCTCCTTGATCGAGAGGATCTGCAGCTCGTCCACGTTCAGGGTCATTTCCAGGTAGCGCAGGTCGTGGATGATGCACATGGGGGTGGTCGAAGCGGCGGCGCTCTCGTTGCCCACCGTCTCCCCTGCCTGGACGTTCTTCTGGATGATGGTGCCGCTGATGGGCGCGGTGATGGTGTAGTTGTCCAGGGTGTTCATGGCGTCCTCCACCGACAGCTGGGCGCTGCGCAGGCTGTCGGCAGCCTGCTCCACCTGGCGGTCCAGGCTGTCGCTGGTCAGCTGGACGATGTTGCTCCCCGCGTCCACCACGGCGCCGGGCTGGACGCAGAGGGCCGCCACGGTGCCGCTGGCTGCGGCGGTGAGGGTCTGCTCTTTCTGGTAGGCGAACCGGGCCGAGCCCAGGGCGTTGACCCCGCCCACCGAGGCGGTGGCCGCCTGGGCGGAGGTCAGGCTGCCGCTGTTGGACACCGCGATGACCACCGAGCGCACCAGCATATTGCCGTCGCTCAGGGTATCAGCCCCCGAGACCGAGCGGACCGAGCCGGCCAAAGTCTCGTAGGTGCCGTCCAGGGTGACCTGGGCGGTCTGGCCGGGCACGAAGGCGGCGGCGTCCGCCGCCGGGAAGTTGAGGGTCAGCAGGACGGTCCCGTCGTCACGGATGGTGGCGACCTCCTGGCCGGCCGTGACGGCGTCCCCCGGAGCCACCCGGATGGAGACCACGGTGCCGCCGATGTCGCTGCGCACATAGCTGGCGTTGAGGGCGTCCTCATAGCTGCGCTCAGCCTGGTTGGCCGAGATCTGGGCCCGCTCCACGCTGTTGGCGGCGTCCGAGCTGTCGATGGTGTACAGGACGTCCCCGGCCTGGACCACGTCGCCCTCGGAGAAGTCGGCGGTGAGGACGGTGCCCCGCACCAGCGGCCGGACCTCATAGGTGTTGGCCGCCGTGATGGTGCCCGAATCGCTGAACACATTGACGATCTCCCGCCGCTGCGGGTTGACCTGGACATAGTTGACGCTGCCCGAGGTGGGCGCGGCCTGGTTCCTGGGCAGGAACAGGGCTGCCGCCACCACCACGACTACAGCGCCGGCCGCGATCCGCTTCCAGTTGCGCTTGAGGAACGCTTTCGCCCCTTTGTTCGAGGCAGCGGCTCCCGGGCTGAGGGCCACGTTCTGGCCGTCCTTGTCCTCCTGTTGTTTTTTCTTAAACACGGTTGATACCCCTCCTTGTTCGGTTTACCAACAGCATACCATGGCAATCTTGAGGAAATCTTAATGCAACCTTGAGATTACCTTGAGATTTGACGTTTTCTGCCGCGGTATCCGGTTTTTTCTAGGGTGTATCTGAGAAGTCAAAAATGCTGGGATATTCGCCAAAAAGTGCCAGATGCAAGGCGCATGAGCGCTGCACTCCTTGGTGGAATGCAAGCGAATGCAACGCGGCAGATGGGGCTTTTTGGTAGAATAGAACAGCGTTGGGGAGTTTTCAGATACACCCTAAAGAACTTCTAAAGAGAACTTCCAAAGTATACCTCTAAAAAAAGGTAAATTTGTGAGGAAATCGTAAAGATTGCACCCCTTCCGTAAACTTTTCGTGAACAAGGCAGCCGCATCTGCCCCTCAAATGCAGTCGATCTCTTCCAGGCTGACCCCTTTGCAGCGGCCCAGCTGGAGGGTTCCGCCGCCGGTCAGCGCAAGGCGGCGGAACACCACGTCCTGCAGCTCGCAGCCGGGGCCGTCAAAGCCTTCCAGCTGGAGGGGGACGCAGGGCTGGAAGCCCCCGCCCTCCCCGCCCGTCAGGGCCTGGTCGGCGTCGAGGCAGCGGCCGGTGAGGGTCAGGTCCTCAAACCGGAAGTCACGGAAAACCGGCGGCCGGGGCCCGGGCGCCCCGTCGTCGTTGTAGGCCACCTGGCAGACCATGACCCGGGGCAGGACGCACCGCCGCACCGACAGCCCCTGCACCCCGCCGCCCCGCTTTCGGGTGCCCTTGACCATGATGCCGTACTGGGAGTTGGCCAGGTCGCAGTCCCAAACGGCCACATCCTCGATGCCGCCGCTGATCTCGCTGCCGATGCAGATGCCGTGGCCAAAGACGCTGCGGCAGTCGAACACCCGCACCCGGCGGGTGGGCCGGCCGATGGCGTTGCCCTCGGGGTTTTTGCCCGATTTGACGGCCACGGCGTCGTCCTGGGTGCAAAAGACCGAGGCAAACAGGGTGCAGTCCTCGCTGGAGTCGGGGTCCCAGCCGTCGCCGTTCCAGATGCCCTCCGAGCGGAAGGTGCAGTGGTCGGTGACGATGTCCCGGCAGTAGATCATGTGGACGTTCCAGCTGGGGCCGTCGGCCAGGGTCAGCCCGGCGATGCGAACGTGCCGGCAGTTGGACAGGTTCACCAGCCTGCCCCGCACCCGGCCGGGGAGGGTGTTCTCGTTTTCGCAGCTCCGGACCAGGTCCTGCATCGCGGCCAGCTGGTCCTTCATCCGCTCCTTTTCCCGCTGGATGGTGGCCCAGGCCAGGGCGTAGCCCCCGCCCCGGATGGTCCCCTCGCCCCAGATGCGGACGTTCTGGCAGTTGGGGCCGGCAGCATGGTCCAGCGTGCCGAAGTTGAGCAGGCTGGCACAGCATTCCATCTCGGTGCCCTCGAAGCGGCTGCGGATGCGGGGCTCGTAGTCTTCCGGCCGGTCGGAGCCCTGCAGGACGGCGTCCTTTTCCAGGTACAGTTCCATATCGCTGTGGCCGAACAGGGCCCCGCTCCGATAGACCCCCGCCGGAAAATAGACGCAGTCCCCCGCCCCGCAGGCGTCGAAGGCCCGCTGCAGGGCGGCGGTGTCGTCGGCGCGGCCGTCGCCCACGGCGCCAAAGGGCGGCGCGGTGACGTCGAGGCGGCGCTTGGGCGGCTCGGTGCAGGCCCGCACCCGGCCCACGGGGCGGACCTCGATCTCATAGGCGGCATCCGGCGCAAGGCCCCGCAGGGTAAAGTGGGTCTTTCCGGTGCTGCCCCGGCGGACGCCGTCCACCAGGACGTCGTACCGCGGGGCGGGGCGGGCGGGCAGGTCCCAATAGACGGTGATGCTGTCCGGCCCGGACAGCGCATACAGGTTCGGCATAAAAACGTTCCTTTCTCTTTCTGGCATTTTGGGCCCAGTATACCACGGCCCGGAATGCCCTGCAATGGAAAAAAGCGGGAGGCCAGACGCCTCCCGCTTTGCCGTTGTTGGTCACCACTTGCCGGTCTTGATCCGGCCCTCCACCAGGATCAAGAGGAACACCGCCCCTGCCAGCAGGGCCGCCAGCCAGACAGGGCACAGCACCCACACCCAGGGCCATGCGATCAGGCCCAGGGCTTTCAGTACGATCAAGATCAAGGTCAGGGTGGTGACAAATCCCATAGCGGCATCCTCCAGTCATCCTGTGTTTGTATGTATGATAACAGATTTTGGCCCGGGGCGCAAGGCTTCACCTGTCCGGCCAGAGGCTCCCGGTCTTGATCAGGACGGCACGGCCCTGTTCCGGCCTCAGAGCCCCGTCCGCTCCTTCAGCTGGTCGAAGATGGCCCGGGTGGCGGCCTGGTCGGGGCCGTTGAGCAGGACGGTGCGCCCGCCGGCGGTGGTCAAACGGACGCAGTCCCGGCAGGAATCGTAGGTGTAGCGGATGTAGTCGCCGTAGGCTTCGTTGGAGAAGTGGCCGAACGACACCCGCAGGTTGCCAAGGCCATAGGTGCGGATGCCTCCCTCCGGGACCTCCTCCGCGGGCAGGTAGTCCACTGCGGCGATGTCGCTGTAAGAGAGGGTCAGGTCCTGCCAGCCGGAGGCCTCGATGGTGAAGGAGGCGTCCTCATAGACGATCTTTGCGCTGCCGGCCAGGAAGACCCAGACCGCGATCACCGCCACCGCCGCCACGATCAGCCGCGCCGCCCGTTTCTGCCAGAGGGGCAGCGGGGCCGAAACTGTCTTTTCGGCCGCAGGCTGGGTTTTGCTATAATAATAGGAATAAACGATGGGCGCCAGCGCGACCGTCACCAGCACCAGCGGGAACACCACGCCCATCGCCTGGATGGGCAGCATGGCCCCCGCCAGGCAGGCAAAGCCGCCCGCCACCCAGACCTTGCCTCCCATGCGGTGGGTGGCGTTCCAATTGGCTTCGCTCTCCAGCGTCCACTTGACCCGGATGCCCATAAAGCTGTTCTGGCGGAATTTGGGCATATAGTTGCCCAGCACGATGAACAGCAGCCCAAAGCCCATGGCCATGGCGGTGCTCAGGGTGGAGGTGCTCTGCACCCCCCGCTGGAGCAGCGCCGTCACCCCGCCTGTGAGCAGCGAGACGGCCGGCATGATCCAGAAGATCAGCCGGACGGCCTTCCGGCTCTGGTTCTCCCGGTTGCGCCGGTCGCTGAAGGTGATCAGCAGCACCAGCCAGTGGGCTGCCAGCATGGCGGCGCCCTCCCACGCCAGCCGCCAGCCCGCCAAGGCCGGCAGCAGCGTCACCAGCGACGAGAGGACCAGCTGCCCTTTATGATTCGCTATGATCTTTTTCATCTCCCGATTCCCCTTTCAGTTCGGCGATCCAGAGCAGCACCTCCTCGAGGACCGAGGCGTTCAGCTCATAAAAAATATACTTGCCCTCCCGCTGGTCGCGGATGAGGTCGGCGTCCTTCAGCACCGACAGGTGCCGGGAAATGGACGCCGCCGTCACCGGGAAGTGCGCCGAAATCTCCCCGGCGGACATCCGGCCGTTTTTCAGCAGGTTCAGTATCTCCCGCCGGATCGGGTCGGCCAGCGCCCGCAGTGTGTGCTGTAAGCTCAAGGTGATCCCACGTCCTTTCTGCGCAATACGATTAACAGTTAGCTTAACCGTTAACCATATGATAGCACAAAGCCCCCGCCCTGTCAAGGCGGGGGCCCGTTTGTGCCGCAGTCCCTCAAAACCAGCGCGCTGCTTCGTCCCGGAACACCGGTTCCGGGCCGGAGCGGTAAGGATCATAGGTATGGCTGTTGCAGCCGAACTCTTTCAGGGCCGCGATCTTCCCTTCCGGCGTCCACTCGATCCGGGAGACGCCGTCAAATTCTTCCACTCTGCCGTCCTGCATGGTGTTCCTGAAATACCACTCCACCACGGTCTGCCCTTCTTTATGGAAAAACTGCCGGATGTCCCAGACCAGTACCCGGCCGCGGGTGTTCCACTCCTTGAACCAGTGCTGGACCGCCTCCCGCCCGCGATACTGCGGGCCCCAGCTCTCGGTGTAGATCACATCTTCTGCAAAGATCTCATCGATGCCCAGATCCTTCTGTTCGAGCCACATCTCGAACCACAGCCGGACGATGCGTTCCCGTTCTTCCATGTTTGCGCCCTCCTGCTTTTGATGCGTTCTTCATCAATTCCTTGATTCATAATAGATGAATTCCTTGATTCATAATAGATGCTGGTGCAAATCTCGGTGACAGTCCCGATCGGGAAGGTCAGCAGCAGCCCGAGCCCCAGACTAGCATGAGCCGGCGCGGCTGTCAAGCCCCCGGGCGGGAAAAATCCTTCGCCGGCCTGTTGACAAATCCACCCGCTTCCCCTATAATAGCCGTGATATGACATCGGCTGTGAAGAGAAGAGTACGCGCTTTTTGAGCCTTGCAGAGAGCCCGCGGCGGTGGAACCGGGCAGGCATCGGGGCGCGGAAGATGGCCTCGGAGCCGCGCGGGCGAAGCCTTTTGGGCCCAGCCTGCGCCGGGTGCGCCCGTTACCGCGCCCGGCTGTGCCCGCCGCGCCCTTGCGCTGCGCCGCAGCCTGTAAGGCCGCGCCCCGCGAGGGGCCGGCGAACCAAGGTGGTACCACGGAAGCTGTCGGCTCCCGTCCTTGCAGGGTGACAAGGCCCGGCAGGGACGGGGGCTTTTCGCTTCTT
This sequence comes from Candidatus Faecalibacterium gallistercoris, assembly GCA_019116585.1. Lineage (GTDB taxonomy): Bacteria > Bacillota > Clostridia > Oscillospirales > Ruminococcaceae > Faecalibacterium > Faecalibacterium gallistercoris. The sequence continues at coordinate 9,910 of DXBJ01000048.1, read as the reverse complement.
TTCCGCCGTCCAAACCAAAGGGAGGAAATCGTTTATCATGTCTGAACAGAAAAAGTTCTACATCACCACCCCCATCTACTACCCCAGCGACAAGCTGCACATCGGCCACAGCTACACCACCGTGGCCTGCGACGCGCTGGCCCGCTTCAAGCGCAAGCAGGGGTACGACGTGATGTTCCTGACCGGCACCGATGAGCACGGCCAGAAGATCGAGGACAAGGCCGCGGCCGCCGGGGTGCAGCCCAAAGAGTATGTGGACCGCATCGTCGCCACCGTCAAGGACCTGTGGAAGCTGCTGGACGTCAGCTACGACCGCTTCATCCGCACCACCGACGACTACCACATCGAGACCTGCCAGAAGATCTTTACCCAGCTGTACCAGCAGGGCGACATCTACAAGGGCGAGTATGTGGGCCACTACTGCAAGCCCTGCGAGAGCTTCTGGACCGACAGCCAGCTGGTGGACGGCAAGTGCCCCGACTGCGGCCGCGAGGTCTACGACGCCCACGAAGAAGCCTACTTCTTCCGCACCGGCAAATACGCCGACCGCCTGCTGAAATACTACGAGGACAACCCCCAGTTCATCCAGCCCGAGAGCCGCAAAAACGAGATGATCGCCTTCATCAAGCAGGGCCTGCAGGACACCTGCGTCTCCCGCACCTCGGTCAAGTGGGGCATCCCCGTCCCCTTCGACCCCAAGCACACCATGTACGTCTGGGTGGACGCTCTGAGCAACTACGTCTCGGCCCTGGGCTACGGCAACGACACCTACCACGACTACGACAAGTTCTGGCCTGCCGACCTGCACATGGTGGGCAAGGAGATCCTCCGTTTCCACACCATCCTGTGGCCGGCCATGCTCATGGCCCTGGACCTGCCCCTGCCCAAGCGGGTGTTCGGCCACGGCTGGCTGCTGATGAACGGCGGCAAGATGTCCAAGTCGGTGGGCAACGTGGTGGACCCGGTCATCCTCTGCGACCGGTACGGCGTGGACGCCATCCGCTACTTCCTGCTGCGTGAGATCCCCTTCGGCAACGACGGCATGTTCACCAACGAAGCCCTTATCAACCGGATCAACAGCGACCTCGCCAACGATCTGGGCAACCTGCTCAGCCGCACCGTCGCCATGTGCGAAAAATATTTTGGCGGCACCGTCTCGAAGGCGCCGGGCAGCGAGGCCATCGACGCCGAGCTGGAACAGATGATCGACGCCCTGCCCGCCAAGGTGGCCGCCTGCATGGACAGCCTGACCATCCCCCAGGCCCTGGCCGAGATCTTCGCGGTGGTCCAGCGCGCCAACAAGTATATCGACGAGACCGCCCCCTGGGCCCTGGCCAAGGACGAGGCCAACAAGCCCCGCCTGGAAAGCGTGCTGTACCATCTGTGCGAGGCCCTGCGGGTGGCCTCCATCCTGCTGGAGGCGTACCTGCCCACCACCGCCCCCAAGATGATGGATCAGTTGGGCCTGGACGCCGCCGCCCTCCAGCTGGAGAACGCCGCCTACGGCCTGCAGGAGCGCTACACCGTCCACAAGGGCGAGCCCCTCTTCCCCCGCATCGACGTGGCCAAGGAGATCGCCCACCTGAAGGCGGAGGACGAGAAGCGCCGCGCCGAGGCCCTGGCCGCCCAGAAGGCCAAAGAGGTGGCGGAAGCCAAGGCCGCCGCCCCCGCCGCGCCGGCCGGGCCCATCGAGCACGAGCCCGAGATCGCCTTTGAGGACTTCTGCAAGGTGGAGCTGCGGGTGGCCGAGGTGCGCGCCTGCGAGACCATCAAGGAGAGCAAAAAGCTGCTGCACCTGACCGTCTTTGACGGCGAGCGGGAGCGCTGCATCCTGTCCGGCATCGCCAAGTGGTACAAGCCCGAGGACCTGATCGGCAAAAAGGTGGGCATCGTGGCCAACCTGGCCCCCCGCCCCATGCTGAAGGGCAAGTACACCAGCGAGGGGATGATCGTGGCGGCCGACACCGCCGACGGCGGCTGCACCATCGCCTTCTACCCCGACGACGCCGCAGCCGGCAGCCGCATCCACTAAAGGAGGCCGGCCTTGCCCACTGACAACGCCCGGGCCGCCCGGCTGGACGCCCTGTTTGGGACGCCCGCCTTCGCGGTGGCCTTTGCCGTCCTCTGCAACTGCTTTTGGGGGTCGGCCTTCCCCTTCATCAAGCTGGGATACCGGCTCTTTGCCATCGACGCCGCCGACACCGCCTCCATCCTCTGCTTTGCGGGGGTGCGGTTCATGCTGGGCAGCGTGCTGGTCCTGCTGGCCAGCTTCGCGCTGGAAGGCCGGCGCCCCGCCCTGCCCCGGGGCCGCGTGCTGGCCGAGTGCTGCGCCCTGGGCCTGTGGCAGACCACGGCCCAGTACGCCTTTTACTACGCGGCCGTCGCACTGCTGACCGGGGCCTTTGGGGGCATCCTGAACAGCACTCAGAGCTTTCTGGGCGTCATCCTGGCCCACTTCCTCTACCGCTCCGACCGGATGACCCCCGCCAAAGCGGCGGGCTGCGTCATCGGCTTTGCCGGGGTGCTGGTGGCCACCATCGGCAACCACGGCGGCGGCAGCGGCTGGGGCATCTTCTGTATGATGGCGGCCACCGTCATCTTCACCGTCTCCGGGCCATGGAACAAGTCGGTGACCCGCAAGGCGGACAGCTTCATGGTCTGCTGCCTCAACCTGGGGGTGGGCGGCGCGGCCCTGCTCCTGATCGGTCTGGCGTTGGGCGGCTCCCTCGCCCCCCAGGACCCGCTGGGCGTTCCGGTCCTGCTCTACCTGGCCTTTGTGTCGGGGGCAGGCTACGTTTTGTGGGCCCTGCTGATGAAAAACAACCCTGTCAGCCGGATCAGCGTGTTCGGCCTGGTCAACCCGGTGGTCAACGTCCTGCTGTCCGCCCTGCTCAACGGCGAACCCCTGTTCGAGTGGCAGTATCTGGCGGCCCTGGCCCTGGTCTGCGCAGGCATCTGGCTGGTCAACCGCCGCGGAAAGGAGGCGCCCCAGGCATGAGCATCTACCCCTCTGCCGGCCCCATCTTCGACACCCACGCCCACTATTCGTCCGGGGCCTTCAACGCCGACCGGTACGCCGTGCTGGACGGCCTGCCCGCGCAGGGCGTCGTGGGGGTCTGCGAACAGGCCACCCATTCGGGGGACGCCCCCCGCTGCCTGGAGCTGGCCCACCGTTACCCCTGGGTGTGGGCGGCTATCGGCATCCACCCCGAAAGCCTGCTGCCCGCCGACAAGTGCGGCTCGGCGCCGCCCGCCCCCACCGTCTCGGTCTATGGCGGGGACTGGGCCGCCGAAATGCGGGCCCTGGCCCCCTATTACGACGACCCCAAGGTGGTGGCCGTGGGGGAATGCGGCCTGGACTACCACTGGCCGGTGCCCAAAGACGCCCAGCTGGCCCTGTTCGAGGCGGAGATCCGTCTGGCCCTGGAGCTGGACAAACCCATCGTCGTCCACGACCGGGAGGCCCACGCCGACGTCTACGCCCTGCTGAAAAAGTATAAGCCCAAAGGCATCCTGCACTGCTATTCCGGCAGCGCCGAGGACGCCGTCTGGCTGGCCGGGCAGGGCATCCTGATCGGCTTCGGGGGCGCCTGCACCTTCAAGGGGGCCAAGCGGGCCGGCAGGGCCATCGACGCTCTGCCCCTGGAATCCATCCTGCTGGAGACCGACTGCCCCTACATGGCCCCCGAGCCGGTGCGGGGCGCCCGGTGCGACAGCTCCCTGATCGCCTATGTGGGCGAGTACATCGCCCAGCGCAAGGGAGTGCCGGCCGAAACGGTCTTTGCCCAGACCGCCGCCAACGCCCGCCGGGTGTTCGGCCTTGCGTAAAAAACCACTGACCCGCGGCCGCTCCAACGGCCGCCGATGATAGATTTTGTCAGAAACAAAGGAGAATGTCTTATGAAAGCTCGTATCCCGCAGCACCGCGAATTCATCATCAACTTCCCCGACAGCGTGGACCAGGCCAAAGCCAGCGAGGGCTGGAACAAGCTGACCCAGATCGTCGAGGACTACAAGAAGGCCCACAACGGCGCTTCGGTCTACGCCCCCACCTTCATCGAGGACTGTGAGCCCGCCGTCAAGAAGCTCCAGGAGGAGTACGGCTTCGAGTACACCATCGAGTACGTGAAGTAATCCCGGCAAAACAAACACCCCGGTGGGCCAGGCACTTGCTGCTCTGGCTCACCGGGGTATTTTTCTGTATGTCGCCCTTCCGGGGTTGCTCGTTTACGGTTTTTCCACTTTGCTGAGCAGGATGCGGTCGTTGTCCAGCTCCTCGCCGGCGCGCTGGCGGAAGCGTTCCAGCAGGTCGTCCACCGTCATCCTGCTGCGCTCCTCGCCCCGGACGTCAAAGACGATGCGGCCGCCGTTCATCATCAGGGTGCGGTTGCCCAGCTCCAGCGCCTGGCGCATATTGTGGGTGACCATCAGGCAGGTGATGCCCTGTTCGGCCACGATGCTCCTGGTCAGCTCCAGCACCTTGTCGGCGGTGGCCGGGTCAAGGGCGGCGGTGTGCTCGTCCAGCAGCAGCAGCTTGGGGGTGACGAGGGTGGCCATCAGCAGGGTCAGCGCCTGGCGCTGGCCGCCCGACAAAAGGCCCACCGGCTGCTTCATCCGGTCCTCCAGGCCCATGCCCAGCAGGGCCAGACGCTCCCGGAACAGCTCCTTGTCCTTGCGGGAGATGCGGGAAAAATAGGCCCGCTGGGCCGTGCCCGCCCGCAGATAGGCCAGAGCCAGGTTTTCCTCAATGGTCATGTTGGGGGCGGTGCCCTTGAGGGGGTCCTGGAACAGGTGGCCGATCACCTTGCTGCGCCTGAACTCGGGGGTGAAGGTGATGTCCTCCCCGCCCAGGACGATGCAGCCCTCGTCGGCGATGAAGCCGCCGGTGATGGCGTTGAACAGGGTGGATTTGCCCGCGCCGTTGGAGCCCACGATGGTGGCGAAATCGCCCTTTTCCAGGGCCAGGTCGACGCCGTCCAGCGCCACCTTTTCGTTCACGGTGCCCGGGTTGAAGGTCTTGCGGACACCCTTCATTTCCAGCATCAGCATCAGACTGCCTCCTTTTTGCCGTGGGTCTGGGCGTGGCGGAGGCGGGCCTCCTGCTTGCGCTTTTCAAAGGCGATCTTCTGGCGGATGGCGGGCATCGAGATGGCCACCGCCACGATCAGGGCCGAGACCAGCTTCATGGCCGCGGCGGGCACGTTGAACCGCAGGGCCACCGCCACGATGAAACGGTACAAGCAGCTGCCAAAGACCACGCCGCTCACCCGCAGGATCATCGAGCGCTTGCCCAGCAGGGTCTCGCCAATGATGAGGGAGGCCAGGGCGATGGTCACCATGCCGGTGCCCACGTTGATGTCGCAGCTCTTCTGGTACTGGGCCAGCAGGGCGCCGGACAGGGCGGTCAGGCTGCCCGAGATGCACAGGCCCACCATGATGGTGTAGCCCGGGTCGATGCTGGAGGCGCGGACCATGGCGGCGTTGTCGCCGGTGGCCCGGATGGACAGGCCCAGCCGGGTGCCGAGGAAGCGGACCATCAGCACACAGGCGATCAGGATGACCGCCGCCACCAGGAGCAGCTGGTACCAGCCGCCGGCAAAGGCCAGCAGGTCCTTGCCCAGGGAGAACACCGTATCCACCCGCACCAGGCTCATGTTGGAGGAGAAGCCCATCACCGCCAGGTTGATGGTGTACAGGCCGGTGTTGACGATGATGCCGGCCATGATGCTTTCCACCCCCAGCCTGGTCTGCAGAAAGGCGGTGATGAAACCGGACAGCACCCCCGCCGCCATGGCGGCGAAGAGGGCCAGCACCGGATGGCCGGCCACGGCCACCTGGCAGCAGACCGCGCAGCCCAGAGTGAAACATCCGTCGGTGGACAGGTCGGCGATGTTCAAGATGGAATAGCTCAAAAACAGCGCCAGCGCCACCAGCGCGTAGATGCAGCCCAGCTCCAGGGCCGACTGCAGGACATTGATCGAAAAAATACTAGCCAGCATGGGATCTCCTCACAAGTGTATCTTCCAGGCCGCCCCGGCCGGGCGGCGGCGGGCGCGGACCGTTGTCATTCAAACTCTTCCGCGGTGACCAGCTCCTCGATGGCGGTGCAGTAGGGCTCGAAGGCCGTCTTGACCGTCTCCAGGTCCAGGCCCAGGGCCGCGCAGGTCTCGGTGTTGATGGTGGCGGTGCCGTTGTCGAAGGTGCGGTAGGGCAGGTCGGCGATCGTCTTGCCGTCGCACAGCAGCTCCACCACCATGTCGGCGGTGGCCTCGCCCAGCTGGACGTAGTCCACGCCGTAGCCCACAAAGGCGCCGTTCAGGGCAAAGCTGTCCGCACCGGTAAAGTGCTGGATGCCCGCCTCGATCATGGTCTCGTAAATGGCCAGCTCGGCGGTCATGATGGTGTTGTCGGTGGGGGTGAACACCACCTTGACCCCCGAAGCCGCCAGGGCCTCCACCGCCATCTGGACCTCGGCGGTGTTGGTGCCGTTCTTTTCGATGCAGCGGATGCCGTGCTCGTCACAGAACGCTTTGGCGTCGGCGATGGCCTGGGTGGACGAGTCCTGCCCCAGGTCGTACAGCAGGCCCAGCTGGTCCAGGTCCGGGTTGATGGAGAGGATCAGGTTCATGATGGCCTCGGTGTCCAGCGCGTCGGAGGTGCCGGTGATGTTGGGCAGGCCGTCGAAGCCCGCGCCCACCGGGTCGGTGACCGCCGAGTAGATGACCGGGATGTCGGTGTCCTCCACGGCGGCCAGCATGGTGGAGGCAGAGGGGGTGGCCACCGCTACGATGACGTCCACCTCGTCGGCCACCAGGTCCGCGCCGATCTGGTTCAGGTTGGACTGGTCGGCCTGGGCGTTGGCGTAGTAGTCGGCATAGTTGAAGGTGACGCCCCGCTCGGCCCCCACCTCGTCCAGGCGGGCCTCCAGGGAGGCGACGATCTGGTTGAGGGAAGCGTCGTCCACATAGTTGACGATGCCCACCTTGTAGACGGCGGCGCCCTCCTGGGCGGAAGCCGCGCCGGCGGCGGAGGAAGCCGCCGAAGAAGAGGACCCGCAGCCGGTCAGAGCCAGGGCGGAGCAGGCGGCCGTCAGGGCAGCGGCCTGCAGAAAGCTGCGGCGGGAGATCATCTCAGTGTGTTTCATGGGTCAAGCTCCTTTCTTGTGTGGGAGCGGCGCCCAGCAAAAAAGGCCCGCCCCGCTTTTGTGCGGAACGGGCCATACAGCAAAACGACCCGTCCCCGTGTTTTACCACAAGGACAGGATCGAAACATTCGATTCTGCGGTGCCACCTTGTTTGCCCTGCCTCAGCGCAGAGCCTCTCGCGGGGAGCCAACACTCCCCTGCCCTGTAACGGGAGACACCCGTCCTAAGCTACTGGGGGCTTGCCCCGTTCGCCCGGCCCTCGGCGACCCATAACCGCTGCCACGCGCCGCCCGCTTTCACCATGCCGGGCTCTCTGGATGCGCTTGCTGCAGGGTCTCTTTCGCCTCATCGGTTTGATTGCATTATACAATTTACCGCCGTAAAGTCAAGATATATCTTTTCACCCATCCGTGTGAGAAGATGAATCCGGCTCACATATGCGCATCCGGATGGAGCGGGGCTCGGGGCCCCTGCCGTCCCCTTCGTTCACGGCCAGGTCTCCAAATTCCACGAAGGCACGCCCGTCCAGCCGCAGGCCGTGGGCGGCGGCCCAGTCCTGCAGCTGCTGCCGGCGGCTGACCAGCCAGTCCCAGACCCGGTGGCCCTGCACCATCTCGTACAGGCAGAGGTAGTCCCCGCCGGGGACCAGGATCGGCCCGTCCGCCCGCTTCTGGTAGAGGAAGCGCTCCTCCCCTTCCCCACACAGGCCGGTGCCGGGGCCGTCGGTCAGGTAGTTGACGATCAGGACCCGGCTGCTCTCCATCTCGGCCCGGTCCATCAGCACGGCGATGCGCTCCGGCTCCCGATGCAGCCGCTGCGGGCCCTTGCCGCACCCGTCCAGAAACGCCCGGTTCTGCCGGCGCAGCGTCTCCAGCAGGGCCCTGCGCCGGGTCAGCTGGGCGATGCGGCGGTCCAGCTCCCGGCTCTGGCGGGTCAGGATCTGGTCCACCCGGGCCAGGTCGCCGCCGTTCAGGTATTCCCCGATCACCTTCAGGGGCACCCCCAGGTCTTTGAGGGTCACGATCAGGGCCAGCCGGTCCAGCTGGAAGGGAGAATAGAACCGGTAGCCCTTTTCGTTGACATAGGCGGGCCGGAACAGGCCGATCTCGTCGTAATAGTGCAGGGTCTTTTTGTTCACGCCGGCCAGCGCCGCAAAGGCCGCCGTCCGCAGGTAGGTCTCTTTCATGCTTTTGCCTCTTGACTATCCAGCTGCTGGATGGTTTATGATAGACCCAGCATACCAGAATCCACTCCATTTTGCAACCGGAAGGTGAAACTATGTCGCAAAACAAACCACAAACCGAAAACGCCCTGCTGGCCGGGCCGGTGCGCCCGGCGCTGCTGCGCTTTGCGGGGCCCATCATCCTGACGATGGTAGCCACCCAGCTCTATGCGGTGGCCGACACCATGATCGTGGGGCTGTGCCTGGACGCGGGCGCCCTGGCGGCGGTGTCCAACGCATCCACGGTGCTGATGGTGTTCCTCTTTGTATCGGGCGGGATGGAGCTGGGCGGCGGCCTGCTGCTGGCCGCCCGGCGGCCCACCGCCGCCCCGGAAGAGCTGTCGGCGGCAGTCTACAACCTGCTGGCCATCGACGCGGTGCTGGGACTGTGCATGGCGGGGGCCGGGCTGGCAGGGGCGGAATGGCTGCTGCGCCTGATCCGCACCCCCGCCGAGATCCTGCCCCAGGCGGCGGAGTACATCCGCTTTTACCTGGCGGGGCTGCCCTTCCTGATGGTCTACGACCTGTCCAAACAGCTGGTGATGGCCTGCGGAAACTCGAAAACGCCCCTGTACGCCGTGCTGGCCACCTCGGTGCTGAACGTCCTGCTGGACCTCGCCTGGGTGGGGCCCTTCGGGGTGGCGGGCGCGGCGGCGGCCACCGCCCTTTCCCAGGTGGCGGGGTGCCTGTTCATGCTGTGGTATTTGCGCCGCACCCTGCTGACCGGGCCGTTCCGCTTTTCCATGCTGGACCGCCGCTGCCTGGGGGAGGTGTTCCGGCTGGCGGCCCCCAGCGCCATCCAGCAGGCCAGCGCGCCGGTGACCAGCATGGTCAAGCAGGGGCTGCTGGGGGGCATCGGGGTGGCGGCCATTGCCGGCTTTTCCTGCGCCAACAAGATGTCCAGCCTGCTGCTGATGCCGGTCTACGGCTTCACCCAGTCCCTGGTCTTTTTCATCGCCCAGAACACCGCCGCCCGGCAGGATGCCCGGGTCCGGGAGGGGGTGCGGCAGGCACGCGGCATCATGCTGCTCTACGCGCTGGCGGTGACAGCCGGCTGCATCCTGTTCGCCCGGCCCATGCTGCGGCTCTTCACCAGCGACGGCGGCGCCATCGCCTATGGCGCGCTGCTGCTCAGCCGCCAGGCCATCGTCTACGCTTTCACCGCCATGAAGCACTTCCAGGAGGCCAGCCTGCGGGGCCGCCAGCAGATGGGGCTGTACCTGGCCTCCAACCTGGGGGGCACCGCCCTCGACCTGCTGGCCTGCGTTCTGCTGGTGCCCCTGTGGGGGTACAGCGGCTTTTACCTCGCCAGTTTCGTCAGCGCGCCGGCCGGCTTTTTGCTGGCGGCGGGGCTGGCCCGCGCCGGGGCCCGGCAGGCCGCGGCCTGACGGACGCTAGGGTGTATCTGAAAACTCCCCAACGCTGTTCTATTCTACCAAAAAGCCCCATCTGCTGCGTTGCATTCGCTTGCATTCCACCAAGGAGTGCGGCGCTCATGCGCCTTGCATCTAGCGCTTTTTGGCGAATATCCCAGCATTTTTGAC
>DXBJ01000047.1 GCA_019116585.1 Candidatus Faecalibacterium gallistercoris | reverse complement strand
CTTCGGCTGTTTCGTCCGCAGGACGCGCCTCAGCTTCGCAGTCCCTGGGGACAAAATTTGGCGCTGAACCGCGCACTCGCCGCAAAGCGGCTCGCACACTCTCAGCGCCAAATTTCCCTGTATGTGTCCCGTCCATCCGCACATGTCGGCTGGACGGGACTTTTTTGACAATCTGAGGCCCCGCCATGGATGCGGGGCCCGTTGTTTTATGTGCTGTTTTGCTTTCAGAGGGCAGAGGTGTGATAGCGCCGGTCCAGGGCGGCGCTGAAAAACCGGCCGCTGAGGACGGTGCGGATCACCCGATCCTTGACCGGGGCGGGGACGGAGTTGTCGGCGTCCAGGCGGTCGAGGACGGCGTCATAGTCCGCCGGGGCGGGCCGGACCATGGCCGAAAGGGAATCGGCCTCCGGCCCGGCGTCCAGCACCAGAGCGGCGGGGTCCGCGCTGGTCCAGGGATGCCAGGAGGGCAGGGGGGCGGCGTTGGGGTCCCCGCTGCGGAGGAAAGCCCCCACCGCCCCGATGAAGGCGCCGGACAGGACCTCGAAGCCCGGCCCGCTGAGCCCGGCGATGCCGGCCAGGCCGTTGCTCTCGCCCGAGAGCAGGGCCAGGCTGATGCCGTGGTAGGAGCCCAGACCCAGGGCGGTGATGGGGCTCCGGCTGTCCGGCGCGCCGTAGGCCAGCTCGCACAGCCAGACGGGGGCGCCGGTGCGGGGGGCCAGGGTTTGGGCGGCGGCCGCCCCGTTGTGGATGCGGTAGAGCTCGGAGCCGTAGGCGGTGGCAAACTCCCGCGCCTGGGCGGCCTGGACCTGGGAAAGGCCCTGGGCCTGGTACTGGGAGGCCAGGGGGTTGAACAGGCTGAACTCGGTGCGGCCGGTGACCAGCAGCAGGGGCACGCTGTTCTGCGAGGCATGGCCAAAGCCGCCGGCGGGCAGCACCACCCCGTCTGCGAACAGGTGGGGGAAGCTGTTCATCCGCAGCCCCCCGCCCCCGGCCATGAGGGGGCACAGGCGGGCGGGGTCCAGGCCGAGGAGCCAGCGGCGGACGTCCTCGCCGGGGGTCAGCAGCCAGGCCGCCGCCTCGTCCGGGGCGGCGAAGAGCCCGTCCTCCACCGCCAGGGGGGCGAGGGCCTGGGCGGTCTGCCGGGCGGCGGCCTCGGGATCGGCCATGGACAGCCCCCCGGAGAGGGAGACCGCCTTCTGGAACCGCCCCGCAAAGTAAGGGCTGGCCAGCATGGCCAGCACGTCCCGGCCCCCCGCCGAAAAGCCCATGGCCGTGACGTTGCGGCCGTCGCCGCCAAAGGCAGCGATGTTCTCCTGGACCCAGTCCAGGGCCTTGGCGGCGTCCAGCAGGGCGTAGTTGCCGGTGGAGTCCGGGCCGCTGCGGAGGGCGGGCAGGGCGTTGAAGCCCAGCAGCCCCAGCCGGTACCCCACCGAGACGACGACGCAGCCCGCCTGCTCGGCCAGGCGGCGGCCGTTCAGCTCCAGGGTGGCGCCGGTGCGGTTGCCTCCGCCGTGGAAATAGACCGCCACCGGCAGGCCGGCCCCGCCGTCGGGGGCGTAGATGTCCAGCCGGAGGCAGTCCTCGGTGCCGGCGGACATCCCGTTGCACAGCTGCAGGGCCATGGGCCCGGGGGCGGTGCAGTCCAGGGGGGCGGCCCAGGGGGCGGGGTCCTGGGGCGGCTGCCAGCGCAGGGCCCCCGAGGGCTCGGCCCCATAGGGCACGCCGTACCACACCAGGCTGGCCCCGGTCTGCCGGCCCTGCACCGGGCCCCAGGCGGTGGGCCGCACCGCGCCCCGGAAAACCGGCGAGGGGGCCGGGGCGTCCTGGGCCGCGGCGGGCAGGGCGGGGGCCGCCAGCCCTGCGGCGGCCAGCGCGCCGGCTTTCAAAAAACTGCGCCGTGTCAGATTCATGTATGGTTCCACTTCCTTCCGGTTTGCATTGGTACCAGTATACAGCAAACCGCCCCCCGCGCAAGTGAAAAATTTGGAAACATTCCCCGCCCGGGCAACATTTGCACAAAATTGTTTCAACAAATTTGGAAAGGGGAACGCTTGCTTTTTGCCGCCGTTTTTGCTATACTATCACCGTTACCGCGGCGCAGCGATGGGAGTATGCCCTCAGAAGGGAACACCGGTTCCCACCGCCCTGTCACGGCAGAAAAACAGAAAGAGGTATTTTGCAATGAACAAACAGGAAGTTATGGCCAAGGTTGCCCTCAACGAGAAGGACACCGGCTCCCCCGAAGTCCAGGTCGCTCTGCTGACCGCTCACATCAACGAGCTGAACGAGCACCTGAAGAAGAACCCCAACGATCACCACAGCCGCCGCGGCCTGCTCAAGATGGTCGGCCGCCGCCGCAATCTGCTGGCTTACCTGCAGAAGAAGGATGTGGAGCGCTACCGCGCCCTGATCGCTACGCTGGGTCTGCGCAAGTAATTTCAATGAACGAGGGGCAGGCGCCATGCTATGGGTGCCTGCCCTTTGCTTTTACTTGGATACAAGGCGGGGCGGAGGCGTCGGAGCGGCCGGGAGGCGGCGTTTCCGATGCGCTCCGGGGGATGCCAGGGGAAGGGGCCCGGCGCGCGCAGCGCGGGGACGGGCCCTCTCTGAGGCGCGGCGCACAGCGCTACAGGAAGCAGGGCCGCCGCTGCGTGTTGCAGCAGTAAACCGAACGCCCAAGGCGCGTTTGGGCGCTGGGTTTATTGCTATAGCCCGCGGCGGCCGGCCTTATGGGATATACGGGCGAAAAACGTCCGGGCAAATTAGGAGGTAACAAATGGCAATCGAATTCGGCTCCCGCAGAGAGACCTTTTCCCACTACAAGGTCTACGAGATGGAACTGGCAGGCCGCCCGTTCAAGGCAGAGATGGGCAAGATGTGCGGGCTGTCCAACGCCAGCGCCCTGATCCGCTACGGCGAGACGGTGGTGCTGTGCAACGTCACCATGAGCCCCAAGCCCCGGGAAGGGGTGGATTTCTTCCCCCTGAGCGTGGAGTACGAGGAAAAGCTCTACGCCGCCGGCCGCATCCCCGGCAGCTTTATGCGCCGTGAGGGCCGCCCCGGCGAGCGCGCCATCCTCACCAGCCGGGTGGTGGACCGCCCCATGCGCCCCCTCTTCCCCAAAGAGATGCGCAACGACGTGTGCATCACCATGACCGTCATGAGCCTGGACCCCGACTGCAGCCCCGAGATCGCCGGCATGATCGGCGCGTCGCTGGTGACGGCGGTGTCCGAGATCCCCTGGAACGGCCCCATCGGCGGCGTCCAGGTGGGCCTGGTGGACGGCGAGATCGTCCTGAACCCCAACTATGAGCAGCGCCGGGTCAGCGACCTGGCCCTGACCGTGGCCGGCACCATGGACAAGATCGTCATGATCGAGGCCGGCGCCAACGAGGTGGACGAGGACACCATGCTCCAGGCGATCAAGACCGCCCACGTGGAGATCAAAAAGATCATCGCCTTCATCAACGGCATCGTGGCCGAGCGCGGCAAGCCGAAGGTGGAGTTCCAGACCGCCGGCATCGACATGAACCTGTTCTACGCCGTCCGGGACAAGTACCTGGACCGCTTCAAGGCCGCCATGGACACCGACGACAAGAACGTCCGGGACGCCGCTTTGCTGCCCATCCTGAACGACATCGCCGAAGAATACCCCGACCTGTCCGACGCCGACCTGGACCTGATCAGCTACAAGATGCAAAAGCAGATCGTCCGCCGGTGGCTGCTGGACGAGGGCAAGCGGGTGGACGGCCGCGGCATCAACGAGATCCGGCCCCTGGCCGCCGAGGTGGGCATCCTGCCCCGGGCCCATGGTTCGGGCATGTTCACCCGCGGGCAGACCCAGGTGCTGACCACCTGCACCCTGGGCGGCACCAAGGACAGCCAGCTGATGGACGACCTGACCGACGAGCAGACCAAGCGGTATATCCACCACTATAACTTCCCGCCCTACTCGGTGGGCGAGGCACGGGCCCCCCGCAGCCCCGGCCGGCGCGAGATCGGCCACGGCGCCCTGGCCGAGCGGGCCCTGGTGCCGGTGCTGCCCTCCATGGAGGACTTCCCCTACACCATCCGCTGCGTCTCGGAGGTGCTCAGCTCCAACGGCTCCACCTCCCAGGCATCCATCTGCGGCTCCACCCTGGCGCTGATGGACGCCGGCGTCCCCATCAAGGCACCGGTGGCCGGCATCAGCTGCGGCCTCATCACCGAGGGCGACCGCTGGATGACCATGCTGGACATCCAGGGCGTGGAGGACTTCCACGGCGACATGGACTTCAAGGTGGGCGGCACCCGCAAGGGCATCACCGCCATCCAGATGGACATCAAGATCGACGGCCTGACCTACGACATCATCGCCGACGCCTTTGAGAAGTGCCGCAAGGGCCGCCTGTATATCCTGGACGAGATCATCAAGCCGGTGATCGCCGAGCCCCGCCGCGAGCTGAGCCGCTGGGCCCCCAAGATGTTCAGCATCGTGATCCCCACCGACAAGATCAAGGACGTCATCGGCAAGGGCGGCAAGGTCATCCAGGAGATCTGCGCCAACTGCAACTGCAAGATCGACGTCCAGGAGGACGGCCACGTCTTTGTCTCGGCCATCGACCAGGAGGACGCCAAGCGGGCCATCTTCACCATCAAGACCATCGTGGAGGACCCCGAGATCGGGGCCATCTACAAGGGCAAGGTCACCCGCCTGATGAACTTCGGCGCCTTCGTCGAGATCGCCCCCGGCAAGGAGGGCCTGGTCCACATCTCCAAGCTGGACACCAAGCGCGTGGAGCGGGTGGAGGACGTGGTGGCCGTGGGCGACGCCATCGTGGTCAAGGTCACCGACATCGACCAGCAGGGCCGGATCAACCTGTCCCGCCGGGACGCTATCATCGCCCTGGAGGCCCGCAAGCACGGCCAGAACAAAGAGTAAACCCATCAACAACCATCGCCGCCGCCTCTCCCGCCATGGGAGGGGCGGCTTTTTGGCGGGCGTGTTTTGACAGAAAATACACCTGTACACCTTGCAAAAACGGGCCGGTTCTGCTATCATAGTGTAAACTGTTGAACCGACAGCGGCGAATCATGGATCACATCCAAAAAAGAGAGGGGTATTTGCCATGTACAAAGAAATGATGGACACCATCGGTCTGGTGAACGGCGTCGACCCGGAGGTGGGCGCGGCCATGGGCCGGGAGCTGGCCCGCCAGCGGGAAAACATCGAGCTGATCGCCAGCGAGAACATCGTCTCCCCGGCGGTGATGGCCGCCATGGGCAGCGTCCTGACCAACAAGTACGCCGAGGGCCTGCCCGGCAAGCGGTACTACGGGGGCTGCGTCTATGTGGACGAGGTGGAGAACATCGCCATCCGCCGCGCCTGCCAGCTGTTCGGCGCAAAATACGCCAACGTGCAGCCCCATTCGGGGGCCCAGGCCAACCTGGCGGTCTATTTTGCCCTGCTGGACCTGGGCGACACCGTCATGGGGATGGACCTGTCCCAGGGGGGCCACCTGACCCACGGCTCGCCGGTGAATATGTCGGGCAAGAACTATCGCTTCGTCCCCTACGGCGTGGGAGAGGACGGCCGCATCGACTACAACGAGGTGGAAAAGGCCGTCAAAAAGACCCGGCCCAAGATGCTGGTGGCCGGCGCGTCGGCGTACCCCCGGGCCATCGACTTTGAGCGGCTGGCCGAGATCGCCCACGGCTACGGCGCCTACCTGATGGTGGACATGGCCCACATCGCCGGCCTGGTGGCGGGCGGGGTGCACCAGAGCCCGGTGCCCTACGCCGACGTGGTGACCACCACCACCCACAAGACCCTGCGGGGCCCCCGGGGCGGCCTGATCCTGACCAACAATGCCGTGCTGGCCAAGCGGATCAACTCGGCGGTGTTCCCCGGCACCCAGGGCGGCCCGCTGGAGCACGTCATCGCCGGCAAGGCGGTCTGCTTCGGCGAGGCGCTGCAGCCCGCCTTCCGGGAGTATGCCCGCAAGATCGTGGACAACGCCCAGGTGCTGGCCGGCGCGCTGATGGAACGGGGGGTGCAGCTGGTGTCGGGAGGCACCGACAACCACCTGATGCTGATCGACCTGCGCAGCGAGGCCTGCACCGGCAAGGAGCTGGAGGCCCGTCTGGACGCGGTGCACATCACTGCCAACAAGAACACCGTCCCCGGCGAGACCCGCAGCCCCTTTGTGACCTCCGGCGTCCGGCTGGGCACCCCCGCCGTGACCACCCGCGGCATGGGCGCCGACGAGATGAAAACCATCGCCGGCTGCATCGCGGACTGCATCTGGGACTTTGACGAAAAGAAAGAGGACATCAACGCCCGGGTGCTGGCCCTGACCAAACAGTTCCCTCTGTACGAATAAGCCCCCGGCGTATGCCGTAAAACCAAAAGCGCCCTCCCGGCCATGCAGCTGGGAAGGCGCTTTTTCGTTTTGCCGTGTTCGGTGCAGGTTAGGATTCGGGCGGCTCGGTGCGGCTGTCCGGGCACATCAGGCTGTTGGAGCGGGCGGTCACCTGCTCGCGGGTAGGGGGCGTGTCCCCCTGGGCCGCCTTTTCCAGCTGGCTGACCCGCTGGTCCAGGGCGGTGATCCGCTGGGCCACCAGATCGGGCAGGTCCTGCTGGTCCAGGTCGTCGGCGGGGTTCACCGCCTTGTTGTTGATCCGCACCACCTCGGCGGGCACGCCCACCGCGGTGCAGTTGGCGGGCAGGTTTTTCAGCACCACGCTGCCCGCGCCCACCCGGGCATTGTCCCCGATGTAGACCGGGCCCAGCACCTTGGTGCCCGCGCCGATCAGGACGTTGTCGCCCAGGGTGGGGTGGCGCTTGCCGGTGTCCTTGCCGGTGCCGCCCAGGGTGACCCCGTGGTAGATGGTGCAGTTGTCCCCGATCTCGGTGGTCTCGCCAAAGACGATGCCCATGCCGTGGTCGATGAACAGCCGCCTGCCGATGGTGGCGCCGGGATGGATCTCGATGCCCGTCTTATGGCGGCCCCGCTGGCTGACCCACCGGGCCAGGAAAAAGTGGCCCCGCTGGTACAGCCAATGGGCGAGGCGGTGGTAGACCAGAATGTGAAAGCCCGGATACAGCAAAATGACCTCCAGCACGGTGCGGGCGGCCGGGTCCTTGCGCTGGATGTTGCGGGCGTCGTCAAGCAAGCCCATGGGCAGATTCCCCCTTCTCTCTATGGATAGCCGTTCGTTTGTTTCTTTCCCGCCCCTATTTTAACACAGCCGGGGGATAAAGTACAGAGCGTGTCGGCCCCGCCCGGGGCGGGGAAAGGGCCGGCAGGGCCCCGCAGACGGAATTTTTGTGAGCTTTACTAAAAATTTACAGGCAGGGAGGCCCGACTTCTCACAAAGAAAAGGCGATATGCCATTGACACTTTTTGCGCTTCTATGATAAAATACCTGCAAGACAAATGAGGAAGGGGAACTGTGCCATGCTGTGCGCCCATGCGCTGGAAAAGCTGAAGATGTGCTTCGCCGCCGGTTTTTTCGCAGCCGGTTTGTTCCCCGTTTCTGAAAGCTGAACTTTTCCCTTTTGGGGAAAAGTTTTTTTTTGCCCGCGCCCCGGCCCCCGGCCCCGGCGCGGCTGGCCAAAGGAGGAAACGCCATGCTCATCCAAAACGCAGTCAACGCCCGCGGGGAAGAGACCGAGCTCTACCTCAGCGGGGGAACGATCCAGGCGGTGGGCCGGGGGCTTGCGGCCCTGGCCGGCCCCGACGAACCCGTCCTGGATGCGGGCGGTCTCACCGTCCTGCCGGCCTTTGTGGACCTGCACACCCACTGGCGCACCCCCGGCTTTGAATATAAGGAGGACATCGAGACCGGCAGCCGCGCGGCGGCGGCGGGCGGCTACACCTTCGTCAACCTGATGCCCAACACCAGGCCCGTCTGCTCCTCGGCGGCCCAGGCGGCCGCGGTGGAGGAGGAAGCCGAACGCATCGGCCTGTGCGGCGCCAACCAGACCGTCTCCATCACCAAAGATTTTGACGGCGTCACCCTGGACCACCTCAAGACCCTGCCCGCGTCGGTGCGCTTTGTCACCGAGGACGGCCACGGCGTCCAGGACGCCAGCGTCATGGCCAGGGCCTTTGCCATCTGCCATCAGCGGGGCATCACCGTCATGAGCCACGCCGAGGACATGGAGATCAGCCCCTGGGACTACCGCCTGGCCGAGGACCTAGAGACCCTGCGCAACTGCTGGCTGAGCGAATACTACCAGACCCGGCTGCACATGTGCCACGTCTCCACCCGGGGCGCGGTGGAAGCGGTCCGGATCGCAAAGCTGCGGGGCGCCCCCGTTACCTGCGAGGTGACCCCCCACCACCTGTGGTTCACCGACGACGTCTGCGGCTACCGGGTCAACCCGCCCATCCGCACCGCGGACGATGTGGCGGCCCTGATCGAGGGCATCCGGGACGGGACGGTGGACGCCATCGCCACCGACCACGCCCCCCACTCGGAGGAGGACAAGGCCGCCGGCGCCGCCGGCATGGTGGGCAGCGAGACCGCCTTTGGGGTCTGCTACACCAAACTGTGCCGGGGCGAGGGGCTGCCCCTGGAGCTGCTGAGCATCCTGATGAGCGAGCGGCCGGCCCAGATCCTGGGCCTGAACAAGGGCCGGCTGGAGCCCGGCTGCGACGCGGACCTGGTCCTGGTGGACCTGGAACACCCCTACCGGGTGGAGCGGGAAAAACTGCATTCCAAATCCAAAAACAGCCCCTACGACGGGGCCGAGCTGTACGGCCGGGTCTGCGCCACCATCAAGGGCGGCAAGCTGACCTACCAGGCCGAGGATTGAGATCGAGAACGAGAGAGAAAGGAACACTGCTATGATGACCAACATGGATAAGCTGTACGAGGCGGTCGAGGCCCGGGGCCCGGTCTGCGTCGGCCTGGACACCGACTTCTCCTACCTGCCCGAGGGCTTTGCGGACACCGCCCTGTCCCGGGGCGAGAACATCGTCCGGTTCAACAAGGCCCTGATCGAGGCCACCAAGGCGGTGGCGGGCTGCTACAAGGTGCAGATCGCCTACTACGAGGCGCTGGGCCTGGACGGCCTGCGCGCCTACGCCGAGACCCTGAAGGCCGTGCGGGAGGCCGGCGTGCCGGTCATCGCGGACATCAAGCGGGGGGACATCGCCAAGACCGCCGAGATGTACGCCATGGGCCACTTTGCAGGGGACTTCGAGGCCGACTTCGTCACCCTGGCCCCCTATATGGGCCTGGATTCCATCAGCCCCTACCTGCCCTACGCCGAAAAGCAGGGCAAGGGGATGTTCGTGCTCTGCCGCACCTCCAACGGCGGCGCGAAGGACTTTGAGTACGAGAAGCTGGCCGACGGCCGCCATGTCTACGACCTGGTGGGCGACAAGCTGAACGAGCTGGGCAAGGGCTACATGGGCGAGCACGGCTACTCCTCCATCGGCCTGGTCATCGGCGGCACCCACATCGAGGAGGCGGCCGAGATCCGCGCCCGCTACAAAGACAGCTTTTTCCTGATCCCCGGCTACGGCGCCCAGGGCGGCAAGGCCGAGGACATCGCCCAGTACCTGAACCAGGGCAACGGCGGCACCGTCAACTCCAGCCGCGGCATCCTGCTGGCCTACAAAAAGCAGCCCGGCGTGGCTTTTGACGAGGCGGCCTACAACGAGTGCGTGAACATGAAGGAGGCCATTGCCCATGCGTGCAGCCTGCTGTAAGGCCACCGTCCTGAGCCACAGCGCCCCGGCGGCGGACATCCGCCTGCTGCGGGTGCTCTGGCCCGACCCCGGCCACGCCCCCCACGCGGGCCAGTTCTTCACCCTGCGCAGCTGGGGGGCGGAGGAAGCGCCCTTCCTCTCCCGGCCCATCAGCGTCCACAAGTGGGAGCCCGAGACCCTGACCGTCTCCTTCCTCTACCAGATCGTGGGGCAGGGCACCGCCCGGCTGGCGGCCCTGAAAGAAGGGGACGCCCTGCAGCTGACCGGCCCCATGGGCAACGGCTTTGACGTGCCGGACATCGCCGCCCGGTACGAAAAGATCGCCCTGGTGGGCGGCGGCATCGGCACGGCCCCCCTGTACCAGCTGGCCCGGGAGCTGGCGGCGGCCGGCCGGAAGCCGGACGTGTTTTTCGGTTTCCGGGACGAGCCCTACTGCATGGAGCAGTACCGGGGGCTGGCAGGGCTGGTCAAGGTGTCCACCGACAGCGGCCGGGTGGGTTTCCACGGCTTTGTCACCCAGCTGTATGACCCGGCGGCGTATGACGTGGTCCTGATCTGCGGGCCCACCCCCATGATGCGCAACGCGGCCCGGCTGTGCGCCGAAAAGGGCACGCCCTGCCTGGTCAGCCTGGAAAAGAAGATGGCCTGCGGCATCGGGGCCTGCCTGGGCTGCACCATCGAGACGGCGTCCGGGGCCAGGAGCGTCTGCAAGGACGGCCCCGTCTTTGCGGGAACGGAGGTGTTTGGATGGCAGACCTGAGAACGGAACTGCTGGGCTTTGTCATGAACAGCCCGGTGATCGGCGCGTCGGGCACGGTGGGCTACGGCGTGGAGTATGAGGACCTGGCCGACTTTGCCAGGATCGGCGGCATTTCGGGCAAGGGGCTGACCCTGCACGGCCAGTACGGCAACAAGGGCGAGCGCCTCTGGGAGACCCCCTCGGGCCTGATCAACAGCATCGGCCTGCAAAACCCCGGGGTGCGGCACTTTATCGACGTGGAGCTGTCCGAGATGCTGGCCCTGAAGCGGCAGTACGGCACGGTGGTGATCGCGAATCTGGGCGGCCACAGCGAGGAAGAATATGTGGAGGGCGCGGCCCTGCTGGACGGCAGCGCCGTGGACATCGTCGAGCTGAACATCAGCTGCCCCAACGTCAAGCAGGGGGGCATGGCCTACGGCGTCAAGGCCCAGGCCGCCGGCGAGGTGGTGCGGATGGTCCGCGCCGCCTGCCGCAAGCCCCTGATGGTCAAGCTGAGCCCCCAGGCCGAGGACATCCCCGCCATGTGCCGGGCGGTGGAGGCGGCCGGGGCCGACGCCATCAGCCTGACCAATACCTTCCAGGCCTGCGCCATCGACCTGGAAAAGCGCCGCCCCGTCTTTGACAACATCTTTGCGGGGCTGTCCGGGCCGGCGGTGCGCCCCATCGCCCTGCGGATGGTCTGGCAGGCGGTGGGCGCCGTCAGCATCCCGGTGGTGGGCCTGGGCGGCATCGCCACCGGCCGCGACGCGCTGGAATTTATCATGGCGGGGGCCGCGGCGGTCCAGGTGGGGGCGGCCAACTTTGCCAACCCCCGGGCCATGAGCGCCGTGGCGGAGGAAATAGCCGCCTGGATGGACGCCCACGGGGTGAAGGACCTGGCCGAGATCCGGGGCTGCGCCCGGTAAATATACGCTTGTATAGCGCATATATGCTGGAATAAAAGAATATTCCAAATCAATTTGCATTTTCCGCCCTCGCGTGTTACAATACCGTGAGAAGGACGTTTTTTGGATTTTTTGAGAGAATCAAGGGAGAAAGATTATGAGTGAAGCGATCGAGATTTTGAAGAGCTGCGATGCGTTCCTGGAGGGGCACTTCCTGCTGTCGTCGGGCCGCCATTCCAGCGCCTACTGCCAGATGGCCTATTTGCAGCAGTACCCGGACCGGTGCGCCGAAGTGATGGCCCCCGTGGCCGCCAAGATCAAGGAGCTGGGCGCCGACGTCATCGTCGGGCCTGCCATGGGCGGCATCGTCTACGCCTACGAGCTGGCCCGCCAGACCGGCCTGCGGGCCATCTTCACCGAGCGGGTGGACAATGTGATGACCCTCAAGCGGTTCGTCATCCACCCGGGCGAAAAGTGCGTCATCGCCGAGGACGTGGTCACCACCGGCATCTCCTCCCTGGAGACCAAGCGGGCCATCGAGGAGGCCGGCGGCATCTGCCTGGGCATCACCTGTGTGGTGGACCGCACCAAGCCCGAGGCGCCGTCCCCCATCCCCATCCTGGCCAGCGCCCTCAAGCTGGACCTGCCCAACTACGCCCCCGAAGAGTGCCCCCTGTGCAAGGAGGGCAAGCTGCCTCTGGTGCACCTGGGCAGCCGCAAGATGAGCCAGCAGGCCAAGCAGACCCTGTGACGCCTGCGCGAGAGTGAACGAGGGAACGCAATGAACGCATATCTTCTTTTGGCAAACGGGATGGTTTTTGCGGGCCAGTCGGTGGGCGCTGCGGGCGTCACGGTGGGCGAGGTGGTCTTTGCCACCGGCATGGTGGGCTTTGAAGAGACCCTGACCGACCCCAGCTACTACGGCCAGATCATCACCCAGACCTACCCCCTGATCGGCAACTACGGGATGAACCGCTGGGACATGGAGTCGGGCAAAGTCTGGGCCCGGGGCTACATCGTCCGGGAGGCCTGCAGGACCCCGTCCAACTGGCGCTCGGAAGAGACGCTGGACAGCTTTTTGAAGAAAAACAACATCATCGGCATCGAGGGGATCGACACCCGCCACCTGACCCGGGTGATCCGGGAGAGCGGCGTGATGAACGGCGCGATCCTGACCGGGTTCGACCCCGCCGACCCCGCCAACCGGGACAAGACCGAGGCCCTGCTGGCCGAGGTGAGGGCCTATGCCGTCACCGGGGCGGTGGCCGCCGTCACCTGCAGCGCGCCGGAGGTGCACAACCCCGCCGGCGCCCCCCACATCGTCCTGATGGACTACGGCTGCAAGCGGAACATCGTCCGCTGCCTGACCCGCCGGGGCTGCAAGGTGACGGTGATGCCCGCCTTTTCCACCGCGGAGCAGGTGGCCGCGCTGGACCCCGACGGCATCATGCTGTCCAACGGCCCCGGCGACCCCGCCGAGCCGGTCCAGGCCATCGAGAACCTGCGCCGCATTTTTGAGCTGGGCATCCCCACCTTCGGCATCTGCCTGGGGCACCAGCTGTCGGCCCTGGCCGCCGGCGCCAAGACCACCAAGCTGAAATACGGCCACCGGGGCGCCAACCAGCCGGTGACCGACTTTGCCAGCGGCCGCACCTTCATCACCAGCCAGAACCACGGCTATGCGGTGGTGGGGGACCAGCTGCCCCCCGAGATGGGTTCCGTCGCCCAGGTCAACGCCAACGACGGCACCTGCGAGGGCATCCAGTACAAGAAGTGGAACTGCTTTACCGTCCAGTTCCACCCGGAAGCGAACGGCGGCCCCAAGGATACCGAGTTCCTCTTTGACCGCTTCCTGACCAATGTGAAAAAAGCAAAGGAGGCGCGCTGATATGCCCAAGGACCCCAGAATCAAAAAGGTGCTGGTCATCGGCTCGGGCCCGATCATCATCGGCCAGGCGGCTGAGTTCGACTATTCGGGCACCCAGGCCTGCCGGGCCCTCAAGGCGGAGGGGATCGAGACGGTGCTGCTCAACTCCAACCCCGCCACCATTATGACCGACCCCGACGTGGCCGACCACGTCTACATCGAGCCCATGACCCTGGAGGTGGTGGAGCGCATCCTGGACATCGAAAAGCCCGACTCGGTGCTGCCCAACCTGGGCGGCCAGATGGGCCTGAACCTGTCCATGGAGCTGGCCCGCAGCGGCTATCTGGACCGCACCGGCATCCGGCTGCTGGCCTGCAAGCCCGAGACCATCGACCGCGCCGAGGACCGGGAGCTGTTCAAGGAGACGATGGAAAAGCTGCACCAGCCCATCATCCCCTCGGAAGTGGTGGAGACCCTGGAGGACGCCCTGGCCTGCGCCGACCGCATCGGCTACCCCGTCATCGTCCGGCCCGCCTTTACCATGGGCGGCACCGGCGGCGGCATCTGCGAGGACAAGGCCAAGCTGATCGAGATCGGCACCAACGGCCTGCGGCTTTCCCCCATCCACCAGATCTTGGTGGAAAAGTGCATCGCCGGCTGGAAAGAGATCGAATATGAGGTGATGCGGGACCACAAGGGCAACGTCATCACCGTCTGCAACATGGAGAACCTGGACCCCGTGGGCATCCACACCGGCGACTCGGTGGTGGTGGCCCCCAGCCAGACCCTGAGCGACCACGAATACCAGATGCTGCGCACTGCGGCGCTGGACATCATCACCGAGCTGGGCATCGAGGGCGGCTGCAACTGCCAGTTTGCCCTCAAGCCCGACAGCTTCGACTACGCCGTCATCGAGGTCAACCCCCGTGTGTCCCGTTCGTCGGCGCTGGCCTCCAAGGCCACCGGCTACCCCATCGCCAAGGTGGCCACCAAGATCGCCATCGGCTACACCCTGGACGAGATCACCAACGACGTCACCGGCAAGACCTGCGCCTGCTTTGAGCCGGCGCTGGACTACATCGTGGTCAAGTACCCCAAGTGGCCCTTTGACAAGTTCGTCTATGCGGACAAGTCCCTGGGCACCCAGATGATGGCCACCGGCGAGGTGATGAGCATCGGCAACAGCTTCGAGGCCGCCATGATGAAGGCCGTCAGCTCCATCGAGCTGGGGATGGACACCCTGACCCACAAGCCCTTTGAGGAGCTGGACGACCGCGAGGTGATCGCCCACCTGCACGTGCAGGACTCCGAGCGGGTGTTCTGCGTCTACGAGGCCCTCAAGCGGGGCATCGACCACCAGACCATCTACGACATCACCAAGATCGACTGGTGGTTTTTGGACAAGATGCAGCACCTGGCCGACCTGGAAAACGGCCTGGCCCGCTGCAACGGCGTTCTGAGCGCCGAACAGTATAAGGAAGCCAAGAAGTACGGCTTCCAGGACAAGACCATCCGCCGGCTGGCGGGGGTGGAGCAGCTGCCGGTGGAGGACTACCGCGCCGGCTTCAAGATGGTGGATACCTGCGCAGCCGAGTTCTCGGCCAACACCCCCTATTTCTACTCCACCTACGACGGGGACAACGAGGCCGCCGCCTTTATCCAGGAGAAAGAGGCCGGCCAGCCCCACAAAAAGCGCATCCTGGTGTTTGGCTCGGGGCCCATCCGCATCGGCCAGGGCATCGAGTTCGACTACTGCTCGGTCCACTGCGTCTGGACCCTGAAAAAGCACGGCTGCGAGGCCATCCTGGTCAACAACAACCCCGAGACCGTCTCCACCGACTTTGACACCGGCGACCGCCTCTACTTCGACCCCCTGACCCCGGAAAGCGTGGACAACATCATCGCCACCGAAAAGCCGGACGGCTGCGTGGTCCAGTTCGGCGGCCAGACCGCCATCAAGCTGGCCAAGCACATGGACGAGATCGGCCTGCCCATCCTGGGCACCCCCGCCGACGCCATCGACGAGGCCGAGGACCGGGAGCGCTTTGACGAGCTGCTGGAGCGCTGCGGCATCCCCCGCGCCCCCGGCCGCACCGTCTACACCCTGGACGAGGCCCTGGCCGCTGCCGACGAGATCGGCCTGCCGGTGCTGATGCGCCCCTCCTACGTGCTGGGCGGCCAGAACATGATCGTGGCCTACACCCAGGCCGACGTCATCGAGTATATGGGCGTCATCACCGAGCACGTGGACATGGACCACCCCGTCCTGCTGGACAAATACATCCAGGGCGTGGAGTGCGAGGTGGACGCCATCTGCGACGGCACCGACTACCTGATCCCCGGCATCATGGAGCAGGTGGAGCGCACCGGCGTCCACTCGGGCGACTCGATCTGCGTGTATCCGGCGCAGCACCTGTCCCAGAAGGTGATCGACACCATGGTGGACTACACCGGCCGCTTTGCCCGCGAGCTGAAGGTGGTGGGCCTGGTCAACGTCCAGTACGCGGTGGCCGACGGCAAGGTGTACGTCATCGAGGTCAACCCCCGGTCCTCCCGCACCGTGCCCTATATCTCCAAGGTGACCGGCGTGCCCATGGTGGACCTGGCGGTCCGCTGCTGCCTGGGCGAAAAGCTGGCGGACATGGGCTACGGCACCGGCCTGCACCCCAACGCCCCCTATGTGGCGGTCAAGGTGCCGGTGTTCAGCTTCGAAAAGCTGCACGGGGTGGACACCCAGTTCGGCCCCGAGATGAAGTCCACCGGCGAGGTGCTGGGCATCGCGCCCAACTACCACGACGCCCTGCTCAAGGGCCTGATCGGCGCGGGCTATACCTTTAAGACCCCCGGCCCCGCCAGCTGCTGCATCTTCACCGTCAAGGACAGCGACAAGCCCGAGTTCGTGGACATTGCGTGGAAGCTGAAGAGCATGGGCTACAAGCTGTACGGCACCTCCGGGACCTGTGCCTGGCTGAACAAGCATATGGTGCCCTGTAACGAGGTGCGCAATATGTCGGGCGAGGCGCCCAACATCATCGACCTGCTCCAGAGCGGGCTGGTGGACTACGTCTTTTCCACCAGCGCCAAGGGCCGCGACCCCCGGCGGGACTCGGTCCGGCTGCGCCGCAAGGCCGTCGAGCTGAGCATCCCCTGCATCACGGCGGTGGATACGGCCAACGCTTTGGTCAACTGCCTGCGCAGCGACCACAGCCTGAAAAATGTGCCGCTGGTGGACATTGCGACACTGTATAAGGAAAAATAAGGCTTCGTGTGCACAGGATGCTGTTTCGTGCGCAGAGTATCGCTTTGCCAAAGCCCCTTTGCTATACTCTACGACGAAAATTTTGCAAAAGTACGTTACTTTTACGAGTTTCTTGGAACTCCTCCACAAACAGGGGGAGTTCTGTACAGAAAAGCTGTTCCAGGAGGATATTGTTACATGACCCGTTCCCAGATGATCGAGACTGTCGCCCGCAAGACCGGCTTCCCCGAGAGCCAGGTGGAGACGACGATGGACGCTATGTTTGACCAGATCGCCGAGTGCCTGCGGGCCGACGAGAAGGTG
The DNA here is from genome assembly GCA_019116585.1 of Candidatus Faecalibacterium gallistercoris. Taxonomy (GTDB): domain Bacteria; phylum Bacillota; class Clostridia; order Oscillospirales; family Ruminococcaceae; genus Faecalibacterium; species Faecalibacterium gallistercoris. The sequence continues at coordinate 2,837 of DXBJ01000047.1, read as the reverse complement.
ACCATCGCCGGTTTCGGCCGTTTCGAGATGCGTCCCCGCAAGCCCAAGGCCTACACCAACCCCAAGACCAAGGTGTCCAGCCGGCTGGAGTCCACCTCGATCCCCGGCTTCAAGGCCAGCGGCCGCTTCAAGCAGAAGCTGGAGGCCGCCCGTGCAGCCGCTGCGGCAGACAAGGCAATGGAAGAGACGGCGTAACCCCCGATACGACAAGGCCGGACGCGGCAGGCGTCCGGCCTTTTTCTTTTTCCTGCTGACATTTTGACCGCCGCGTGTTATACTGATATTATAATGGCATATTGTCGGAAAATCCCGGCCCGGCCCGGCGCCGGGTGCAAAGCGGCAGGGGCGGCCGGGGCCCCGCAAAGCGCGGTGCAAAACGCGCGGAGAACACCCCATTTAGAATAGGACGGAGAAACCATGCGTTACAGTGAATTACAGTGCAGCGAAGCCATCCACCGTGCCGTGGAGCGGATGGGCTTTGACGAAATGACCGAGATCCAGGAAAAGGTGATCCCTCTGATGATGGCGGGCCGGGACGTGATCGCCAAGGCCCCCACCGGCACCGGCAAGACCTGCGCCTTCGGCATCCCGGTGGCCGAGCACATCGAGGCGGACAAGGCGTATCCCCAGGCGGTGATCCTGGCCCCCACCCGGGAGCTGGCCCAGCAGATCGCCGGCGATATGGAGGACCTGACCCACTTTATGCCGGCGGTCAAGGTGGCCTGCGTCTACGGCGGCGCCAACATGGACAAGCAGGCCCGCCGCCTGGCCGAGGGCTGCCAGATCGTAGTGGCCACCCCCGGCCGCCTGATGGACCACTACAAGCGCCGCAGCATCGACCTGAGCCATGTGGCTCAGATCGTCCTGGACGAGGCGGACGAGATGCTGAACATGGGCTTTTACAAGGATGTGCGGCACATCATCGACCTGATGAAGAACCGCAAGGCCCTGTCCATGTTCTCGGCCACCATCAGCCGCGAGGTGATGGACATCGGCTGGCTCTACCAGCGGGATGCGGAGGAAGTCACCGTCCAGCCCCGGGAAGAAAGCCAGCCCAAGATCACCCAGTACAAGCTGGAGACCTCGGGCCGCAACAAGCTGTCCGACCTGGCCCAGCTCATCATTGGGGAGGGCTACAAGCGGGTGATGGTGTTCTGCGACACCAAGTTCGCCACCGCCACCCTGGCCAACCAGCTGGCCCGGCTGGGCTTCTCGGTGGACTGTCTCCACGGGGACCTGTCCCAGAAGGACCGCAACCGCATCATGCAGAGCTTCCGGGACGGGAAGGTGTCCATCCTGGTGGCCACCGACGTGGCCGCCCGGGGCATCGACGTGTCGGACGTGGACGCCGTCATCAACTACGACGTCCCCTCGGACAACGAGCACTACACCCACCGCATCGGCCGCACCGGCCGCGCCAAAAAAGAAGGGGTCAGCTACCTGTTCTATATGCCCGACGAGAAAAAGCGGGTGGACGAGCTGCTGCGGATGACCCGCAACACCGAGCTGTGCCTGCCGGTCCACTTCGATTTCAACCACGAGCACATCGTGGTGGAGGAAAAGAAGGACACCGGGGACAAGTTCCAGATCCGGAGCTACTTTTGAGGAGGCAAGACCATGGCGTTTGATTTCAAGAAAGAGTATAAGGAATACTATCTGCCCAAGAACAAGCCGGAGATCGTCACTGTCTCGCCCATGAAGTATATCGCCGTGCGGGGGGAGGGCGACCCCAATGCGGAGGGCGGCGCTTACCAGCAGGCCATCAGCGTGCTGTATGCCGTGGCCTATACGCTGAAAATGAGCCACAAGACCGACCACAAGATCGAGGGCTTCTTTGAATATGTAGTGCCCCCGCTGGAAGGTTTTTGGCAGCAGGAAGCGCCCGGCGCGATCGACTACAGCCGAAAAGAAGCATTCCGGTGGGTATCGGTGATCCGCGTGCCCGATTTTGTGACCCAGGCGGATTTCGACTGGGCCGTGGAAGCTGCGTCCAGAAAGAAAAAGCTGGACTGTTCCAGTGCGGAGTTCCTGACTATAGACGAAGGGCTTTGCGTGCAGATGATGCATCTGGGGCCTTTTGACACAGAACCGGAAAGCGTGGCCCTTATGGATGCCTATCTCAAAGAGAAAGGCTATGCCAATGATTTTTCCGGGGAACGGATGCACCATGAGATTTATTTGTCGGATGCGAGAAAAGTGCCGCCGGAGAAATGGAAAACCGTGCTCCGTCACCCCATCCGCCGTATGGAATAAACGGGAATAAACGGGAATAAACGGGAATAAACGGGAAGAAAAGGCTGGATACTACGTGTATCCGGCCTTTTTTGCGTCCGGAGAAGAAAGAAAGGAAAAGTATGACATTTTTTGTAAAAAAAGGGTTGACAAAAAGGCGGGGTTGTAGTATTATATTCGAGCGCTCCACGGAGCGGCCACGAAACCGAAACGAACTTCAAAAAACACTTCAAAAAAGTGCTTGACAAGCTCCCGGTTCTGTGGTAAAATAAACAAGCTGTCAGCCGCGAGGCAAACGGCGCAGGACCTTGAAAATTGAACAATATCGAATACTTGTAACGGAACCTTTTCAAGTGTAAGGAACACTTAAAAATTCCAAAGAGTAATTCACAGGACGCAAGCGATTGCGTGCTGAGTGAACGAGATTTAACACTTTTAAAGTGATAAATATCATTTTATAAAGAGTTTGATCCTGGCTCAGGACGAACGCTGGCGGCGCGCCTAACACATGCAATATCGCTATGAAAGTCAACTATTCTTATGCGCATCTGGACCAACAGTACAGCGATGCTTTCAGATATGACAAGAATTTACACACATTGCAA